>JBCCVL010000196.1:0-10532 GCA_039195375.1 Actinomycetota bacterium
ACTCGGATGGTTCCGACTGCGGGTCGTCGCCGGGCGGCCATGCGTGCTGAGCGGGTGATCGAGTGTTCCTCAAAGCGCTGACCATCAAGGGCTTCAAGTCCTTCGCCGACCCCGCCGAGCTGGCCCTCGAGCCGGGGATCACGGTCGTGGTCGGCCCGAACGGCTCGGGCAAGTCCAACGTGGTCGACGCCATGGCCTGGGTGCTCGGCGCCCAGGCCCCGAGCGCGGTCCGGTCCCAGAAGATGGAGGACGTCATCTTCGCCGGCACCGCCGCCCGCAAGGCGCTCGGCCGGGCCGAGGTGTCGCTCACGATCGACAACACCGACGGGCTCCTCCCCATCGACTTCAGCGAGGTCACGATCACCCGCACCCTGTTCCGGTCTGGCGAATCGGAGTATGCGATCAACGACGTCAGCTGCCGGCTGCTCGACATCCAGGAACTGCTGTCGGACTCCGGCGTCGGCCGCCAGCAGCACATCATCGTGTCCCAGGGTCGGATCGACGCCGTCCTCAACGCGAGACCGGAGGAGCGACGGGGGATCATCGAGGAGGCGGCCGGGGTCCTCAAGTTCCGCAAGCGGCGGGAACGGGCCGAGCGTCGCCTCGCCGCCACCGGCGAGAACCTGGCCCGGCTGCAGGATCTCGTCCGCGAGGTCCGTCGCCAGATCAAGCCGCTCGAGCGTCAGGCCGAGGCGGCCAGGCGGCACGGCCTCGTGGTGGCCGAGCTCGGTGAGCTGAAGACGCACCTCGCCGGCCGCGAGCTGACGGCGCTCACCGGGCAGCTGGAAGCCGGTCGACGCCAGCAGCTGGAGTACGACGAGCGGGAGTCGGAGCTGGCCGGTGTGCTGGCCCGGCTCGACGCCCGGGTGCTGGAGGGTGAGGCGGAGCTGTCGGCCCTCGGGGCCTCCGACGTGGCCGAGGTGCTCAGCCGATCCACGAGTCTGGGCGAGCGCATCCGGGGTCAGCTCAACGTGGTGGCCGAGCGCCGCACCCGGTTGGAGGGTGAGCTGCAGAGCGCGGTCGACGAGGGTCTTGTCGCCAACCTGGAGGCCGAGTCGGCCAGGATCACCGCCGAGTTGGCGGTCGCCTCGGCCGACCTCGACGCCATGCGGCCCGAGTTCGCCGAGCTGGAGACCTCCGAAGCCGAGCTGACCAACGAGCAGCTGAGCTTCGACAGCCAGTGGGGCGACTCGCTCGCCCCGAGCCCGAGTCGGGCAGCCGAGCTGCGGGCCCGGGTCGAGGCCCTCGGCACCACCTCCGAGCGGAACGAGCAGGAGCTGGCCCGGCTCACCAGCCGCATCGAGGCCATCGACACCCGTGTCGCCGACGCCACCGACACCCGTGACCGGGCGGTCGAGCTGCTCGCGGTCCAGGAGCCTCGCCTGCCCGAGCTGGAACGGGCGCTCACGGGGGCCGACGGTGACGTCGACCGGAGCGAGTCCGAGCTGATGGCCCTCCAGGAGGACCAACGCCGCCTCGACGCCGAGGCCAGCCACTGGCAGGCGAGGGCCGAGGCGTTGGCCCAGGCCCTCGACGAGGCCCGCGTCCGGGCCGGGGCCGAGGTCCTCGCCGATCAACAGGGCGTGCTCGGCACGCTGCTCGACCTCGTCGCCATCGACGACGGTTGGGAGCCGGCGGTCGAGGCCGCCATCGGCGATGCGCTGTCGGCCGTGGTGGTCGACGGCCCGACCGCCGCCCGCTCGGCGCTGGCCACGCTCGACGAGCAGGACCTGACCGGTGCCGTCCTGGCCCTCGGCCTCGGCACCTCCGCTGCTGGCGGCGTCGGCGGAGCGGGGCCGTCACCGCTTGGCGGCTGGGCGCCGGTCCGCGATCACGTCCGGCCGCTTCGTCCGGACGTCGGCCCGCTGCTCGACGCACTGCTGGCCGACGCCATCGTCCTGCCCGGCCGGTGGCAGGACTCGATCGAGGCCATCCTGGCCCGCCCCGACTCGGTGTTCGTGACCCGCGACGGCGATCGGTTCAGCCGCCGGGGCTGGCGCCTGCGTCAGGGTTCGTCCGGTGCGACCGGGGCCGCCCTCGACGAGGCGGTGACCGAGCAGGAGCGGTCGGCGGAGGCCGCCTCCGCCAAGGCCGACCGGGTGGCGACGGCCCGGGAAGCCCATCGTGAGGCCCAGGCGGCGCGCAAGCGCCTGGAGGGTGAGCTGCAGCACGCCCGAAACGAGATCGAGCGGGCCACGATGACCCGCGACCGTGGTGAGGTCGAACTCGCCTCGCTGGCCGACGACCGGACCCAGCTGATCGATCAGCGGGCCGCCGTGTTCCATCGCAAGCAGGCCGATGCCGCCGAGCTCCGTCGACTCCTCGACGAGTTGCCGGCGGTCGAGTCCGAGGAGGCCGAGCAGCGGAACCGGGCGGAGGCCCTGCGGGAGTCGCGCTCGACCCTGGAGGAGCGGGCCAAGGCGGTGTCGACCCGCCGCACCGAGCTGGAGGTCCGCATCGCCGCCCTCGAGGAGCGGCGCGACTCGCTCCGGGCCCGCCAGACCGAGACCGAGGGTCGGCTCGAGCGCCTGGTCCGCGAGCGGGAGCGGGCCCGGGTCCGCCGGGAGCGGATCGAGGCATCGCTCGGAGCGGTGCTGGCCCTCGATGATCGACTCGTCGCCAACCAGGACATCGTCACCGCCTGGACCGGGGTGCTGGAGACCGAGCAGCGGGCCCAGTCGGAGGCGGCCAAGCGGGTGGCGGCCGATCTGTCGACCACCCGGGGCGAGCGGGCGGCGGCCGAGAAGGAGCTGACCGAGCTGCGGGAGCGGCGGTCCCGGCTGGAGCTGTCGGAGACCGAGTACCGGGTGAAGCTGGAGGCCCTCGTCGAGGCGGTGCGGCGCGAGCTCGACACCGATCCCGAGGTGGCGATGGCCGCCCCGTGTCCCGAGCTGCCCGACGGCACCAGTCCCGAGGCCCGGGTCCGTGACCTGGAGCGCGAGCTGAAGATCATGGGGGCGATCAACCCGCTCGCCCTCGAGGAGTTCGAGGAGCTCAAGGAGCGCCACGACTTCCTACAGGGACAGCTCGACGACGTGAAGTCGGCCCGCCGGGACCTGCACAAGCTGATCCGTTCGATCGACGATGAGATCGTCGGCGTGTTCAGTGCGGCCTATGCCGACGTGTCGACCAACTTCACGTCGTTGTTCCAGACGCTGTTCCCCGGCGGCAAGGGTGAGCTGAAGCTGCTCAACAGCGAGGACATCCTCAACTGCGGCATCGAGATCGAGGCCAAGCCGTCCGGCAAGAACGTGAAGAAGCTGTCGCTGCTGTCCGGTGGCGAGCGCTCGCTGGTGGCGCTGGCGTTCCTGTTCGCCGTCTTCCGCAGCCGGCCGTCACCGTTCTACGTGATGGACGAGGTCGAGGCCGCCCTCGACGACATGAACCTGTCGCGATTCCTCGCCCTGGTCGAGGAGTTCCGGTCCGAGGCCCAGCTGATCATCGTCAGCCACCAGAAGCGGACGATGGAGGCGGCCGACGTGCTCTACGGCGTGTCGATGAAGCCGGGCGGGTCGTCGAAGGTGGTGACCGAGAAGGTCGACGAGCGCAAGGTCGGTCAGCGGTCGGCCCTCGACGCCACCGCCGGCCGGCTGTCGCCGGCCGACGAGATCGATCTCGACGATCACGAGATCGACCTGCGGGATCAGCAGGCCGATCCGGCGTCGGACGCCCGGCAGACGTAGTCGACGAGTCGGCCGGACGGACCGACGGCGTAGCCGGGGCCGAAGGCGTCACGCCACAGGCAGGTCGTTGCGCGGGTGCGGTTGGTGGAGTCGTTGCCGGTCTGGACGAGGTCGGTGGGGGTGTGTCGTGCCATGTCTTCACCCTGACGGCTCTCCGAGCGTGACTCAAGCGACACTTCTTGACGCGTTGCGTGTCAGTCTGTCACCATCGAGGGCATGGTCCAGCCAACCCAACCGCCGCTCCAGATCGACGTCGAGGCCCTGCGGGCACTGCTGGTCGTGGTCGAGCACGGCTCGATCACCCGGGCCGCCGAGGCCCTGCACCTCAGCCGCTCGGCCGTCAGCTGGCGGATGAAGCGTCTGGAGGACCACGTCGGCCAGGAGCTGATCGTCCGCGACGGCCGGTCCATCCGTCCGTCGCGGGCGGCCCGGGCGATCCTGGACGATGCCAGGACCGTGGTCGAGACCCACGACCGCATCGCCCGTGGCCTCGGCAGCGCCGACCTGACCGGCGACGTCACCGTGGCCGCCGACGTCGACAGCGACGTCGCCTGCCTCACCGCCGTGCTCGGATCGTTCCGGCGGGTGAATCCGGGGGTCGACGTCGACCTGCTGATCGACCGGGGGTGGCACCTGCGGGACTGGGTCGAGGCCGGCCAGGTCGACCTCGCCATCATGCAGGTCCTGGCCGAGCAGGTCAGACCTGACGATCGGGTGCTGTGGAGCGACCCGCTGGTGTGGGTTGCCAGCCCCGTGTGCCCCTACGACGAAGGCACGGTGCCGTTCGTGACCTATGGCGTCGAGTGCCAGTGGCGGGCGATCGGCGAGGACCTGCTCAACGACGCCGGGGTCGACCATCGCATCGCCCTGTCCGTCCCGACGACCGCGGCCGTCATCGCCGCCATCGAGGACGGCCTCGGCGTCGGCATCATCCCCCGCTGGCAGATGACCGACCGGATGAGCGTGTGGGGCCCGTCGACCGACCTGCCGCCGCTGCCGAACACCACGTCGTTGATCCGGGCCACCGGCGACGGACATCCCCAGATCGTCGACGCGCTCGTCGACCTGCTGGTGAGCGAGCTCGCCCCACCAGACGTCGGCCGTCCGGCCTCGCTCGCCGCCACCGACGCCGCCTAGCCGATCCCCTCTGCCCGCTGGCCGGACGGCATCCGGTCACCGTTGATCAGGTGGCAGACGTCGGCGGTCTCGTCGGACGCGGTGGTGCTCCAGCCGGGATCGGGATCAGGGCAGGCGCTGGAACCACAGCAGGCTGAACCCGGCGGCGAGGGCAAGCAGCACCAGCCCGCCGCCGACGAACCAGTCGGTGATCTCCCGATCGACCGTCTCGAAGCCGACGGCGGAACCGATGTCGGTGTAGACGGCCTCCAGCTCCTCGAGTGACGCGGCGGAGAAGAAGGCTCCGCCGGTGTCGTCGGCGATGGCCCGCAGGTTGTCCTCGCCGACCGGGACGGGGATGCGCTGGTTCTCGACCGCCTCGGTGGCCGGGTCGTCGTAGACGATGGTGCCGTTCGCGGTGCCGAAGGCGATCGTCGACACCGGGACCCCGGCCTCTCTGGCCGCCGCCACCGCCGCCCCGTCCGGTCGGCCGACCGTGGTCTCGCCGTCGGACAGCAGCACGATCCGAGCCGGCGGCAGCTCGTCGCTGCCGTCAGACGGAGCGTTGGCCAGCGCGTCGAGCGAGGTGAAGATCGCCTCGCCGATGGCGGTCGACTCGGCCAGCCGCAGGTTCTCGATGGCGTTCTGCACCGGGAGCCGATCACGGGTCGGCGACACCAGCACCGCTGCCGTGCCGGCGAACGACACCACGCCGACGTTGAGCGTCGGTGGCAGCTCCTCGACGAACCGGATCGCCGCCTCCTGGGCCGCCTGCAACCGGTCGGGATCGACGTCGGTCGCCTGCATCGACAGCGAGACGTCGATGGCGACGATCACCGTGGCCCGCTCCCTCGGCACCCGGATCTGGCGAGCCGGTTGGGCGAAGGCCACGACGAGGGTCGACAACGCCACCAGGAACACCATCGCCGGCACGTGCCGTCTGAACCCGGGGCTCTGCGGTGCGACCGAGTCGAAGAGGTCGGAGGCGGCGAAGCGGAGGGCGTAGGTACGCCGCCGTCGCTGCATGACGATGTAGAGCACCGCGAGGAGGGCCACCGCGGCCAGGAACGCGAGCCGCCAGGGGGTGAGCAGGGTCACGGCCGGCCCCCGGTCGGCCGTCCGGCCCCGGCGGCCAGCCGATGACGGCGGCGGGCGACGAAGCCGACGAGATCGTCGAGCCACTCGCGTTCGGTCGACAACAGCAGGTGGTCGACCCCGGCGGCCCGGAACGTCGACTCCAGGTGGCGCTGCCGTTCGGCCGCCGCCTCGGCGAAGGCCAGACGGACCGAGGCCCTGTTGGTCCTGATCTCCCGTTCGAGACCGGTGGCCGGGTCCCGGATGGTGATCAGACCGACGTTCGGCAGTTCGGACTCCCGAGGATCGGTGACCTGGACGGCGAGCACGTCGTGGCGCCTGGCGGCGACGGCGACCGCCTGCTCCCAGCCGGGGGCGACCTGGAAGTCGGAGATGATCGTGAGCAGACCACGGCGCCCGGCGACCGACGACAGCCGGGCCAGGCCCTCGGTCAGGTCGGTGACCCCGCTGTTGTCGTCGTGGGGGGTCTCGGCGATCTGGTGCAGGAGGTGCAGCAGGTGCTTGCGTGAGCCTCGGGCCGGCACGATCTGGGGCTCGCCCCGACCGGCCAGCACCGCCCCGATCCGGTTGCCGTCTCGGCTGGTGAGGAACCCGACCGCGGCCGCCCCGGCCAGAGCCAGGTCCCGCTTCTCACAACGGGCCGTGCCGAAGTCGAGGCGCGACGAGCGGTCGACCAGCAGCCACGTCTGGAGCTCCCGCTCGGCGATGGTCTCGCGGATGTGGGCCTCGGACAGCCGGGCGGTCACGTTCCAGTCGATGCGGCGGACGTCGTCGCCCGGGGCGTAGCGCCTGGTCTCGCCGAGCTCGGTGCCGTGGCCGGGCACGAGGCCACGGTGATCGCCGTGCAGCAACCCGTCGAGGCGGCGGGTGACCTCGAGCTCGAGCCGGCGCAGCACCTCCCTGGTCGAGCCGTCGACCGGGTTGGTCAGGTCGCCAAGTGCACCGTCGCCGGCGGCCGTCGACGACGCCGTCGTGCGGGTCGGCGCGAGACGGTCGGTCGGCGGCGACACGTCCTGGCCGATCGCCGGTGGACCGGCCACCACGGCGGCCTCGGCCGCATCGGTGGCGCCCGAGCGGCGTCGACGCAGTCGCACGATCAGCGTCCCGCTTGGTCGCCGTCGCCGGTGCCGGTCGGCGGGCCACCGGCCGGCGGCTCGGTCGCGGGGCCGTCGGTGGCGGGGTCGATCAGGGTCGGCTCGCCGGCGATGGCGCCGGACCCCGCCCCGTCGCTCGGCGGCGGGGCGTCGACCGGGGAGCCGCCGACCGGGCCGGGCGCCGGCGCCGGTGCCGGTGCGGCACCGCTGAGGGCCTCGCTCGCCGTCGTCGTCGGGGCCGGCGCCGGTGACGGGCTCGCCAGCGGGGCCGGTGCGGCTGCCGGATCGATCCCGGCCCGGGGCGCGGCCCGCTCCGGTTGCACGGGGGTCACCGCCGCAGCCGGAACGACGGCGAGGATCCGGTTGAGCACGTCATCTGCGCTCAGTCCCTTGGCCAGCGCCTCGTAGCTGAGCATGAGCCGGTGGCGGAGCACGTCGCGGGCCACGTCGAAGACGTCCTGGGGCACCACGTACGATCGGCCCCGCAGCACGGCCAGCGCCCGCGACGCCGACACGAGCCCGAGCGTGGCCCGGGGGCTGACCCCGAACTCGATCAGCGGTTCCAACTCGGGCAGGCCACGGAGCTGGGGCTCGCGGGTGGCCATCACCAGGTCGACGGCGTACTGGGCGACGGCCGAGTCGACGTAGACCCGGTCGGCGGCGTCCTGGTACTGCTGCAGCTCGTCGAGCGACATCACCGTCGACGCCTCGGGCACCGTGACCCCGACCCGGCGGACGATCTCCAGCTCCTCGGTCGGGGAGGGGTAGCCGACGATCACCTTCATCAGGAAACGGTCGCGCTGGGCCTCGGGCAGGGTGTAGACGCCCTCCGACTCGACCGGGTTCTGGGTGGCCAGCACCAGGAACGGTGCGGGCAGCGGTCTCGTCTGGCCACCGATCGACACCTGACGCTCGGCCATCACCTCGAGCAGCGCCGACTGGACCTTGGCCGGGGCCCGGTTGATCTCGTCGGTCAACAGCAGGTTGGCGAAGACCGGACCCCACTCGATGTCGAACCGCTCGTCTGACGCCCGCCAGATCCGGGTGCCGATCAGGTCGGACGGCAGCAGGTCGGGGGTGAACTGCAGGCGGACGAAGCTGCCGCCGATCGATCGGGCCAGGGTGGACACCGCGAGCGTCTTGGCCAGCCCGGGCAGGCCCTCGAGCAGGATGTGGCCACGGGCCAGCAGGGCGACGAGCAGCCGCTCGACCATGTGGTCCTGGCCGACGATCACCTTCTTGATCTCGAAGAGCACCCGTTCGAGCTCGATGGCGGCCGTGGTGTTGTCGTCCATGTCCCTCACCCTCGCGGGTCGTCGTCCGGCGGTGTCCCATTCTGGCCGCCAGCTCGCCGATTGTGGGCCGAGGCGACGAAAGCCGGGTGAAAGTCCGCTGCGTCCTCGTGGTCGGGGCCGGTTCCCGGACCCGGTCGGGGAAGGAGCCGGGGGGAGCCGGCCCGGTACCCTCTGGCTGATGCGCATCCTGGTGGTCGACGACGAGGAGGACCTGGCCGACGCCATCGCCCGGTCGCTGCGACGGGAGGGCTACGCGGTCGACGTGGCCAACGGCGGCCAGGACGCCCTCGACAAGCTGCTCATCAACCCCTACGACCTGGTCCTGCTCGACCTGACCCTGCCAGACATCGACGGGCTGGAGGTCACCCGCCGAATTCGGACAGACGCCATGTTCGAGCCGACGACCCGCATCCTGATGGTCACCGCCCGCGACTCGATCGAGGAGCGGGTCCGCGGCCTCGACGACGGGGCCGACGACTACCTGGTCAAGCCGTTCGCTTTACCAGAGCTTTCGGCTCGGGTTCGTACGTTGCTGAGACGGGAGACGACCGGCGGAGACGCCGTGCTGGTCGCCGGCCGGCTCGCACTCGACTCGGCCCGCCAGCTCGTCTCCTGGGAAGACCTACCGATCGATCTCACCACCAAGGAGTTCGCCTTGCTGCGCTACTTCATGGCAAACGAGGGCGAGGTCCTGAGCCAGGAGCGCCTGTTGGAGCACGTCTGGGACGAGATGCTCGACCCCTTCACCAACACCGCCCGGGTCACCGTCGGAACGCTCCGCCGCAAGCTGGCCGCGGCCACCGGTCAGACGCTCATCGAGACCGTCATCGGGTCCGGCTACCGGTTCGTGGCCCCGGCGGCCTAGGCGGCGGAGGTCGGTGTCGTGATCGTTGCGCCCCGCTGGAGCCAGTCGATCCGGTTCCGGCTGTCGCTGTTCTACGCGCTCTCCTTGTTCGTCACCGGCAGCCTGCTGATCGGCGGCATCTACCTCTGGCAGCTGGAACGGCTCGACGAACCCCAGCTGATGGGCCAACAGGTCCAGTGGCGCGATCCGCGGACCGGCCAGCCGGTGACCGTGAACTTCACGGCCAGGGAGACCCTGGTCGAGATCGTCGAGTACAACTCCTACCTGCAGACCCTCGACAACCTGAAGCGGGGCTCGATCGGCGCCCTCGGCGCCCTCTTCGTCGTCTCGTTCGGGACGAGCTGGTGGGTGGCCGGCCTGGCGCTGCGCCCCGTCCACCGGATGACCCGTGTTGCCCGCGACATCACGGCGTCCGACCTCTCGCGTCGCATCGCCCTGCCCGGCCCGGACGACGAGCTCAAGGGTCTTGCCGACACCTTCGACGCCATGCTCGACCGCCTGGAGACCGGGTTCGAGGACCAGCGCCGCTTCGTGCAGGACGCCTCCCACGAGCTGCGCAACCCCCTGGCTGTCGCCCGCACCAACCTCGACCTGGCCCTGTCCGACCCCGACGCCACCAACGAGGACCTGCGGCGGTCGGCCGAGGTGGCCCAGCGGTCGGCGGAGCGGATGACGAACCTCGTCGAGACGTTGCTGGTCCAGGCCCGCAGCGGCGTGCCCGAGCTGGCGATGGAGGAGGTCGACCTGACCGCCCTGGCCGCCGAGGTGGCCGACGACTACCGGGCGACGGCCCGCCAACGGCGGGTGACCGTCACCGCAAAGGGCCAGGCGGCCACCATCGTGCGGGGCGACCCGTCGGCGCTGCGGCGGGCGATCGGCAACCTCGTGTCCAACGCCATCAAGGCCGCCCCGCCGTCGAGCACGGTCCGGGTTGCGGTCACCGTCGACCGCGACCGGGTGGTGGTGGCGGTCACCGACGCCGGCCCCGGCCTGACCGACGAGGAGCAGGAGCAGGCCTTCGACCGCTTCTGGCGTGGCGCCACGTCGAACGGCGGTTCCGGCCTCGGCCTGAGCATCGTGCGCCACACCGTCGAGCGCCACGGCGGTGAGGTCACCGTGGCCTCCGAGCCCGGTTTCGGCTCAACCTTCTCCCTCCGTCTACCGACGGGAGGAACTGGACCTCGTCGTCCCCCGCAACCCATCGAGGGCTGACGCCCGGACCCGCCGGGTGACGATCGCTCATCGCCCGCTTGGGCAGGACCGGGGGGTCCATCGGTAGTGTTGGAGCCATGAACGGAGGTGGACGGCGATGACGGAGCCTGACGGCTCGGCCTCCGAGCCGTCCCCCGCGGCTGAACCCGGCGGCTGGTTCTCGGGCCGGCCG
>JBCCVL010000197.1:0-10518 GCA_039195375.1 Actinomycetota bacterium
CGGCTGGCTCTACCTCGCGTTCCCGATCGCGCTGTTCACCTCGCCGGCCATCCGCGAGCTGGCCTTCAACCTGTCGGCCGTCGACTCGGTCGCCTGGCGCTGGTACAGCGTCGTGAGCCTGGTCAGCCTCGGCCTCGCCACGGCCGGGGCGATCCTCGTCGGCCGCCACGGTCGCCACGGTCGGCGACGTCCGGCAGCGGAGGCCGTGGCCTCGCCCGACCGATCGGGCGACGTCGGTCCTGTCTGGTTGGCGGCCGGCGGTGGTGGGCTGGTGCTCGGCCTGGCCTTCCTCCTGCTCGCCCCCGCCGTCGCCGGGAACCCGGGTTTCGGGCGTGAGCTGTCCGACGACGAGCTGGCGGCCCTGCCCACCATCGACCTGTTGAACTACCGCTACGATCCCGGCGTCGTCTCCGTCGACGCCTCCGGGATCACGCGGTTCCGACTCGAGAACCCGACCGACGTACCCCACACCGTCACGATCGACGCCATCGACCTCGAGGTGTGGGTGCCCGCCCGCCGGTGGTCGGTGATCGAGTTCGACGCCGGTGAGCTGTCCGAGCGCCTGGCCTTCTACTGCTCGGTCGGCGATCACCGGCAGCTCGGCATGAGCGGCGTGTTGCAGGTGGGGGCGTGAGGCCCGTGGTCGTCGTCGTGCGGGCGCTCGCCCTGGCGGCGGCCACGGCCCTGGTGCTTGCGGCCTGTGCCGGCGGCACCGATCTGGACGTCCCGGCGGGCGCCGACGCCAGCGACTCGCCGGATGCCGGGGCCAACCTCGATGCAGACGAACTCGCTGATCCCCTTGTCGAGGCTGGCCGCCGGCTGGCCGTCGAGCGCAACTGCGTGTCGTGTCACTCCGCCGACGGCACCGATGGGGTCGGGCCGACCTGGCGAGGGCTCGCCGGCTCGGTCGAGCGGCTGCGAGACGGTTCGACGGTCGTGGTCGACCGGGCGTACCTGGTCCGCTCGATCGACGAGCCCGGGGTCGAGATCGTCGACGGCTTCGACGTGGTGCCGATGCCGGTGATCGAGCTGAGCGCAGACGAGGTCGACGCCCTGGTCGCCTACATCGAGTCGCTCGGCTCCTGAGCGGCCGTCTCGGCTGCGGCCACCAACACCCGGCGGACCGGTTCGGGCGACTCCACCATCATCATGTGGCCCGTGTCGGCCAGTGTGATCACCTCGACCGACGGTGCCGCACCCTCCTCGATGGCCTGGATCAGCTTGGCCGTCGCCCGTGGCGGCGTCATCTTGTCACCGCTCCCGACCACCACCGAGATCGGGCATGTCACCGCCGCCGCTCGATCCAGGGCGTCGCCGTAGGCCATGCAGGCCCGGAAGTCGGTGGTCAACACGCCGGCCGCGCTGGTCTCGACCAGGGCCCTGGCTCCACCGAGCATCCACAGCCCTGGCGTCGGGTTGAGCCCGACGTGGGCCGGCGCGCCGTGCCCCCACGCCGCCATCAGCGCCGCCGCCTCGTCGAGCCGGTCCTCGGACGCCGTGAGCAGATCGGGGTGCACGGGCATCCCGTCTGCGGTGCCGAGCAGCGTCAGCGAGGTCACCAGCTCGGGTCGGCGGGCGGCCAGGTCGAGCCCGATGAACGAGCCCATCGAGTGGCCGACCACGTTGGTCGGTTGCAGCCCGGCGGCATCGAGGAACCGTCCGACCCAGTCGGCGAGCTCCTCGATCGAGCCGAGCGGCTCGCCATCGGAGCGGCCGTGGCCGGGCAGGTCGACGGCGGCGACCCGGAGGCCACGATGGGCCAGGTACCGGGTCTGCAGCTGCCACACCGTGCCGTCCATCCCGGCGCCGTGGAGCAGCACCATCGCCGGTTGGTCGTCCCGACCGGCGAGGTCGACCCCGCCGGTCGCCGCATGGGCGGCCAGACCGTCAACCTCGACGATCATCGTTGGCTCGCCTTCAGCGCCCGGCTCAGATCGTCGATGATGTCCGCAGGGTCCTCCAGGCCGACCGACAATCGGATCAGGTCCTCGCCGATCCCCGCCGCCTCGAGGTCGGCGGCCGACATCTGCTGGTGGGTGGTCGACGCCGGGTGGATGACCAGGGTCTTCGCGTCGCCGACGTTGGCCAGGTGCGACGAGAGCCGAAC
Organism: Actinomycetota bacterium; assembly: GCA_039195375.1. Classification (GTDB taxonomy): domain Bacteria; phylum Actinomycetota; class Acidimicrobiia; order Acidimicrobiales; family SZUA-35; genus JAHELU01. The sequence continues at coordinate 2,108 of JBCCVL010000197.1, forward strand.
CGCCTCGATGAACTTCCGGCCGGCCTCCCGGCCGCCATCAACGCCGAAGCTGAGGATGGCCCCCGCCCCCTTCGGGTACAGGCGGGCCGCCAGCTCGTGGTCGGGGTGGTCGGGCACCCGGGGATGGCTCACCCAGCTCACCGCCTCGTGGCCGACGAGGAGATCGAGCACCGCATCGGTGTTGTCGACGTGGCGGGCCATCCGCAGCGGCAGCGTCTCCACCCCTTGCAGGATCTGGAAGGCGTTGGCCGGGCTCATCGCCGCCCCGAAATCGCGCAGGCCCTCGGCCCGGGCCCGCATGCCGAGCGCCGCCGGCCCGAACTCCTCGGCGAAGCTGAGCCCGTGATAGCCGGCATAGGGCTCGGTCAGCGTCGGGTGGCGATCCGACGACGCCCAGTCGAACCGGCCGCCGTCGACCACCACACCCCCGAGGGCGACACCGTGGCCGCCGAGGAACTTGGTGGCCGAGTGGATGACCACGTCGGCCCCGTGCTCGATCGGTCGCAGGAGGTACGGGGTGGCGAAGGTCGAGTCGACGACCAGCGGGAGGCCGTTGGCGTGGGCAACGGTGGCGATGGCCTCGACGTCGAGCACCTCGATCCCGGGGTTGCCGAGGGTCTCGGCGTAGATGGCCCTGGTCTCGGGCCGGATGGCGGCGGCGAAGGCGTCGGGGTCGCGGGGGTCGACGAACGTGGTCGTGATCCCGAACCGCGGCATCGTCAGGTTGAGCAGTTGGTGGGAGCCGCCGTACAGGTTGCGGGAGGCGACGACGTGGTCGCCGACGCCGGCCAGCGTGGCCAGCGCCAGGTGCAGGGCGGCCTGCCCGGAGGCGGTGCAGACGGCCCCGACCCCACCCTCGAGGGCGGCAAGGCGCTCCTCCAGCACGGCGACCGTCGGGTTCGAGATCCGGCTGTAGATGTGGCCGGGGACCTCGAGGTTGAACAGCGACGCCGCGGTGTCGACGTCGTCGAACGCGTAGGACGTGGTGAAGTAGATCGGCACCGCACGGGCCCCGGTCGCCGGGTCGGGGCGTTGACCGGCGTGCAGGCTCAGGGTGTCGAAGCGGAGGAAGTCGGGCTCGACCATCGGGCCAGCCTAGGACCTGCGACCGGTGGCGGCCCCGTCGTCAGGTCGCCGGACCTAGGCTCCGCCCCATGCGCGACGACCTCCCCGAGCTGACCGCGGCCGAACGGGCGGCCTACCTCGACCGCATCGGGCTCGGCACCGCCGATCCGGTTGGCGAGCCGGGTCTCGACCTGCTGACCCGACTCCAGCTCGCGCACCTGCTGACGGTGCCGTTCGAGAACCTCGACATCCACCTGGGCCGGGGCATCAGCCTGGAACCCGGGCGGGTCCTGGCCAAGGTGGTCGGGGAGCGGCGAGGTGGCTACTGCTACGAGCTCAACTCGGCGTTCGCCCGGCTGCTGCGATCGCTCGGGTTCGACGTCACCCTCGTCTCGGTCAGGATCCCGTACGACCGCGGCGGCCTCAGTCCCGAGTTCGACCATCTGGCCATGCTGGTCGCCGCCGCGGCGGGCGGCGAGCGGCACCTCGTCGACGTCGGCTTCGGCGACGCCTTCACCGTCCCCCTGCCGCTGCGGAGCGGGGCCGAGGTCGCCGATCGCGACCATCGCGTGCGGCTCACCGACCACGGCGACCACTGGGACTACGAGGAGGATCGGGGTGGGGGCTGGCGGCTGTGGTACCGGTTCACCACCACCCCGCAGGATCTCGGCGCCTTCGAGGGGATGAACCGGTTCCAGGAGTCGAGCCCCGAGAGCCACTTCACCGGCACGCGCATCTGCACCCGACTGACCCCGACCGGCCGGCTCACCCTGTCGGACCGCCGACTCATCGAGACCGTCGTCGGGGGCGACCGGTCCGAGCGGAGCCTGGCCGAGGCCGACGTGTCGCCGCTTCTGGCCGACGAGTTCGGCGTCGTGGTGCCGGCGGCGCCGTCGCTCGTGGATCTCATCGGGCAGCTGCCGGCCGACCCGGCGATCACGCTGGCCACCAACGGACCGAGCGGGCGCCCTCGGCTGACCCTGGTCGGTGGGCGAGTCGACGGCGACGTGCTCCGGATCCGGATCGACGACGCCGCGCCGGCTGTCGACGATCTCCGTCGCGACGGCCGGTGCACCGTGCTGCTGGCCGGGCCCGACCCCTCGTCGCCGCCGGTCGAGGTTCGGGGCTGGGCCGCGCTCGACGACGCCGCCGGGGCCGACGCCACCGACGCCCCCGACCACGCTGCCGACGCTGTCGACGCTGTCGACGCGGGAGGGGCGACGGCAGGGGGCCGCCGGGTGATCGTCCGCCCCCAGGAAGTCGTCATCGCCGACGACGCCGTCTGACGGCACCAACCGGCGACGGCCGGTTCGTCGCCGGCCAGGCTTCAGCCGCCGACGGTCGAGAGCTCCCGCTCGAACCGGCTGGCCACGATCTGGAGGATCTGGGACTCCCGGGGGTCGAACTCGGTGTCGCTGACCCAGGTCATCACCAGCACGGCTCGGCCGATCTGGACCACCCACTCGTCGAGGAAGATCGTGGTCCGGCCGAGCGGTTCGAGCTCGAACGACGCCGCGACCTGGACGGCTTCGGTCCGCTGTCCGAAGTCGGGGGCCGGTAGGGCGCCGCTGACCGACGTCAGCCCGGTGAGGGTCGGGTTGGTCTCCGACACCGACTTCTCGAGCAGCGTCCGGCTGCACCGTTGGTAGTCGCGGTCGAGCACCAGCAGCGGCCCTCGCTCGGACGCCAGTTGCTCGGTCTCGTAGAAGGTGAGGGTCACGCTGACCGCCGTGTTGCCGGCCACGTAGCTCTCCTCGCGGCCGGCGACGGCCGTCTCGCCGTCACCTCGGATCGCCGGTATCGCCGAGCCGCAGGCCGACAGCGCCTCGTAGTCGGCCAGCACCTCGGCCCGGGGTCGGCGGGTGATGGCCTCCCAGGTCGGGTCGAGGTCCGCGGTCTGGAGCACGATCCGCTCGGCCACCTCCAGATCGGCGGTCGGGTCGGGGGCGACCACACCGAGCGTGCTGGCGGTGGTCGAGCTGGCTCCGGTGGTCGACGTGGTCGACGTCGTCGTCGAGGTGGTGGACCCGGTCGTCGGTCGGGCCTCGCCACCGTCGTCGCCGTCCGGCTCCGTCGTCCCGGTCGACCGGTCGTCGACCGGGGTGACGTCGTCACCGCCGCCGGCCGGGTCGACGTCGGTTCCCCGATCGTCGCCATCGGCCGACTCGTCACCTCCGAACAGCTGGGACGCGGCCACGGCGCCGATGACGGCGAGCACGGCGACGGCGGCCAGCGCCAGCCACCACATCGGGGTCGACCCCGCACCAGACCCGGCCCCGCCAGACGACCTCGGGGGTGGCACGCTGATCGTGTCGGGCCCACCCAGGCCGTCCCCGTGAGGCGGCCACCCGGTCGCCGACGCGCCGGGCAGGCGTTCGAGGAAGGCCCTGGCCGAGGGCGGTCGACCGGCCGGGTCCTTGTCGAGGGCGGAGGTCATGAAGCGGTCGATCGGCTCGCCACGACCGAGGCTCGGGACCGGGTGGGTGGCGATCCGGTGCAGGTAGGCCGGTTGGGAGTCGGGTCCGTCGATGTCGAACGGGGCCCGCCCGGCGACCATGGCGAACGTCGTCGAGGCCAGCGAGTACACGTCGGACCGCTCGTCGCGTCGGTCGACCCCGCCGGCGAAGGTCTCGGGTGAGGTGTGGGCCAGCGTGAAGGTCACCGACCCGGTCATCGTGCCCTCCCGGATCGACGCGATGCCGAAGTCGGTCAGCTTGGGCACCCAGTCGGCGGTGAGGAGGATGTTGGCCGGTTTGATGTCGTGGTGGAGGATGCCCTGGGCGTGCGCCGCCTCCAGCGCCAGGGCCACCGGACTGAGGTAGGCCACGGCCTGCTCCCAGGAGAACGTGTGTCCCCGGTCGAGCTGGTCCTGCAGCGAACCGTTGGCTGCGTACTCCATGATCAGGTAGGCGGCGCCATCGGTGGTGTAGCCGGAGCGGTACGGCGTGATGACGTTCGGGTGGCCGTCCAGGCTGCCCATGAGGGCCAGCTCCCGTTCGAAGCGGCGTCGCCCGGCGTCGTCGGCCAGGTCGATGACCTTGACCGCGACCTGGCGGCTGAAGGCCTCGTCGGTGCCGACGAACACCGTCGAATACCCTCCGGCCCCGATCCGGTCGAGCCCCGAGAGCCCGTCGATGTGGGGAGTACCGCCCCTCATGGCCAACGTCGCGCCCCTCCTGGTCGGTCCGATCCGCTCGGTCGGTGGCCAGCGGCCCCACGGTAGTTGGCCGACGGTGGTCGCGGAGACGCGGGCCGGCCGGTCGTCGGTCGCAGGCCGGGTGTGGTCAGAACAGGACGGTGGCGGCCCAGACCGACCAGGCGGTCAGCATGACCAGCCCGAGTCCGAGGTCGATCAGGATGCTGATCCCGAAGCCTCGGAGCGTGCCCTTGGCCGCCGTCCAGGCGAGGTCCCAGTCGTCGTTGCGGAGGTACTCCACGATCAGCAGGCCGACGACGGCGCCGACGATCACCCCGACCAGGGGGATGACGAAGAACCCGACGACGGCCCCGATCAGCGCCCCGACCTGGGCCAGGCCGGACGCCCCCGAGTCGGCGGCGGCCCGGCGGGGCACGATCACGCCGAGGATCAGGCTGGTCACCACCAGGACGCTGAGCACGACCATCACCCCGATCCCGAGGCCGCTCCAGCCGACGGCGAACCCGTAGAGCAGGGCCGCCACCCACATCAGCAGCAGGCCGGGAACGACGGGCACCACCACGCCAGCGAGTCCGATGACCATCACCACCGCGACCACCACGGTCCAGAAGACGTCACCCTCACCCATGGCGCCGTCCCGTGCCGATCAGCCGCCGGTGGCCGGTGAGCCCTGCCGCTCGGTGGCCAGCTCGACGAGTTTGGCGACGGTGTTCCAGTTGCGGGCCGTCGTCGGTCCGCCGGCCACCCGGTCGACGACGGCGTTCGTCAGCTTCGAGCGGGCCATGCCCGCGGGATAGGCGGCGAACACCTCGCCGACGGCGACCTCCAGCCGGTCCGGGGCGTACCGCTCGCCGTCGAACCCGTCGAGCGCGCCGGGGGTCACCGGCGTGCTGGTGAAGAAGCAGTGCACGGCCTTCGGCTGCTCGGCCGCCAGCTCGGCGAACGGGTTGGCGCCGGCCGCGGTCCGGAGCTGGTCGGTCGTGCGGGTCACGACCGCGAGATCGAGCCCGAACCGGTCGGCGATGACGGCGGCGATGGCATCGGCCGGGTCGTCGTCGGCGGCCAGGACCAGGTTGCCCGAGGCGATGTAGGTGGTGACCTCGCCGAGCCCGGCGTCGCCGAGCGCAGCCCGGAGCTCCGCCATCGGCACCTTGTTGTGCCCGCCGACGTTGACCCCGCGCAGCAGGGCGACCCAGATGGTCATGGGGCGGCGGTCCTGGCGGTCATCCCGATCTCAGAGGACGACGACCGAGCGGAGCACCTCGCCCCGCTCCATCTTGTGGAAGGCCTCCTCGACGTCGTCGATGGCGATCGTCTCCGACACGAAGCCCTCGAGGTTGAGCCGGCCCTGCAGGTGGAGGTCGATCAGCATCGGGAAGTCGCGCGACGGCAGACAATCGCCGTACCAGCTCGACTTGAGGGCCCCACCCCGCCCGAAGATCTCGATGTAGGGCAGCTCGATCTTCATCTCGGGGTTGGGCACGCCGACCAGCACCACGGTGCCGGCCAGGTCGCGGGCGTAGAACGCCTGCTCGTAGGTCTCGGGCAGGCCGATGGCCTCGATGGCGACGTCGACGCCGTTGCCGTCGGTCAGCTCGCGGATCCGCTCGACCGGATCCTCCTTGGTCGAGTTGACCGTGTGGGTGGCGCCGAAGTCCTTGGCCCACTCCAGCTTCTGGTCGTCGATGTCGACGGCGATGATGATGCTGGCCCCGGCGAGGCGGGCGCCCTCGAGGGAGGCATTGCCGACGCCGCCGCAACCGAACACCGCAACCGAGTCGCCACGACCGACGCCGCCGGTGTTCATCGCCGCCCCGAGCCCGGCCATGACGCCGCAGCCGAGCAGGCCGGCGACCTCGGGCTTGGCGGTCGGATCGACCTTGGTGCACTGGCCGGCGGCGACGAGGGTCTTCTCGCAGAACGCGCCGATGCCGAGGGCCGGCGACAGCTCGGTCCCGTCGGTCAGCGTCATCTTCTGCTCGGCGTTGTGGGTGGCGAAGCAGTACTGGGGCTTGCCCTTGTCACACGAGCGGCAGGAGCCGCAGACCGCACGCCAGTTGAGGATCACGAAGTCGCCGGGGGCGACGTCGGTCACGCCGTCGCCGACGCTCTCGACCAGTCCCGCCGCCTCGTGACCGAGCAGGAACGGGAACTCGTCGTTGATGCCGCCCTCCCGGTAGTGCAGATCGGTGTGGCACACCCCGCAGGCCTGGATGGCGACGACGGCCTCGCCGGGCCCCGGGTCGGGGATGATGATCGTCTCGACCGTGACCGGCTCGCCCTTCGCCCGGGCGATGACTCCTCTGACTTCCTGTGGCACGGTGATCCCCTTCTCCGGGTCCAATGGTCCGCCGACGTCACCGGCCGGCATCTTCGGGCCTCGAATCTAGTCCTGGTCCCGCCTCGGATGCTCGTTGGTGGCCGCTCCGGGAGTGGCGGACCTGGTACATGTAGAGGACATGCCACCGAGTTCCGCCACGTCGCCGGTCGGTCGTCCGCGCCGTCGTCCTGGTTCCACCCTCCTCCGGGTCCTGGCCCCGGCCCTGCTCGTCGCCCTGCTCGCCGCCGCCTGTGGCCCATCCGACTCCTCCGACGGGGCCGCCGGCGAGACCGATCCGGGCGCCGTCGAGGAGACGACCGCCGACGGGGCCGGCGACGACGGTGCCGAGGCGGGGGTCGACGGCGACGTCCCGCCCGGGTTGGTCGACGGGTCGGTCACCGTCGTGGTGCCGAACAGTCCGGGAACGCTGAGCACCGTTGGGCAGCAGCGGGTGATGGCGGCGCTGCTCGGCGAGGGCCCGAACGCCTACCTCGGTGGCCCCGACGTGCCGGTCACCGTCCGCTTCTCGTCGCTCGACGCCGACCTGACCGAGGAGGTGGACGGCGAGTGGCTGACGACCGATGCGTCCTCGCTCGGGCTCTACGTCGCCCCCGTCGCCTTCGCCCGAGCCGGGTTGTGGGAGGTGACGGTCCTGGCCGGCGACCAGGAGGTTGGCGGGGCGCTGATCGAGGTGGTGGAGGAATCGGCCGTGCCGAACGTCGGTGATCCGGCGCCGGCCACGGTGACCCCGACCGGCGAGACCGCCGAGGAGATCGCGGCCATCAGCACCGACCCGGAGCCCGAGGCCGGGTTCTACGACCTGTCGATCGACGAGGCCGTTGCCAACGGTCGACCGACCGTCATCGCCTTCGCCACCCCCGCCTTCTGTCGCACCGCCCTGTGTGGGCCGACGATCGAATCGGTGAAGGCGGCGACCGTCGACCGCGACGAGCTCGATGTGGTGCACGTCGAGCCCTTCGACCTGGAGCTCGCCCCCCAGGGGACCCTCGAACCGCTCCCGGTGATGCTCGACTGGAACCTGCTGACCGAGCCATGGGTGTTCGTCGTCGACGCCGACGGGCTGATCACCGCGAGCTTCGAGGGCATCATCGGGCAGGGCGAGCTGGAGCGGGCCATCGATCAGCTCCCGTCGTCCTGAGGTCGGGTCGACCCGGCGCCAGGCGTCGGCCAGTTCGGCGGCTCGACCACGCCACCGAGCACCCGGTCGACGTAGTCGACGAGCACCTCGGCGCCGCCGACGGTGGTGATCGTGGCCCGTCCGGCCTCGGTCGCCTCCCGGATGGTCTCGTGGGGTGATGCCGGCCCGGTGAGCAGGTCGGTGGTGATCACCCGGTAGCGGGCCGCCGGGTCGATCGGCTCCCACCGCTGCTGGCCGTCGCCGGCTTCGCCGGCGAGCACCTCGATCGGACCGACCCGTCGTCGCTCCGGACCGGTGAGGTCGGGCGACCACCGCAGCCCCGAGGTGTGGGGGTAGGCCGAGCGGGCGGCTGCATCGTCGAGGATCCCGGCGGCGATCGCCTCCTCCAGGGCGGCGGTGAGCTCGGCCCCGCTGAGCTCGACCACGACCAGGTGGGGCTGCTGGCCGAGCAGCCGGTAGGCCTCCAGTAGGGTGAGTGGTCCGGGGGCGACGGCTGCCGCCGCGGTGGCCGAGTCGATCATGGCCACGATCGGACCGTCCCCGGCCGGCAGCTCGGACACCCCCCACCAGTGGAAGGCGTCCGCCACCACCTGCTGCACGTCGGGCCGGGGCCCGGGGATGTCGACGACGTGATCGCCGGGGCCGCACAGCAACCCGACGGTTCGACCCGGTACGACCGTGTGGCACAGCTCGTCGGTCACCGTGGCCAC
>JBCCVL010000198.1:0-10355 GCA_039195375.1 Actinomycetota bacterium
AGCCCGTCGACCAGGGCGTAGCCGGCGGTCCGCCACCGCTCGACCTGCTCGTCGGTCAGCGGGGCGCGATCCACCCCGGTCGCCGGCTCGGCCGCCACGAGTTCGGCGGTCATCAGCCGACGGGCCGGGGTTGGATCGGTCCGTTCGGTTCGGTTCGGATCAGCGATCCGACATCGGCACGTAGTGCCGCTCGCCCGGCCCGGTGTAGACCTGGCGGGGGCGGCTGATCCGTACGCCCTGCTCCATCGACTCGTTCCAGTGCGACAGCCAGCCCGGCATCCGGCCGATGGCGAACAGCACGGTGAACATGTCCATCGGGAAGCCCATCGCCTGATAGATCAGCCCGGTGTAGAAGTCGACGTTCGGGTAGAGGTTGCGACTCTTGAAGTAGTCGTCGCTGAGGGCGATCTCCTCGAGCTTGATGGCGATGTCGAGCAGCGGGTTGCGACCGGTGACCTTGAACACCTCGTCGGCCTGCTCCTTCACGATCCTGGCCCGGGGGTCGTAGGCCTTGTAGACCCGGTGACCGAAGCCCCACAGCAGCCCCTCGCCTGCCTTGACCGACTCGACGAACGCCGGGATGTTCTCGTAGTCGCCGATGTCGCGCAGCATGTTGATGACGGCCTCGTTCGCCCCGCCGTGGCGGGGGCCGTAGAGGCCGGCCGTTGCGCCGGCGGCGGCCGAGAACGGGTCGGCATGTGAGGAGCCGATGACCCGCATGGCCGTGGTCGAGCAGTTCTGCTCGTGGTCGGCGTGCAGCATGAACAGCACGTCCATGGCCCGGCTGAGCACTGGATCGGGCTCGTAGTTCGGCTCGGCCACCCGCCACATCATCGACAGGAAGTTCTCGGCGTAGTTGAGCTCATTGTCCGGATACACGAACGGCATGCCGATCGAGTAGCGGTAGGCCATGGCGGCCAGGGTCGGCACCTTCGAGATCAGCCGGTTGATCTGGATCCGCCGGTTCTCGGGATCCTCGATGGCCTTGGCCTCGGGGTAGAAGGTCGACAGGGCGGCGATCGACGACACCAGCATGCCCATCGGGTGGGCGTCGTAGTGGAAGCTGTCCTGGAACCGCTTGCGCATGTTCTCGTGGATGAAGGTGTGGTGGGTGATGTCGTGGACCCACTGGTCGTACTGGGCCTTGTCCGGCAGTTCGCCGTTGAGCAGCAGGTAGCAGACCTCGAGGAACGTCGACTGCTCGGCCAGCTGCTCGATGGGGTAGCCGCGGTAGCGGAGGATGCCGTTGCCCCCGTCGAGCTCGGTGATCGAGCTCTCACACGAGGCGGTGACCCCGAACCCGGGATCCAGCAGCCAGACCCCCGGCATCAGCTTGCCGATCTGTCCCGCGTCAACGCCTCCGTTGACGATGGGGATCTCGACCGACTCCCCGGTGCGGTTGTCGGTGATGGTCACGGTTTCGGGCACAACACTTCCTCTCTGGGAGTTCGTCCGAACGACTGCATCTCGGGCACCGCGTTGTGCTCGAGGGATCGTCCCTCTTCACATCGGCCGGTACGTCCGACGACTTTCGGTGAATCACGGTCGACGGCCGGGCTCGGCCTCCCCGAATCTAGCCCTCTCGGCGTCGGCAGGTCACACTCTCCGACCAAGATGTCGCTCGTTGGCGCCAAGGCGGGCGGGGCCGCGCCGGGAGACACCTAGAGGGGGCCGTTGTCGTGGTTGCGGCGCCGGAGGCGCTCCCGCTTGGTCGCCAGCATCGCCAGCCCGGCCGACAGCTCGGCCCGGGTCGCCGACGGCTCGATGACGGCGGTGATCGAGAGCCGCTCGGCCGCCGGGTACGGGGTCAGGTACTGGTCCTCGTAGGCGGCCTCCAGCTCCCGCCGGCGCTCCGGTGACTCCGACCGGTGGAGGATCTCGACCGCCCCTTTCGCCCCCATGACGGCCACCTCGGCCGACGGCCAGGCCAGCATGAGGTCGTTGCCCATATTGCGGGAGTCCATGACGATGTAGGCCCCGCCGTAGGACTTGCGCAGGATCAGCCCGATCCGGGGCACGGTGGCCCTGGCGTAGGCGAACGCCATCTGGGCCCCGTGACGGATCATGCCCCGCCATTCGAGGTCCTTGCCCGGGAGGAAGCCGGAGGTGTCGACCAGGGTCAGCAGGGGGAGGCCGAAGGCGTCGCAGAAGGCGACGAACCGGCCGCCCTTCTGGGAGGCCGGGATGTCGAGGCTGCCGGCCAGGGCCTGGGTCTGGTTGGCGACCACACCGATGGGGCACCCGCCGATCGAGGCCAGCCCGGTGACGAGGTTGGGGGCCCAGCCGGCCCGCAGCTCCAGCAGCTCGCCGTCGTCGCACAGGCTGCGCACGATGTGGCGCACGTCGTAGGATCCGGTCGCCGTCTCGGGCAGGACCTCGCCGGCCTCCGGCGTCGGCCGGTCGGTCGGGTCGTCGGTCGGGAGGTCGGGCGGCAGCTCGTCGACGTGGTCGGGGAGGTAGGCCAGCACGTCGCCGACCGCATCCAATGCCTCGGCGACGTCAGCGGCCACGAGCGCCGCCAGACCGGTCGAACGGCTGTGGGCGCTGGCCCCGCCGAGCTCGGTGCCGGTGATGGGGACCCCGGTGTAGGCCTCCACGCTCTTCGGACCGTTGACGTAGGCGTAGGCCTCCTCGGTGAAGACGGTGACGTCGGCCAGGCCGAGCAGCAGGGCCGGCCCGGAGACGACCGGTCCGCAGGCCACGATGAAGGTCGGGATCACGCCGCTTGCCCTCGCCAGCTCCCGAGCGGCCCGCGCCCAGGCATCCGAGCCGCCGATGCCCTCCTCGTAGGGCACACCGGTGGTGGCGAGCACACCGACGAACGGCAGCCGCTTGTCGCTGGCCATGCGGACGGCGGCGGCCAGGGTGGCGCCATCGGTCGTCGTCAGCTCCGGTTCGTCGCCGTCGGTCCCGCGATACGCCTCGGCCAGTCGGGCCAGGACGACGCGACGGCCCCCGACGAGGGCGGTCCCGGCGGTGAACAGGGGTCCGGCAGCGGCCCGGATGGGAGCGGTCATCACCGAGGCACGGTACCGGGTCGCCTGCGCCGAATCGATCCCGTCGTCAACCCGATCGGGCCTCGGTCGTCGCTCGTCAGCCGGCGGACGTGCCGGCGACGTGCAACCCGGGGACCTCCAGGGCGTGGGAGGCCACGACCTTGCGGAGCACGTTGACGGTGGCCTGGGCGGCGACGGTCGGCATGCCCCGCCGCCTGGCGGCTAGGCCGACCGTGCGACGGGACAGGCCATCGACCAGGATCCGGGTCCACGGACCGCCGATCCAACCGGGCGCAGCGGTGGCCGGGACGATGGCGACCCCGAACCCCTGGAAGGCGAGCGAGGCCAGCAGCCGCAGTCCGTCGACCTCCAGCTTCGGCTGGACCCGGAGGCCGCGGGCCCGGAACGTCTCGTCGATCTCCTGGCGGAACGGGGTGCCGGGGGCGGCCAGCAGGAGCTTGTGCTTGGCCAGCTCGGCCAGGTCGATCGGACCTTCGTGGTTGGCGAGCGGGTGGTCGTCTGGGCCGACGACGATGTGGTCCTCGTCGAACAGGGCCGTCGTGCGGATCTCGGAGTCCTCGACCGGTAGGCCGACGAGGCCGATGTCGAGCTCGCCGTCGAGCAGCCGCAGCTCGAGCGCCCTGGTCGTGCCCTCGGCCACCACCAGGTGGATGTCAGGCAACTCCCTCGCCAATTCCTCGGCCAGGATCGGGGTGAGCCAGCGGGCGGTGGTCCCGATGATCCCGAGCCGGACGGTGCCGCGGGGCGAACCCCGCAACGAGGACACGTCGGCCTGGAGCGAGGCCAGCTCGGTCTGGATCCGCCTGACCCTGGTCAGGACGGCCTCGCCCTCCTCGGTCGGTCGGCCGGTCGACCGGTCGATCAGCGTCGCCTCGAGCTCGCGCTCGAGCCGGGCCACGTGGGTGGAGATGTTCGACTGGACCGTGTGGGTGGCGCGGGCCGCTGCGGTGAAGCCGCCGTGCTCGACCACGGCCAGGAACGCTTGGAGCTGGCGCAGATCCATCGTTCTTGATGATGGCACAGATCGAGCAGTCTTGTCGCTGGATCAATCTGGTCAACAGATTCTCGGTATCTAGGCCAGCGAGTAGACAGATTTGAAGGGCTACTGTAGGGTAATCATCAGTCGATCAGTTCTGGTTCCCCCTCCAAACTGCATCGCAATCCGGAAGTGACTATTCCCCCTTCGGTCGCACCGGACAATCCCCATCCGAAACCGGTCGCTCCGGCGGCCGGTTTCGTCGTTTTACCCGGGCGACCAGCGTCACCCGACCGACACCCGACGGTGGGGCCCGCGGTCCCCACCCGATCGAGGACGGACGATAGCGTCGACGGTGTGATCTCCAGCCATCCGAGCCCGACCTCGTCGGCCCGGCCGTGACCTCGCCGTCGAACACCTCGCCGTCGACCGCATCGCCGCGGGCGGCCGCGATCTTCGACCTCGATCGGACGCTGCTCCTCGGCGCCAGCGGTCCGGTGATCTCGGCTGCGCTCCGCCGTCAGGGCGTCCTCAGCGACCGCTTCACGCTCGGTGAGCGGCTCGCCTTCGGCCTGTTCGACCTCGTCGGTGAGACGCTCCCATCGATCCTGCTGAGCCGCGAGGGGGTCCGAGCGACCCGGGGATGGTCGGTCGCCGCCGTCCGTCGGGCGGCCGAGGAGGTCGCTCCCGAGCTGGAAGCAAGGGTCGAGCCCTTCGCCGTCGAGACGATCGCCGAGCATCGGGCCGCCGGGCGCAAGCTCGTGCTCGCCACCACGACCCCACACGACCTCATCGCCCCCTTCGCCGAACGGCTGGGGTTCGACGGCGTCCTCGCCACCCGCCACCGGATCACCGTTGGCGATGCCGGCCCGGTCTACGCCGGCTCGGTCGACGGGGAGTTCGTGTGGTCGCAGGGCAAGGCCCGCTCGGTTGCGGTCTGGGCCCGGGCCAACGGGATCGAGTTGGCCGACAGCTACGCCTACTCCGACAGCATCTTCGACGTGCCCATGCTGTCGAAGGTCGGCCACCCGGTCGCCGTCAACCCCGACCCCCGGTTGTTGGCCTACGCAACGATGCGGGGATGGCCCCGGGTCTGGTTCAACGCCCCGCCCGGTGTGGCCAAGCCGCTCGGCGTCGAGCTGCAGGATCTCGTGGCCAACCTGGCCAGGCCCGAGCTGTTCCCGTGGCTCGAGATCGACCTCCGCCACCTCGACCGCCTGCCATCGGACGGCGGGGTCCTGCTCGCCGCCAACCACCGGAGCTACCTCGACCCGATGATGGTCGCCTTCGCCGCCGCCCGGGCCGGTCGCCCGGCCAGGTTCCTGGCCAAGCAGGAGGTCACCGACGCTCCGGTCTCCGGTGCCGTCGTTCGCGCTCTCGGCGCCATCCGGGTCGACCGGGGGAGTGGCAGCGACACGCCGCTGGTCGAGGCCGGCCGGGCGCTGCGGGCCGGTGAGCTGGTGGCCGTGTTCCCCCAGGGCACGATCCCCCGGGGACGGGCCTTCTTCGACCCCGAGCTCCGGGGCCGCCACGGTGCCGTGCGGCTTGCCATCGAGGCCGGCGCCCCGATCGTGCCCATCGGCCTGTGGGGCACCGAGCGGGCCTGGCCACGCAACGCCCGGCTGCCCTACCTGCTGAACCTGGCCGACCCGCCGACGATCATGATCCGGGTCGGCGAGCCGTACCATCCGACGACCGACGACGTCCCCGCGGCCACCGCCGAGCTGATGGCCCGGATCGGCGAGCTGTTGCCGCCCGACGCCAGGCGCCCGGCCGAGCCGACCGAGGCCCAGCTGGCCGGCACCCACCCGTCCGGCGGGTGAGGGGCGCTCCGGTCGAGGGGGGAGCCCGCGACCGGTGCGGCGCCGCTCAGGCCGAGGCGGCCTCGATCTGCTCCCGGATCATGGCCAGGGCCGAGCCGGCCTTGAACCACTGGATCTGGTCGTCGGAGAAGGTGTGGTTGCCCTCGAAGGTCCAGGTCCCGCCTTCTGGCGTGGTCACCGTGACGATGACCGGCTGACCGGGAGCGAGGTCGGCCAGTCCGTCGGTGCCGAGTCGGTCGTCCTCGCCGATGCGGTCGTAGTCGGCCGGGTCGGCGAAGGTCAGCGGCACGATGCCCTGCTTCTTGAGGTTGGTCTCGTGGATCCTGGCGAACGACCGGGCCACGATCAGCTGGACCCCACGGAATCGGGGCTCCATGGCCGCATGCTCGCGGGACGAGCCCTCGCCCATGTTCTCGTCGCCGATGACCGCCCACGGCTGGCCGGCCTCGTGGTAGGCCTTGGCGATGTCGGGGAAGCTCATCCGCTCGCCGGTCAGCTGGTTCTTGCCCATCCCGACGATGCCCTCGTTGAACGCCGACACCGCACCGAGGTAGAGGTTGCCGGAGATGTTCTCCAGATGCCCCCGGTACTTGAGCCACGGGCCGGCCATCGAGATGTGGTCGGTCGTGAACTTGCCCTGGGCCTTGACCCCGATGGGGAGGTCCTCGAAGTCGTTGCCGTCCCAGGCCGGGAACGGCTGGAGGCGCTGGAGCCGATCGGAGGTGGGGGACACGACGACCTCGACGTGTGAGCCGTCGTCCGGCGGGGCGATGAAGCCGGACTCGCCCTCGTCGAAGCCCTTTGGCGGCAGCTCGATGCCGACCGGGACGTCGAGGCGGACCTCGGTGCCGTCCGGTGCGGTGAGGGTCTCCGACAGCGGGTCGAAGTCGACCCGACCCGAGAGGGCGAGGGCCATCACCGTCTCCGGTGAGGTGACGAAGGCCAGGGTGGCGGCGTCGCCGTCGTTGCGTTTCGGGAAGTTGCGGTTGTACGAGGTGACGATGACATTCGGCTCGCCGGGGACGTGGCCCTCCTCCTCGGAGCGGTCCCACTGGCCGATGCAGGGCCCGCAGGCGTTGGCCAGGACGACGGCGCCCATGGCCTCGAAGTCGGCAAGCAGGCCGTCACGTTCGATCGTGGCCCTGACCTGCTCCGAGCCAGGGGTGATCATCAGCTTGGTCCGCGCCGTCAGCCCGGCCGCTGCGGCCTGGCGGGCGATCGAGGCGGCCCTGGTGATGTCCTCGTAGGACGAGTTGGTGCAGCTGCCGATCAGCGCAGCGGAGATCTCCATCGGCCAGCCGGCGACCTCGGCCTCGTCGCCGAGCGCCGACACCTCGCGGGCCAGGTCGGGGGTGTGGGGGCCGTTGATGTGGGGCCGGAGGGTCGACAGGTCGATCTCGATGACCTGGTCGTAGTAGCTGCCGGGATCGGCCAGCACCTCGTCGTCGGCCCGCAGGTGGTGGGCGACGGCGTCGGCGGCGTCCGCGGTGGCCTCGCGGCCGGTCGCCTTGAGGTAGCGGGCCATGGCGTCGTCGTAGCCGAAGATCGAGGTCGTTGCCCCGATCTCCGCCCCCATGTTGCAGATGGTGGCCTTCCCGGTACACGACATCGAGTTGGCGCCCGGACCGAAGTACTCGACGATGGCGCCGGTACCACCCTTGACCGTGAGGATCTCGGCCACCTTCAGGATGACGTCCTTCGGGGCGGCCCAGCCGGACAGCTCGCCGGTCAGGTGGACGCCGATCAGCTTCGGCCAGCGAACGTTCCACGGGAAGCCGGTCATCACGTCGACCGCGTCGGCCCCGCCAACCCCGATGGCGACCATGCCGAGGCCGCCGGCATTGGGGGTGTGGCTGTCGGTTCCGATCATCATCCCGCCGGGGAAGGCGTAGTTCTCCAGCACGACCTGGTGGATGATGCCGCTGCCCGGCTTCCAGAAGCCGCCGCCGTAGCGGGCCGAGACCGACTCGAGGAAGTCGAACACCTCGTCGTTGTTCTCCAGTGCCGCCAGCAGGTCCTTCTTGCCGTCCTCGCGGGCCTGGATCAGGTGGTCGCAGTGGGTCGTGGTCGGGACGGCCACCTCGTCGAGGCCGGAGGTCATGAACTGGAGCCAGGCCATCTGGGCCGTGGCGTCCTGCATGGCCACCCGGTCGGGGCGGAAGTCGTTGTAGGTGACGGCCCGGTCGACGGGCTCGTCGATGTCGTCGAGGTGGTTGGCCAGGATCTTCTCGCTCAGGGTCAGCGGGCGACCCATGCGCTGTCGGAAGGCGGCGATGCGCTCGTCGAGGGTGGCGTACACCCCGTTGATCAGCTCGATCGGTGTCTCGGGACCTACCTTGGCCATGGCCTGCTACCTCTTCCTCGTGTCCTCGTAGTCTTGCCTGCGGTGCGCTCTCGTGGAGAACTCGCTGCCCGTGCGGTGCGGTGGCGTCGGTCGCCGCCGATGGTACTGGGCGGCGCTGCTGCCTGCCGGAGTCGTGCCGGCCGCCCGCCAGGTTGTTTGATACAAGTATACTACAAGTAGGCCGAACCGGCCCGCTCCGGCGATCGTCCCGTCGACGAGGGGGCGCCAGCCACTGGTGCCGACGGGTCGAACGGCTCAGCTCCAGCGCCGACCGGTCGACAGGTTGGCGGTGGAGCACCGCCGAACCCGACCACCCTCCCTCACCCGGACCGGTACCCCCGGGCCGCTGACCGCATCGCTGGTCGCCGTCGCCCTGCTGGCGGCCGCCTGCGGCTCCGGTGAGGACACGACCGACGCTGCCGACGACGCCGACCTGGCCTTCGCCGAGTCGGCGTCCGAGGGCGAGCCGACCGAGCTCGACGCCACCACATCGACCACGTCCGCCGAGGTCGATGAGGTCGCCGAGCTGCCGGTGGTCGGCGAGCCGAGCGATCGCGGGACCACGCCGACCACCGCCGGCAGCGGCCTGCCCCCGGTCGCCGTCGGCACCCCCGACCCCGGCGGCGATCCCGACCGCATCTACCGGGGCACGATCGGCACGCTCGGCCCCGACGAGATCCTGGCCCCCGGTGCCGCCGCCCCACCAGACGCCGTGGCCGGCGTCGAGCCGCTGACCGGACTCGCCGGCACGGTGCCGACCCGCCCCGCCGCGGTCGTCAAGATCGACAACGGGTCCGCCGCCGACCCCCACACCGGGCTGAACGCCGCCGACCTCGTCATCGAGGAGGAGGTCGAGGGCGGCGTGACCCGCTTCGCCGCCGTCTTCCACTCGACGCCGTCGATCGTCGGCCCGGTCCGCTCCGGGCGGACCACCGACGTCGCGCTGATCTCCGGCCTTGGCGAGCCGCTGCTGCTGTATTCCGGGGCCAACGCCATCACCCAGCAGATCCTCGTCGCCCAGCCCGGTATCGAGCTGCGGAGCGAGGGTTGGTCGACCGGCTACTGGCGTGACCCGACCCGCCGAGCCCCGTCCAACCTCTACACCGACACCGCACCCCACTGGGCCTCGGCCACCGGCGACAACCCACCGCCCCAGTTCCACTACCGGGGCGCCGGCGAGTCGGCCGACGGGGCCGAGGTCGACGAGCTGTCGGTCCTGTACCCGTCGTCGATCGCCCGCTGGGTGTGGGACGGCCGGGCCTGGCTGCGGTGGCAGCGGGGTGGCGAGCACCTCCTGGTCGGCGGCGAGCAGGTGTCGGCGGCCAACGTGGTGGTGATCGAGGCAGACGAGATCGACACCGGCATGGTCGACGCCGGCGGGGGTGCCGTGCCCGAGTTCCTCTTCGTCGGCAGCGGCCGGGCCACCGTCTTCACCGATGGCCGTCGTATCGAGGGGACCTGGACCCGCCCGACCCTCACCAGCGTCGCCACGCTCACCGAGGGTCCGGGCCGACCGATCGAGCTGACCCCCGGCCGGACGTGGATCCAGCTCGTCGAAACCGGTTCCAATGCCGTCGCCTTCAGCTGATCCGGTCGGCGCCCGTCGGCCGCCGTCACCTCCGGACCCGGCCCGACTCCCGGCCCGGCTGCCGGCCCGACTCCCGGCCCGGCTGCCGGCCCGACTCCTGGCCGCTCTCGCCGCCGTCGGCCTCGTCGCCGTCGCCTGCGGAGGTGGCGACGCCGGGTCGACCGCCATCGCAGCCGCCGATGACCGCGCCGACGCCGGTCCGGGCGATCGGGTCGTCGCCGATCGAGCCACCGGCGCCATCGACGTCGACGACGAGGAACCGCCTCGCCTCGCCATCGGCGATGACACCTACGACCCGGGCGAGGTCTCCCCGACCTCGACCCCGTCGGCGGCCGTGACCACCGAGACGGTGCCGTCGACCTCGGTCAGCACCACCACGACATCACCCACCGGCTCCCCGGCAACGACCTCCGGCAGCGGTGGCGCACCCGTCACCACCGTCGGCGGTGGCGGCGGTGGCGACACTGCGATCTACCAGGGCGTGCTCGGCACGCTCGCCCGGGACGAGCCGGTCACCGCCGCCGTGGCCCCGGCCCCGACCGTGGTGGCCGGAACCCTCCCCCTGACCGGACTGCCGGGCACGGTGCCGGGCCACCCGGCAGCGGTG
>JBCCVL010000199.1:0-10147 GCA_039195375.1 Actinomycetota bacterium
CTGACGGCCACCGCGACCGAAGACCTCGGCGGCGGCGACTTCGGTTCGACGTCGGAGTTCTCCGCGGCCACGCCGTCACCGGACCTGGTGATCGTGAACTCGACCGGCGATGCCGCCGATGCCGTCAGCGGCGACGGCCAGTGTGACACCGGCGGGACCAACGCCGACGGCGACCCCGAGTGCACCCTCCGGTCGGCCATCGGTGAGGCCAATGATGCCACCACCCCGGTTGACACGATCTGGTTCGCCATCCCCGCGACCGACGCCGGCCACAGCGCCGGCGTGTGGACCATCACCCCAGGCGCACCCCTCCCGGCGGCCACTGCGGCCGACGCCCTCACCATCGACGCCTCGACCCAGAGCGGGTGGGTGGCCAACACCGTGGCCTCCGCCCCGAGCGGCGCCGTCGGGTTCGACGGCACCCAGGCGATCGTGCTCGACGGGTCCTCGGCCGGGGTCGGCGTCAGCGGCCTCGTGCTCGACGGCGACGGCAGCGCGGTACGCGGTCTCGTCGTCGGTGGCTTCACGAACCACGGCATCGAACTCAACGGCGACGACGGCTCGGTGACCGCCGTCTACGCCGGGACCGACGCCACCGGCACCACCGCCAACGGCAACGGCGGCGACGGCATCCACGTGACCGGCGCCAACGCCGCCATCGGCGGGTCCGGGCCGGCCGACCGGGTGCTCGTGGCCGGCAACGGCGACGACGGCATCGGTCTGGCCGGAGCCGGTGCCAGCGGGGCCACCGTGCTCGGGTCGATCGGCGGCGCCGACGTGACCGGTTCGGCCGCCCTGGCCAACTCGGCCAACGGCGTCAACGTCGACGGCGCCAGCGGGGTCCGCATCGGCGGTGCGGCGGCCGGCGATGGCAACGTGATCGCGGGCAACGGCGCCGACGGGGTGCTCGTCGCCGGGGTGACGGCCGAGGCCACCGTGCTCGGCAACCGGACCTCCGGCAACGGCCGGCTCGCCATCGACCTCGCCGGCGGTAGCGAGGACGGCAACGGCGTGACCGCCAATGACGGCGGCGACGGCGACGCCGGACCGAACGACCTGCTGAACCGTCCGGTGCTGGCCGACGCCGTCACCGCCGGTGGCATCGTCGACGTCGACGTCGCGGTCGACCTGCCGGCCGGCACCTACCGGCTCGAGGTCTTCACCAACCCGGACGGGGCCGACCCCTCGGGGGCCGGCGAGACCGGGCTGCTGGCGGCCACGGCCAGCATCGTCCACGGCGGGGCCGGCACGGAGACCATCGCCATCGGCCTGGCCGGCGGGCCGGGCACGGTCGTGACCGCCACCGTCACCGAGGACCTCGGCGGCGGGAACTACGGCATAACCTCCGAGGCCTCGAACGCCGTCACCGCCGTCGCCATCGCCGACCTCCGCGTCGGCGAGAGCTCGATTCGTCGGAGCGACCCCCGAGCCGGCGGCGGGCTCGACCCGGGCGTCGCCGTGGGCACCGGCGTCGCCGGTGACGCCATCACCTTCGACGGGACCGACGACCGACTAGCCGGGCCCGACCTCGACGTCGTCGACGGGGCCCTGACGTTCGGAGCCTGGGTCCGGGCCGACGCCCTGACCGGTCTCGACCGGGTGCTGTCCAAGCGCGACACCGCCGCCAACCCGATCTACGAGCTGTCGGTCGACGGCGGCACCGGTGAGGCCGTGGCCACGATCCGCCTCGGCGGGCCGGTGACCGTCCGCGGCGGATCGGTGGCGACCGGCGCCTGGCACCAGCTGCTGGCCACCTGGGACGGTGCCGACCTCGCGCTGTACGTCGACGGGACCGAGGTCGACCGCACGGCGGCGACCGGTACGCTCGCCCTCGACGTCGACACGGCGGCCGTGATCGGCAACACCGACGCTGGCGGCGCCGGCTTCGACGGTCGCATCGACCACGTCGTCGTCGACCACCGGGCCTACGCCGCCGAGCGGGTGGCCGCCGATCACACGGCGGCCACCGACGGGGCCAACCTGGTGTCGATCGGAGGCCAGCAGACCGGCGCCCCCGGACCCTGGACGGTCAGCGCAGACCAGGCCCGTTCCGGTGGATTCTCCCTCTCGGCCCCGGAGACGGCGGCCGGCGGGGGTGCAGCGTGGGCCGTGGCCACCGGAATCGACGAGGTCGGCAGCTCGTTCCGCTCGTGGTGGTGGGTGAGCAGTGCCACCGGCGTCGACCTGGCCGGCGGCACCCGGGCCGGCGCGGTGCCGACGGATCAGTTCGAGGTGGCGTTGACGTCGCCGGCCGGGTGGGAGCTGCGGCGCCGCTCCGGACCGACGGTTGCCACCGACGCCGTCGCAGCCGGGGCGCCGAGCACCGGGACGTGGGTCGAGGTGGAGATCCAGACCGATCAGGACGGCAACAGTCGCATCCTGATCGACGGGGTCGAGGTGACCGGTTGGACGGCCCAGGGCGGCGACCCGGCCTCGGGCTCGATCGGTCTGCGGACCGGCCTGCTGCCGACGGGGCAGCGCTGGTACGTCGACGATCCGACCGCCCGCAAGTTGATCACGCCCGAGCCGGTGACCAGCCTCGGGCCCCTCGACCGGCAGTAGCGCCCGGTCAGCTCGTCCAGGCGGGACCGCGAGCGAGACGGATCGGACCCTTGGCCGTCGATGGGTCGACCACCCGGCCCTTCTGGGTGATCACGATCCGCTCCTCGGCGACCAGCCGCCGAGCCGCCGACCTGGACCGCTCCATCAGCTGGCGCCAGCCGTCGGGCTCGACCGCTCGGGCCGCCTCCGACGGGCAGATCGTGGCCGACCCCGCCCGAGCCGACAGCAGCTCGACGATCGTCTCCTCGAGCCGCCGGTCGACCGGCCCGGGCCGGTTGCGTCGACAGGCCTTGCTGCAGTAGCGGACCTCGTCCCAGTCGTCGGCCCACTTGCGTCGCCACTCGATGGAGCGCCCGCACGACACGCAGGTCTTCGGCTCCCTTCCCGCGCCGGGGACCGCTCGGGCCGGGACCCCTCGTCCACGGCTACCCATCACCCGGCCCTCGGCACCGGCCACGGCCGGTCGGGCTCGAGCCGTCGTCCGACCCACAGCTCGATCTGTTCGAGCCACGCCATCGTGTCCTCGTAGCTCCGCATCAGCATCGTCTGCTCGGCCAGTTCGAGGTAGAGCGGATCGTCGCGCTCACACCGGACCATCAGCACGTGGGCCAGCTCCCCGATGACGAGCACGTCGCCGACCTCGGTGCCGAGATCACCTGGCAGCACCCACGGGGCGACGTAGAGCGACGGGTTGGGCGGCGCGTGGGCGAACGGGGGCAGTGGTTCGCCGACCGGGACCCAGCGGTCGCCGTCGAACCGCATGACCCGTCCGACCGGCGCCGCCTCGACCGGCGACGTTGGATCGGGCGCGGCGTCGGTCACCCGACCAGTGTGGACCGCCGACCGGTGGCGATGGCGGGTCGGGGCGTGGTCGACGTGACCCCGGATCGGCGGTGCTCCATCGGCGCCGTCCGCAGCACGGTCGATCGTGGCCTTCAGCCGGATCCGGTGACCGTGACCCGCTGCTCGACGACGTGGCGGACGTCGACGGTGATCGCCCGCCCCAGCTCCATCGACAGATCGTCGGCCAGGGGCTGGGCCGCCGGCAGGCCCTCGTCCGGCCCGACGACGACCACCGTCACCATGTCGCCGTCGATCCCGACCTGGGCGGTGGCGAACAGCTCGGCCGGCTCCATCCACTCCGCCACCATGGTCTCGACCCTCGACTGCTCGAAGGTGTTGCGGGCGATCTCGGCGCCGTTGAGGGCCAGGGCCCCGATCACCACGACGGCGGCGACCGCCACCGTTGCGGCCCAGGTCCGCAACCGGTGCTGCTGGTCGGTGAGCCGGGCCAGCGGCGTCACCCCGGTCAGCACGAAGGTGATTCCACCCATGATGAGGATGGCCAGCATGTTGGTGATGAACAGCAGCAGTGCGCCGTTGCCCGAGCGGACGTCGCCCTGGCTGTAGCTGATCCCGACCACGGTCAACGGCGGGACGAGGGAGATGGCGATGGCAACGCCGGGGAGGGCGTCGGACACGTCTGGCCGGGACAGCCCGTAGGCCCCGGCTGCGCCGGCGGCGAGGGCGGTGATCAGGTCGAGCGTTGTCGGATTGGACCGACCGGTGATCTGCCCGTTGGCCAGGGTGTCGATCTCCGTCGGGACCAGGGCCCCGATGATCATGCCGATGGTGATGGCCAACAGGACGCCGCCGACGGCGATGATGGCCGAGCGCCGCAGCCGGGCCGGCCAGCCCATGATCAGGCTGATGGCCGTTCCCATCAACGGCGTCATCAGGGGGGCGATCAGCATGGCGCCGATGACAACCGCAGTGGAGTCGGTGACCACACCCATCGAGGCGATGACGGCGGCGAACGACATGAGGATCGTGAACCGGGCGATCCGGCGCCGGGTGGTCGGCCCTTCGTAGAGGATCTTGTCGTACAGGGCCCGGCGGTCGTCTGCCTCCTTGTGGCGGGAGGCGAGCCACGTGCGGACCAGGCCGTCGGAGTCGGCCATCGAGGCGACGCCGTCGACCGTCGGATCGAGCGAGGCGGCGATGGCCACGACGGCGAACAGCCCGGCCCCGGCGGCGATGGCGAGCAGCGTGACCTGGAACACCGCGGCCGGAAAGGCGACCGCCAGCAGACCGCAGCCGACGAGCAACAGCGCGCTGAGGATCCGGTCGACGAGCCGTTCACCGATCGCCGACACCAGCCGGCGCAGCCCGACGGCGATGGCGCCGGCGCCGACGAGCAGGACGAGCGCCTCGTCGGGCGTTCGCCTGGCCGCCAAGACGAACGCCGCCGCCAGCACGCCGAGCAGGGCGAGACCGGCGTTGGCCGGTCGGCGGTCGCGGAGGCTGGCGAACAGCCAGATCAGGCTGATCAGGCCGACGACGATGCCGAGGAGCGCAGCGACGGTGCGGTCGGCGAGGTCGGGCCAGACGAGGACGGCGAGCGAGCCGACGAGGGCGACGAACGCCTGGATGACCTGGGGCTGGCGCAGCGTGTCCCAGTCGATCCGTTGCGTCGGTTCGTCGACCTCGTCGACGTCGGCGAACTCGTCACCGTCGACGTCGACGTCGACATCGGTACCGACACTGACATCGGTACCGACACCGGCATCGGAGTCAGGGACGGCCTCGGGGTCCGCGTCGGGGACGATCTCGATCCCGTCGGCCGGGCCGGTCGGGTCGATGATGCGCTCGGGGTCGGTGATCTCGCCGTCGACGCCCCTGCGCTCACCCATGTCCGCAGGGTAGAACGTGGTTGCCGGTCAGGTGAAGGTGAGACCGAATCGCCCGAGTGGGCCGTAGTCGAAGGCGAACTCGTCACCGGGCCGGACGTCGATCGGTCGGGTGAACGACCCGGCGAGGACGGTCTGGCCGGCCTCGAGGGTCAGGCCCTGCTCGGCGTAGCGGCGGGCCAGCCACACGATCCCCTCGGCCGGGTGGCCGAGCACGCCGGCAGCCAACCCGGTCTCCTCGACGGTGCCGTTGCGGCTGCCGACGGCGCCGATCCATCGCAGGTCGACCTCACGGGGGCCGACGGCCTCACGGCCACAGACGATCCCGGCGTCGGCTGCGTTGTCGGCGACCGTGTCGACCACGGTCCTGGCTCGACCGGTGTCCGGGTCCCGCCGCCACGACCGGGCGTCGATGAGCTCGATGGCCGGGACCACCCGCTCGGTTGCGTCGAGGACGTCGTCGATCGAGAGTCCGTCGGGGCGGTCGGGGTCGGCGGCCAGGTCGGTGGCGAGGACGAACGCCAGCTCGACCTCGAGCTTGGGGTCGCAGAACCGGTCGGCGGCCAGCGTCGAGTCGGGCTCGAACACCATCGATTCGGTCAGGAAGCCCGAGTCGGGCGTGTCGATCTGCATGGCCGCCTGCATGGCCCGTGACGTCAGACCGATCTTGTGCCCGACCAGCTTCTCCCCCCGGGCCAGCTGACGGCCGAGCCACGCCGCCTGGATGCGGTAGGCGTCGTCGATCGTGGCCTCGGCGTGGACCGACGTGGTCTGGCGAATGGGGGTCACGGTCCGCTCGGCTTCGTCGAGGAGGGCGGCTTCGGCCTCCACCTGCTCGTCGGTCAGGGGCATCGGCGACCTCCAGCCGGTCGAAGCGACGTCGGTGCGTGGTGGCTGGCCACGCACGGACGCTAGCAGGCGGCCAACCGCCCGCCGGGACCACTGTTGGTTCAGAACCGAACCGAATCCGATGGTCGAGCGGTCGAGGTCGGACGCAGGTGGCGCTCGACCGAAGCAACCGCCCGCCCCTCGTCGGTGTAGGCCCTGGAGGCCTGTTGCAGCTCCGCCACCCCGGCCCGGATCTCGGGATCGGTGAGCGCCTCGGTGATCGCCGCCGCGATGTCGTCTGCGGTTGCGGCCGACGGGTCACCGACGACGCCGAGCCGATGGTGGGCGATCCGACGGGCTGCGCCCGCCTGGTCGTTGGCCCCGTGGCCGGTCGGGAACACGACGCTCGGCACCCCGTGGTGGACGGCCTCGCGGAGCGTCCCGGTGCCGCCGTGGGTGATGACCACATCGGCCTCGGCCAGGATCCGGAGCTGCGGGGCCCAGCGCAGGGCCAACACGTTCGGGGGCAGCGGAGCGAGCTCGTCCGGGTCGACCGCACCGCCGAGGCCGATGACCAGGTCCCAGCCCTGCTCGGTCGCGGCGACGGCGACGATCCGGTCGAGCAGCGACCGGTCGTCGAAGGCGAACGTGCCGAGGGTGGCGTAGATCAACGGGCGAGGTTCGGCCGCCTCAGCCCGAGCGGCGACCAGTGCCTCCAACCGGGCCCGGTCCTCGTCGTCCAGCTCGGGCTCGGCCCGGTCGGTCCGCAGCAGTGGCCCGAGGTACTCGATCCGGGGCGACGGGTGATGGGGCAGGTCCAGCTCGGCGGCGTTGAGGCACAGCACCGGCAGGTCACGGATCAGGTAGGGCCGGAGCCACTGCGACCGGTCGGTCACGGCCCGGAGGTCGACCCCGCAGCGCCGGGCCAGCGGTCGCAGGTCGGCGAGGTCGTTGCTGTCGAGCGGCATCGGCCGCAGCAGCGCAACGACGCCGGCCCGGCTGAGCCGACGGCTGAGTCTGGCGTAGACCCCGCCGAGGCGGACCCAGCGCCATGCCAGTCGGACCCGCAGGCGATCGAGGGCCGTGACCGGAGCTGGCAGCGAGGTGTTGACCGGGGGGAGGTCGGGACCGGCGAAGATCGAGAAGAACGTCATGGCCAGGACCCGGGGGACGTCGAGGCCGGCGGTGGCCAGGATGCCGACCTGGAACTCGGTGTCGAGGATCAGCAGGTCGGGGTCGAGCGACTCGATCGTCGTCGCCACCTCGTCCCCGTCGATCGACCGGTCCCGCAACCGACGCCGACGCCTGACCCAACGGGCGACCGCAACCGGATCGGTCGGGCCTGGCGGGGGATCGGCCTCGGCCTCGGCGCCGAAGCGACGGTCGTGGTCGAGGCCGACGACCTCGTGTGCGGTTGCCGGCTCCTCGTCCCGCAACCGCTCGGCGGTCGATGCCCCGGTGACGATGACCACCCGGTGCCCGGCGGCCCGCAGCCGTGACGCCAGCTCCCGGTAGCTGTTGAGCAGGCTGGTTCGCCCGTTGGTGGCGATGACGATCGTGGCCATCTCAGCAGGCCGCGACCACGTCGATGGCGGTGGCCATGTCAGGACGATCCGACCGACTCGTCGGCGGGGTGGTCGTCGACCAGACGACCGTCGACCAGGTGGAGGATGCGGTCGGCCTCATCGAAGTAGGCGTCGTCATGGGTGATGACGAGCACGAGCTTGCCCCGGCGGCGGAGCTCGGGCAGCAGGGTCTGGTAGAAGACGCGCTTGAACACGGGGTCCTGGTTGGCCGCCCACTCGTCGAAGGCGTAGACCGGTCGATCCTTGAGGAACGCCCCGAGCAGGGCCAGTCGCCGGCGCTCGCCCGTGGACAGCCGGGTCGTCGACAGCTGACCGTCGGTCACGGTGACCTTGGCCGTCAGGTTCAGCTCCGCCAGCAGCTGATTGGCGAAGTCGGTCCCCTCCGGCGACGAGTCGTCGAGCCCGATCAACTCCTCGAACAGGTAGCCGTC
Source organism: Actinomycetota bacterium (assembly GCA_039195375.1). Classification (GTDB taxonomy): domain Bacteria; phylum Actinomycetota; class Acidimicrobiia; order Acidimicrobiales; family SZUA-35; genus JAHELU01. Next base: position 8,098 of record JBCCVL010000199.1, read on the forward strand.
GGCGAAGAGCACCGAGATCCACTCCCGGTAGGTGTCGCGCTCCTCTGGCTGGGTGACGTCGACGCCGTTGCAACGGACCGTGCCGCCGGTCGGTTGGTACAGGGCGCACAGCACCTTCATCAGGGTGGTCTTGCCGCTGCCGTTGCCGCCGGTGATGTACACGACCTCGCCCGAGCGCAGCTCGAAGCTCACCGGACCGAGCACGAAGTCGTAGCGGTCGCCCTCACCGTCGTAGCGGAACGACAGGTCCTCGACCTCGATCCGCACCTGGTCCTCGTCGTCTCCGTCACCGTCGCCGTCCCCAGTGCTCGACTCGCCGGTGGTCGACGGCTCGACGTCGTCGGCCGGCACCAGGCCGAGTGTGTCGACGCGGGCCAGGGCCTGGTCGGCCTGGGTCCAGACAGGGATCACCGCCGTCAGCTGCGTGAGGGCCGAGCGGATGTAGAGGGCGATCAGGGCGTAGGCGCCGAGGATCTCGCCGCTCACGTAGTCGCCCCGGATCAGGACGAGCAGGGCGAACACGAACACGAAGTAGGCGGTCTGGCTCCAGGAGTTGGCCACCTCGTTGGCCATGATCACCTGCTCCTGGGTCTCCCGGAACTCCTCGCCCTTGACCTCGAGGTGGTCGTCGAGGAAGCGGCGGCGGAGTCGGCCGTCGACCTGCAACTCCTTCGAGCCCTCGGTCAGCGCCTGGTACTGGCGGTAGCGGACGTCGCGAACGGCGAAGAACCGACCGAGCAACCGCTGGAACCGGCGATGGAAGCGGCGGTACAGCAGGATCACCGGCAGGGCGATCACGAACAGCACCCCGACGGCCAACGGCGACAGCCAGGTCAGGTAGGCGAAGCAGCCGGCGATCAGCGCCGTCGAGATCACCAGATCGGGGATGCGGATCATCGCCTCCGAGATCGACCTCGCATCGTCGGTCATCACCGCGAGGAGCCGGGCGCTGCCGATGTCCTCCAGGGTCGGCAGCTCGGTGCCGAGCAGGCGGCGGGCCAGCTCCATCTGCAGCCGCAGCAGCCGCCGGCCGACGAGGCGAACCAGGATCCAGCGGGCCCCGAGCCCGGCGGCCAGGCTGAAGATCGTCAGGGCCACGAAGGCCACGATCTCGAGCGGGCCGATCTGGTCCTGGCGGGCGAACTGGCTGCCGATGTAGCCCATCAGCCCGGCCCCGGCGGCGCCGGCCGCCACGCTGGCCACCACGGCCAGCAGGAGCAGGCCCCGATCGAAGCGCAGTACGAACGCCAGCACCCTCATGGCTTCGTCCTCATCGGACCGCCGACGCAGCCGATGCCTGTGTCGAGCCGGCGCCCGCCGCCGACCGCCCGTCGCGGACCCATCGACCCAAGGGTAGGGAGAAATTCGGCGGCGGCACGTGTCGATCGACCACTACGGTCTGGGCATGGGTCCCATGGTGATAGTTCGTGTCCGCCGAGCGACGGCGGACGGGTCGGGATCGGCGTCGTCGCCGGCTCGGCCAGAACTTCCTCGCTGATCGACGCCAGATCGACCGGCTCGTCGCCGCCGCCGGCGTCGGGTCAGGAGACCTCGTGCTCGACATTGGGGCTGGCCGTGGCGCCCTGACCCGCCCACTGGCCAGGACCGGCGCCGAGGTCTGGGCGATCGAGGCCGATCCGGTCTGGGCCGCTCGGCTCACGGACGGCGTGGCCAGCGACCCGACGGTCGACGCACGCCTGGTCCGCATCATCCGGGCCGACGTGCGAGCGGTCCGGCTCCCCCATCGCCCCTATCGGGTGGTGGCCAACCCGCCGTTCGGGCTGACCACCGACGTGCTGCGACTGCTACTCGACGACCCGACCACCGGACCCGAGCGCCTCGACCTGGTCGTCCAGCGGGAGGTGGCGCGCAAGCACGCCGCCAACCCGCCTCGCCACCTGCGCACCGCCGCCTGGGCCCCGTGGTGGACGTTCGAGCTCGGGTGGACGGTGCCGCGAGACGCGTTCCGGCCCGTTCCCGCCGTCGATGCCGCCGTGCTGACGGTCACCCGCAGGTCCGACCCGGTCCTGCCCGAGCGACTCGCCCCGGA
>JBCCVL010000200.1:0-9989 GCA_039195375.1 Actinomycetota bacterium
GCGACCGCCAGCGGGGCCGGGATGGCCGGGCGTGGTGGCCGGCAACCCGACGCCTGGCGACGACACCAACAGCGGCGGATCGGTCGGCGGGTCGGACAGGATGCTGGTCGGCCGACCGTCGATCGGCGGTCCGCCGGCCGCCATCAGGTCGCCACCCGACTCACCCGCCGCCAGCGTCCGCAGCGCCTCGACGAACGACGACGCGTTCGGGAAGCGGTTGGCCGGATCCTTGGCCATCGCCGTGGCGAAGAACCGGTCGAGCTGTGGCGAACCGGTCGGGGGCGGTGACTCGGTGAGGATGCGGTGCATGGCCGCGGCCTGGGTGTCGGCGGCGAACGGTGCAGCGCCGACGATGACGGCATACAGCGTGGCGGCGAGGGAGAAGAGATCGGATCGCTCGTCGCGCCGGTCGATGAAGCGACCGTCGATCCCGGCCGACGCCTGGAACGTCTCGGGCGAGGCGTAGGCAAGCGAGAACCCCATCTGCGAGGTGCCGGTTGCGTCCCTGACGGCGGAGATCCCGAAGTCGCCGAGCTTGGCCGACCCCGTGCTCGACAGCAGGATGTTGGCCGGCTTGACGTCCTTGTGGAGGATGCCGGCCCGATGGGCGAAGCCGAGCGCATCGGCGACCTCGGCGATCAACGCAACGGCCCGGTCGACCGGCAGCCGGGCCCGACGATCGAGCAGGTCCTGCAGCGACCCGCCCGGGAGGTACTCCATCACCAGGTACGGGTGGCCGCCGTTCTCGGTGAACCCCGAGCGGAACATGGTGACGATGTTGGCGTGTTCGGTGGTACGGCCGAGCGTGCGCCGTTCACGGTCGAACCGGCGCCTGGCCTGCTCGTCGGCGGCCCGGAGGACCTTCACGGCGACCTCACGTCCGGCGTCGGGCTCGTAGGCCACGTAGACCGAGGCGAAGCCACCCGACCCGATCTCCTCGTACCGGGTCAGCCCCGGAATGCCGAACTGGTCAGCCAACGGACGCCCCGACCCACATGAGGAGAAACCTAGCGTCGCACGCGGCCGGGGCGCCGTCGCCCCGGCCGCGTGCCGCCCCGCCGATGGTCCGTTCGGCCCACCGTCGTGCGCCCATCGGCCCATGAGGCCGGCAGACCCGACCCGTACCTTCGAGATGCATGCTCCACCACCGGCATGCAGGCCTCGGGCGTCGGCGACCCCGGCGGGACCGCGTCCGCCGGCTCGCCCTGCGCCTCGTCCTGGCGATCACCGCCGGCCTCCTCCTGCTCGTCGCCGCCCAGGCTGCCGCCCTCTGGTGGAGCTGGCGTTCGGTCGAGCGGACCGCCTTCGACGAGGCCGCCTTCGCCGCCCTCCCCCCGGTCGGGGCGACGGCAATCGACCTTCCGGTGGTCGAGGGTGACGGTGGACCGGCGATCGACCCGCTCACCACACGCTCGGAGCGCATGGGGTGGTCCGGCACCCCCGTCGAGCCGCCGGCGGCGTCCGCCGGCCCCGACATCGACCAGGCCACCGATCCGTTCGATGCGTACCTCATCGTCGGCTCGGACGAGGGTGACACCCGGGCCGACGTGATCATGCTCGCCCTCCTGCCGACGGACGGAGCCGCCCCCCTGCTGGTGTCGCTCCCCCGGGACCTGTACCTGCCGAACCGCTGCACCGGCGGGCTCACCCGGCTGAACGCCAACTACAACGGCTGCGGCGCCGACGTGAACGGCCCGACCCAGCTCGCCGGCGCCGTCACCGATTTCACCGGCATCGAGATCGACCACTTCGCCCTGTTCACCATGGACGGGTTCGAGCGCATCATCGACGCCGTCGGGGGCATGGAGATCTGCGTCGACAACCCGGTGCGGGAGGACACGCGGCTCGACCTGCCGGCCGGCTGCTCCCGGGTCGACGGCCGCATGGCGCTCGGCTGGGTCCGGTCCCGTATGACCGAGGAACTGGTCGACGGGCGCTGGCGGGTGATGCCGCAGGTGAACGACCTCACCAGGAACCAGCGCCAGCAGGAGCTGCTGCTGACCGTGCTGGCCAGGGTCGGCGAGTTCGACTCGCCCGGCGACCTGAGCGGGTTCGCCGCCTCGCTCGGCGACGCCTTCACCCTCGACGATCGCCTCGGACTCGCCGACGCAGCCGAGCTGGCCTGGCGCCATCGGGACCTGTCGGCCGACGCCATCGTCCGCCTGCAGATCCCGGTCCGGTCACACGTGACGGCCGGTGGGGCCCAGGTGCTCCTCCCGACGGAGCCATTTGCGGCCACGCTGGCCGCCGGGCTGACCGCCGGCTGACCGCCGGCTGACCGACGACAGCTGGACGGCCGACGGGGGTCGGGAGCGACCGGGACTAGAAGACCTCGGGGATGTGGGGCGGGGTGCGGGTGGAAAGCAGGTCGTCCAGTGCGGCGGCCGCCGACGTCGTGCCCGCCAGCAGGCCGGCACGGCCGAGGGTGACGGCCGAGGTGCCGCCGAGCACCAGGCGGGCCAGCTCGCCGACCGCCAGCTCGACGTCGGGCTCGTCGTTCGTCGACTCGACCGAGCCCGAGCCGGCTGCCACCTCCAGCCGGAACCGGCCGCCGGTCGCACCGAGCCTGTCGGTGACGTCGAGCACGGCCGTGCCGTCACGGTCGTAGCTGCGTGCCTCGAGGACCGGAGCGACGTCGAGGGGGCGCAGCCACAGGGAGTCCATGACCCGGCGCTCGACCCGACGGAAGCGATCGGCCTCGAGCAGTGTCGGCTCGTCGAGCGGCGCGTTCCACCACCGGATGTTGCGGTACAGGTCGACGTTGCTGGCGAAGTGCCAGAGGGCCCGGCGGACGTCGTCGTCGAGGGCGACGAGCTCGACGACCCGGGTCTGGCCCTCGCCCCAGGAGTCGAGTGGCCGGAGACGGAACCGGAGATAGCCGACCGGCTGGCCGTTGCGTTCGGCCATCACCTGGCGCTCGGCACTGGCGTCACCGCGCCGGCTCTTCGGGTCGAACAGCACCCGGTGCTCCCACCAGCGGTCGGTCCGGATCAGCGCACCGGCCCGCTGCGGGCGATGGGACTCGTAGAGCGGCGGCAACACCTTCGCCGCTTCGGTCGAGGTGAGCGGGTGGACCGTGATCGCGGGGTCGGGTGCTGCCCCGGTGACGGTGTAGGCCGGGATCGACAGTTCCTGCCCGTAGGCCGCCGGGCCGTAGCCGAAGCGGCCGTAGATGCGTTCCTCGGACGCCCAGAGCCCGGCCAGCGGCTGCTCCCGCTCGCGGGCCTGGTCGAGGTGGAGCCGCATCATCTCGGTGAGGATCCCCCGCCGTCGGTGGGTCGGGTGGACGGTCACGTGGGTGGTGCCGGCCATCGGGAGGGTGGCACCACCGGGAAGGGTCAGGTCGAGGTCGTAGGAGCCGAACGTGGCCACGAGGTGGCCCCGTTCGAAGGCGGCAATGCTCGTCTCGACGGGGTTGATGGCCTCGAAAGCGGCTCGCTCGTCATCCTCGGCCGGGTCGTACCCGAACCCGTGGCCGATGGCGTCGTGATAGTCGGCCAGCTCGCCCGGCTCGATGAAGCGGATCTCGGTCACGGCGTCAGTCTAGGAATCGGTCGACGGCGTCGCCGCCGAGTTTCGAGGCCGTGCCGGACGATACCGGCGAAGGTCAGCCGACGGGGACCGTCGACTCCCCGTGCTCCTTGGCCGCCTCCTCCTTGGCCTTGCGGCGGGCCAGCATGCGCTCGGCCACCCGCTGTGACTTGGCGATGTAGGCCATGACCCGTTCCCTTGCCGCCTCGGCCTCACCGCTCAGCCCCTCGATGTTGGGGAGGTTCCAGTAGCGGAGCACGATCGGCTCGAGGATCTGCTCGTAGTGGGCGGCCAGGTCGTAGATCCCGACCGACGCGATCGTCTTGGCGTGCTGGGCGAAGTCGGGGATGCCCTCGCCCGGCATGGCGAAGCCGATGATCTGGCGCTCCATCGCCTCGACCGCCTGGCTCGGGTCGATCGACATCGCCGCCTTGGCCATGTCGCGGTAGAAGAGGAAGTGGTGGTTCTCGTCCATGGCCACCCGGCGCATGATGTCGTAGCCAGCCCGGTCCTCGATCATCGCCCCGGTGTTGCGGTGCGAGATGCGGGTGGCGAGTTCCTGGAGGGTCACGTAGATCAGCCCGTCGATGGCGGTCGGCGGCTCCGGCACCTCACCACCGCACATCTGCACCATCCGGCCCCGCTCCAGCTCGGCGGGGTCGATCGCCCGGGTGACGGTCAGGTAGTCGCGGATGACGGCCGAGTGCCTGGCCTCCTCGGCCGTCCAGCGGCGGACCCACTCGCCCCAGGCGCCGTCGCGTCCGAACATCCGCTCGATGTCGCGGAAGTAGTACGGCAGGTTGTCCTCGGTCAGCAGGTTGACGAACAGGGCGCTGCGGACCGCCTGCGACAGGTCGGTCTCCTCCGGAGACCACTCGTACTCGGGTTCGAAGTCCCGACCCCGGCTCCACGGCACGAGGGTGTGCGGATGCCACTCCTTGGTGGAGGCGAGGTGGTTCTCCAGCAGTCGCTCGGCCTCGGGCTCGAGCTCGGCGAGGAGTGCGACGTCGGCGTCAATGACCATGATCAAACCCTACCTACTGGTCGGTAGGCAGATCAACCGTGCCGGCTGGTGACGTCGAACACGGCTCTGACCGCCTGAGAACCGGCACACCACCGGTGGCCTACCGTCCGGTAGGTAGAGGGTCGAAATCCGGCGGCCGGGCGGCGGTGCTCTATGCTCGAACGGATGCCGGACCGCTCGGGCTTCCCCTGGATCGACCCGATGCGGGCGACGGTCGGCGAGTCGACCGACGACCCCGGCTGGGCGGCCGAACTCAAGTGGGACGGACTGCGGACCCAGGTCGCGACCGACGGACGCACGGTCCTGGCCCGCTCGTCGAGGGGTCGGGACATCACCGACCAGTTCCCCGAGCTGGCCGATCTCGGCCGACGGCTCGGCACCTCCGCCGTGCTCGACGGTGAGCTCGTCGTGTTCGACGGCGACCGCCCCTCGTTCCCCCGCATCTTGCAACGACTCAACAGCACGAGGACGAACGAGCGCAGGCTCGCCGACAACCCGGCGGTCTATGTGGTCTTCGACCTGCTGATCCTCGACGGGAACCCGCTGCTCGACCTGCCCTACGCCACGAGGCGGCAGGTCCTCGACGATCTCGGTGTCGACGGGCCATCGAGCCGCCTCTCGCCCTCGGTCCCCGGAGGTGGGAGCCAGCTGCTGGCGCTGGCCGAGGAGCGCGATCTCGAGGGCATCGTGGTCAAGCGACGGGACAGCACCTATCGACCGGGTATCCGCACCGCCAACTGGCGGAAGGTTAAGATCCGTCTCCGGCAGGAGTTCGTCGTCGGCGGATGGCTCGCCGGCCAAGGTTCGCTCGAGGATGGGATCGGTTCGCTGGTGCTCGGGGTGTGGGAAGACGGGGAGCTGGTCGTCGCCGGCCTGGCCGGCAGCGGTCTGACCGACGGCGATCGCCGCCGCCTGACCGACCGCTTCGTCGAGCGGCCGACGCCGCCCTTCACCGAGGTGCCGACGTTTCCCCGCCGCCCGACGTGGGTCGAGCCCGAGCTGGTGGCCGAGATCGAGTTCGGCGACTGGCCGGCCGACGGCATGCTGCGCCACCCGGTGTTCCTGGGGCTGCGTGATGATCGGGACCCGGCGGACGTCGCCCGCGAGATCGCCCCGCCGGGGGAGCCGCGGTGACCGACGTCGAGCTGGCCGACGGCGGGCCCGAGCAGCTGCAGGTCGCGTTCCCGGCCACCCCGACGTTCACCCGCATCGGCCGGGTGGCGGTGGTCGGCCTCGCCCTGCGGCTCGGCCACGACGTGGCCACGGTCGAGAAGCTCCGGAGCGCGGTCGACGAGGCCGTCGCCGCCCTCCAGGGGCCGGGGCGCATCGGGGTGCGGGCGTCGTGGACCGACGACGACCTGACGGTGACGCTCACCAACCCGGACGCCGACGTCGACGAGCCGGCCGAGCTGACCGCCAGGCTGGTCGAGCTGATCGACGTGTCGTCGGTCGACCGAACGAGCGTGCAGCTCACCCTCGACGCCCCGACCGGGTGAGCGTCGGCCGCGATCTAGAATCGGCGGCATGAGCGACGCCGAACCCACCACACCGGGAGCCGACGGTGACGAGGTCCGCGACCTCGTCCGCACCCAGTTCGGCGCCAACGCGGCCAACTACGCCGCCAGTCCCGTCCACGCCAGGGGATCGAGCCTCACCCGCCTCGTCGAGGTGCTCGAACCCGACCCGTCGTGGCGACTGCTCGACATCGCCACCGCCGCGGGGCACACGGCGTTCGCCTTCGCCCCGGCCGTCGCCGAGGTGGTCGCCAGCGACCTGCTCGACGAGATGCTCGACGTCGCCAGGGGTCAGGCGGCCGAACGCGGTGTCGCCAACGTCACCTTCGAGGTGGCCGACGCCGAGTCCCTCCCCTTCGAGGACAGCTCGTTCGACGCGGTGACCTGCCGTATCGCACCGCACCACTTCCCTCGTCCCGACCGGTTCGTGGCCGAGGTGGCCAGGGTCCTGCGGCCCGGTGGCCGTTTCGGCCTGGTCGACAACATGGTCGACGCCGAGGCCTCGGCGTTCGTCAACCACTTCGAGAAGCGTCGAGATCCGAGCCACGTCCGGGCCCTCAGCCTCGACGAGTGGCTCGAGCTGGTCGAGGCGGCCGGGATGTCGGTCACTGCGGTCGAGCGGCTCAGGAAGCGGATGGTGTTCGAGACGTGGGCCGACAACATGAGTGTCCCGGATCCCGTTCGGGTCGAGTTGCTGGCCGATCTCGAGTCGGCCCCGGACGCGGCGGTGGCCTACCTGGAGCCCGAGCTCGGCGAGCCGGGCGACCAGTCGGCGGCCGCCTTCCACCTGACGGAGGGTGTCGTCGCCGCCACCCGACCCTGAGGCTGTCACCGGTGCCGGCGTCTGGCGGGGCCCGATGGCCCGGCCCGATGCCCCCGACCGCAAAACAACCGATGACCCGGCCGAAGGCTGGCGGGTAGTGCCCTGGGCCGGGTCAGTTCTCGACGGAGAATTCGGTTGTTCGAACAACCGAGCCGTCGCTCACGATCTCTGCGTGGTGCTTGGTCGTGGCGGCGACTCAGCGGTCTTGTTGCTTGAAGGTGGTGAGGCGGTCATCACCTTCGATGGTGCTGCTTACTCTAGTACCTCCTTGCAACACCCGCCAGATGGAACTTCATTCCAGAATGGCGACGTTTTTTCGGCGACCATTGGGCGGCCCCCCGGACCGGCTCCGACCGTCCGGCCGCCCGCTCAACCCGAGCTGCCGAAGCCCCGCTCACCCCGATCGTCGATCGCCGGCGGGAGCTCGTCGACCTCGACGATGGCGACGTCCGGCACCGGCATGACCAGCAGCTGTGCGATCCGTTGCCCCCGGTCGATGGCAACGGCGTCAGCGCCGTGGTTGACCAGCACCACCTGGAGCTCACCGCGGTAGCCGGCGTCGATCAGGCCGGGACTGTTGAGCACGGTCAGGCCGTGATCGAGGGCGAGGCCTGAGCGGGGCAGCACGAGTCCACACCACCCGTCGGGGACGGCAACGGCGAATCCGGTGCCGATCCTGGCCCTGGCGCCCGGCTCGATCGCCGTGTGGTCACCGGCTGCGAGATCGATGGCGGCGTCACCCGCCCGCATCGATCGGGGCAGCGGGAGGTCGGGGTCGAGTCGCCGGAGCGGGAGCCGAATCGGGGGAAGCTTGGCCACGGCCCGAGGCTAGTGTCCCCCGGGTCCGGGCCGTGCCCGTGTCGCCGGCGATCGGTCACCCCGCGACCGACGACCACGAGTACACTGACTCGCTTGCTCGTCTGGATGGACCTGGAGATGACCGGACTGGATCCGGCCAAGCACGTCATCGTCGAGATCGCCACGCTGGTGACCGACGACGAGCTGGAGATCATCGACACGGGTCCGGAGCTGGTGATCCGGGCAAGCGAGGATGAGCTCTCGGCGATGGATCAGGTCGTCGTGGACATGCACACCCGATCGGGCCTGCTCGACCAGATCCGGGCGTCGACGGTGACCGTCGAGCAGGCGAAGGCCGAGACGCTGGCCTTCCTCGAGTCCCATATCGCCGAGCCGAACACCGTGCCGCTGTGTGGGAACTCGATCGGGATGGATCGTCGGTTCCTCGCCGCCCACATGCCCGAGATCGAGGACTTCCTCCACTACCGGTCGGTGGACGTGTCGACGATCAAGGAGCTGGCCAGACGCTGGTATCCCGACGCCCTGGCCGCCGCTCCCCGCAAGGACACCGGGCATCGGGCGCTCGACGACATCACCGAGAGCCTGAACGAGCTCAAGTACTACCGCTCGGCGCTGTTCCTCGACCGCACGCCATCCGAGCCATCGACGGTCGCCGGCTCCCCTCAGGTCGGGTCGTAGAGGTCGGGCGGCAGCGGCCGCACCAGGGCGCTGGCCAGCGGCTCGTCCACGCCCGACTCGCCGGTCCCGTCGTCCGACGGTGGTGGCAGCCACCAGAGCGCGCAGCCGTCGGCCCTCGCCTCGGTCACGACGTCGATCCGGTCGACCCCACTGATGCCGGCCCCGTACTCCAACCGGATCCGTCTGGGCCCGGACCACGCCCCGCCCCACTCCTCGACCACCGCCCAGTAGGCCGCGTTGTTGACGTGCCGGTACACGTCGTGGTCAGCGGATCGCACCTGCCAGGAGCGAGGGGCGGACCGGGCCTCGGGCGGCGACAACGTCGGGTTGACGAGCCGGGCCGACACCCGCCGACCGGCCGCGGCCTCGCCGTAGAGCTCGATGAACTGGTCGGTCAGACGGTGGGGCCGACCCGTGGTGGCATCGACGCACACCCAGAGGGTCGCCACCTCGTAGCGACCGCCGCCCTCCCCGGCGATGCTCAGCCGACGCTCGGCCCAGCGACCACCGGTCCCCGTACAGAACGTGTCGAACGACAGCCACTCGCCCAACCCGGCGGGGACGAGCTCGTCGACCACGGTGGAGCGCACGACCCAGCCGGGCTCGGCGTCGAGTCCGGCGTCGGCCGTGTCGTCGTCGGACACGTCCTGGGTGTAGCGGGTCAGGGCGTCGAGACGGAGCCGCCCGTCGGCGTCGACGTCGCCGAGGCGGACCTTGCGGCGGCCACCGAAGGTCCGTCCAGCCGGCTCCCGAAGGGCCAGTGGGTCGATTGGAGGGAGTTCGGTCGAGGCAGTCACCGGTCTCGAAACATACGGGCCGGAAAATCGTTTGACAAAGATCCGCATCCGTAGTTCCGTGATGTTCAGCCGCTGGCGACGCCTGCGCCTGCTCTGCCTGAAGAAGGACCGGAGCGGGACGGCGCCACCGACGGGCATCACGGGTCGAGCTACCAGAAAGCGGTATCAGACCTCGGCGCCCGAGCGTCTCATGGATACGACCGAACCCCGAGTGCGAAAGGAGCATCGGATGCTGCCAATCACGACCAACGACATCGTCTCGATGGCTCCCGCCACACGACCGCGGCCCGATTCCCGGGTGACGGCGCCGTGTGGCGTCTCCGTGCCGTCGGGAGAGAACCGCCTCACGTCGGGCCTGGCCGTCAATGGCTTTGGCATCACCGGCCTCGAGGCCCATGCTGCCGTGTGCATGCATGTCGACCCGGCCACCGCCACTCCCTGGACCTATGTCCAGAAGGCCAAGGCCACCACTTCCAGCGCTGGAAGGTTGCGACGAAGCTGAACCGCTGAAGATCGCAGACCTCGACCAAGCCGCTGGGAGCACCCCCAGCGGCTTTCTTGCTTTTGCCCCACCGGGATCGCCGGACCGGAGCGAGCGGGACCGAAGCCGCCAGACCGAACCCGAGACGCCGACGACACATCGACCACCGACTATCCGAATCCGTTCCGGTCCGCATGGGGAGCCGGAACTCCCGAAGGAAACCAAACCAATGACTGTCACGGAACCGTTGAAGCCAGACGAATCGGTCGGTCCGAGCGAGCTGTTCAGCATCGACTCGGTCGCCACCGAGACCCCCGTTGCC
>JBCCVL010000201.1:0-9981 GCA_039195375.1 Actinomycetota bacterium
CGCACGCTACTCGCGGAACTCCAAGGGCGAGGAGCAGCTGTTCGACCTCGCCGCCGACCCGGACGAGTTGGCCGATCTCAGCGACCTCGACGACCGGCTCGGCCGACGGATGCGGGACCTGATGATGGACGCCCTGATCGACGCGGACGACCTGGCCAGGGAGGCACCGGTCGGCTGAGCGCGGCGGTGTCAGGATCGGTGGGCCGTCCCGGCGTGTTCCGGTCGAACCCATGGATCGGCGCAACCCGTGGTCGCAGCCGTCACTAGGCTGACCGCCATGTCCGACACCCGAACCGACATCTTCGCCGTCAGCGACCGGGCGGTCGACCGTCTGGCCGAGGCCAACCCGTTGCTCGCCACCGAGATGGGCGTCGGTGGCCACGACGACCGCTGGCCCGACCTGTCACCGGATGGCCTCGGCGAGATGCGCCGGACGCTGGCCGACATCCGCCGCGACGCCGATGCCTGCGACGCCACCGACCGGCGCCACGCCCTGGCCAAGCGGGTGCTGGTCGACTACTGCGACGGCTATCTGGCGCTGCACGAGTCCGGCCACCACCTCCAGGACCTCAACAACATCGTCTCGCCCCATCAGGAGCTGCGGTTCACGTTCGGTTCGATGGCCGCCGACACCGTGGAGGACTGGGAGCTGGTCCTTCGCCGGCTCGAGACGATCGACGAGCCGCTCAACGGCTACCGCCAGAGCCTCGACGAGGGCCGTCTGACCGGGCTGGTGGCCAGCCGCCGACAGGTCGAGGCGGTCATCGACCAGGGTCGGCTCACCATCGGCGACGACTCGCCGTTCGACGAGTTGCGAACCCGGCTGGCCGCCGCCGACCTCGACGCCCCTGAGCTGGCGGCAAGACTCGACGCCGCCATCGACGGCGCGAAGCGGGCGTTCGGCGACTTCGACGACTACCTCACCGGCACCTATCTGGCGTCGGCCGCCGAGGCCGACGCCGTTGGCGAGGACCGCTACCGGCTGGCCGCCGGGATCTTCCTCGGGACGGACCTCGATCTCGCCGCCACCTACCGCTGGGGCTGGGACGAGGTCGAGCGCCTGTGGTCGGCGATCCAGGACGCCAGCGCCCGCATCGATCCTGACGTCGAGGTGTCCGAGGTGATCCGCCGTCTCAAGTTCGACCCGGCCTATGCGGCGTCCGACGTCGATGAGTTCGTCGAGCTGATGAGCGATCGCCAGACCAGGGCGCTCGAGGCGCTCGACGGCGTCCACTTCGACGTACCGGCGGCGATCCGGTCGGTCGCGGTGCAGGTCGAGCCGGCCGGCGGGGCGTCGGCCGCCCACTACGTGCCGCCATCGGAGGACTTCTCCCGCCCGGGATCGGTCTGGTACCCGGTGGCCGGCAAGACCCACTTCCCGCTGTTCCAGGAGATCACGACCGCGTACCACGAGGGCTTCCCCGGCCATCACCTCCAGATGGGGGTCCAGCTGACCCAGGGCGACGCATTGTCGAGGTTCCACAAGGTCGCCGTCTGGTATCCGGGCTCGGGCGAGGGCTGGGCCCTGTACGCCGAGCACCTGATGGGCGAGCTCGGCTACCTCGAGCGGCCGGAGTACGAGATCGGACTGCTGTCGAGCCAGCTGCTGCGGGCCTGCCGGGTGGCCTTCGACATCGGCGCCCACCTCGACCTGCCGATCCCCGACGACGTGACGTTCCACCCGGGCGAGCGCTGGACGTACGAGCTCGGGGTCGAGCTCCTGGTCGAGCGGGCGCTGACGGCGGTCGACGACGCGGAGTCGGAGGTGACGCGCTACCTCGGCTGGCCCGGCCAGGCCATCTCCTACAAGGTCGGCGAGCAGGCGATCCTCGACCTCCGGGCCGAGGCGGAGGCCGCCGGCGGGTTCGAACCGAAGGCGTTCCATGCCCGCGTGCTCGAGATCGGCTCGGTCGGGCTCGATCTGCTGCGGGAACACGTTCGGGCGGCCTAGCCCGGGCGGCACCTGGCAGCTCGCGACTCATCCGGCCGGTACCCGGCCGGCACTCAGCTCGACCCGTCGGCCAGCTCGGCCGCCCCGGCCAGGTGCGTCGCGAGGTCGGCAAGCGACGAGCTGGCGTTGAGCCCGCTCGTGCTCGGCATCAGGTAGACCGGTCGGCCCCCGAGCGACGTCACCTGCGGACCGGGAACCGCCCGCCGGTCGACCGCCGCCCGCCAGCCGGCCAGGCCGACGAAGCAGACCGCGGCCGGCTGCAGCCAGCGCACCAGCCGATCCACCCGGTCGAGACCGTGGCGGTACTCGTCGGCCCCGAGCTCGTCCGCCCGGCGGGTCACCCGCTTCACCAGATCGGTCAGGCCGATGCCATGGTCGGTCAGGGCCTCGACGGGCCGGCGATCGACCGACTCGGGGACGAGCCCGGCGGCGACGGCGGCCGGCCAGAACCGGTTACCCGGCCGGGCGAACGCGACCCCCGCATCGGCCGCAGACGGGCTCGGGTTCAGGCCGCAGACCAGCAGGCGCATGTCCGGACCGACCGTGTCGGCCAGGTTGCGGATCCGGCGGAGGCGGAGCCCGAGCTCCCACGGACGATCGCCCGACGCCGCGGCCTGGCGCTCGACGTCCCGGTCGTCTGGGGCGTCGGTCGACTCGATCTCGAAGCCGGCGCCGATACAGAGCCGCTCGAACTCGCCTGGTGTCCAGGTGGAGAACAGTCGTCCGGCGAACTCGCCGTGCGCCCGGAGGTCCCGACCCGAGCGTTGGCCGAGGACCCGAACGAAGGCCGGCGCATCGACGGCGATGGCCCGTTGCAGTTCCGCCAGCGCCAGCGGCACCTCCGTCCTCGGCAGGTGCAGCAACACCCGGTTGGCCACGGCCCCACCGAGACCACCCGGCCGGACCGGCAACCGTTCGGCCGCCGCCCGGACCCGGGCGACGTCTGGGGCCCGCTCGGCTGCGAGCTCGAGCATGGCGGAGGACACGTCGAGCGCGATCCGGGGCGGTCGCAGCCCGCCGAGACTCCAGCCCGGGCCGCAGCCGACGTCGAGCACCGGCCCCGTTCGCCGCTCGGCGTCGACCCAGGCCACGTGCTCACCGTCCTGGGGTCGGCGGGCCGCCGTCCACCGGCCGGCCTCGGCCTCGTAGACCTCGACGGTGACACGATCGGGCATGCCGCCACGGTAGGCGTCCCGCCGTAGCGGACCCGCCCCGGCCGTCCCGACGGCGGGGGCGGCATCGAATTCCACCGATCGCGTCGGTCGCCCCGACTAGCGTTGCTGCCGGTTGACATCGAGGGGGGAACCGATGGGCCGATCGAGGGCACGACCGAACACCTACGACCCGGCGGTGCTCGAGGAGCACCCGGCGTTCACCATCGCCGACCCTTCGCCCGAGCTCGTCGAGCGGGTGGCGGCCGCCGAGTGGCCGGACGGTCTGCTCGACCGGGTGCTGGCGCTCCGCCGGAATCGGCACGAGATCGACGGGTGGCTCGACAGCGGCTTCCCGACCCCGGAGATGCTGACGAGTTGGGTCGACACCCAGGAGCTGCTGCTCAACTCGCCGCTGGTGGCCCGCCAGGCCACGTGGGAGGACGACGACCTCCTCGTCGACCTGTGCGCCAACGCACCCGAGACGGTCGGGGAGTGGACGGTCGTCGTCGAACGGGGCCCGAACCCCTACGCCCAGTTCCGCCTGCAGGAGCACCCGAGCGTGATCGTGTTGGAGGACCGTCGGGTGGCGCTCGGGATGGCCGCCCACTCGACCCGCAACAGCTTCATCGGGGGTGAACCGACCTCGGTCCACCACATGTCGGGCTGGCGGGTCCGCCAAGGCTTCCGGGGCATGGGCCTGTCGAGGATGCTGCAGTTCGCGGCCGGTCCCGGGACGAGCTGGTTCGGCCTCGTCACCTACTACTTCGTGCGATCGGGGAACGCCTCGGCCAGCTGGATCTCCAAGATCAACGCCGATCTGTCCGACCGTCCCGAAGGCTGGGCGGCCGAGACCGACGCCGACACGGTGTCGGTGATCTCGTTCACGGCGGTCGACCGGGGTGAGCGGTCGGCGCGCGTCCGGCCGGCGACGGCCGACGATCTCGAGCACTGCCGAAGGCTGATCAACCGGACCCACGACGGGCTCGACCTGTTCCGGCCCTACAGCGCCGACGATCTCGACGTCCGGATGAGCGACCCGTCCTGGGGGCCGAAGCCGTCGTTCTATCGGTCGGTCTACGGGCTCCCCGACTTCCGGGTGCTGGAGGCCGACGGTGAGATCGTCGCCTGCGGTGGTCTGTGGGACCGGGGCCGTGACCTGCGGGAGATCTGGCACCGCCAGGGCGGCGACGGGGGCGAAGCCGGGGTCGGCGACGGGGTCGGCGACGGCAGCGAGCGTGGCGACGGTGGGGGCGAGACGATCGTGCTCGACCCGACGGCACTGATGGACGTCGGGTTCGCCGACGGCCACGAGCAGGCGATGGGGGAGCTGATCTCCCATCTGCTGGCCGAGAGCGGCGAGCTCGGTCGGTCCGGGCTGCTCGCGGCCCTCCAGTTCCAGCCGCAGGTGGCGGCGGCGTGTGCGGAGCTCGGGCCGGTGGTCGAGACCAGGAGCCTGCACGTCAACCCGTTCACGTCGCCCGAGCTGCGGGTCGAGTGCTCGATCGAGCGGCCCTACATCGACCTCGCCTACTGGTAGGTCGACCGTGAACCGCTGGTTCGACCCCCGCCAACCGCTGACCGAGGCCGAGTCGGCTCCGCCGGTCGCCCACATCTACCGGCGCATCGGCCGCTTCGTGCTCGAGTTCCGGGGTCGGCTCATCCTGGCCATCTCGCTCTCGTTCGTGACGTCGGTCGCGTTCACCCTCCTTCCCTGGCCGATCCGCTACCTGATCGACGGCGTGCTGCTCACCGACCGGCTCGACCTCGGTCCGCTCGGTACCTGGGAGAGCGCGACCGACGGCGACCGGATGCGGCTGGCCATCGTCCTGGCTGCGGTGTACCTCGGGCTGCAGGTGGTGGCGGCGCTCGGGGCGGCGGCCAGCTTCTACGTGTTCGCCAAGACCGCCTTGTTCATGATCCACACGTTGCGGGGGCGGATGCTGGCTCACCTGCGGTCGCTGTCGCTCGGCTTCCACGCCACCCGCTCGACCGGCGACATGATCTTCCGGGCCATGACCGACGCCAGAGCGATCCAGGAGGTGATGATCTTCGGTGTCCAGGCCTGGGTCCTGCCGCTGTTCCAGGTCACCCTCATGGTCGTCCTGATGCTGCTGCTCGACGGGGTGTTGACCCTGGCTGCGGTGGTGCTGGCCCCGCTCCTGATCGTGACGATCCGGCGGCTGACCTCGAGGATCCAGAAGGCGTCGCAGGAGAGCCGGGGTCACCTCGGCCGGTTGACCGCCTTGATCGAGCAGACGCTGAACTCGATCCGGGCCGTGCAGGTCTTCGGCTCCGAGGGCGACGAGGCCTCCCGGTTCGACGGGACCAGCCGCAACTTCATCCGCTCCCAGCTCCGGTTCCGGATGGCCGAGCAGACCCTGTCGGTTGCCACGATGACGCTCACCGGGCTCGGCACCGCCCTCGTGCTCGGAGTGGCCGCCAACCGGGTGATCGCCGGGGCGGTCACGGTCGGAACGCTCTGGATCTTCATCGCCTACATGCAGCGCATCTACGAGGTCCTGCAGCAGAACATGAACCTGTTCGGGTTGCTCCAGGACTCGGTCGTCGGGGTCGGCCGGGCCTTCCAGATCCTCGACACCCCGCCGGCGATCACCGACCGCCCCGGCGCCGTGGTCCTCGGGCGTGACCGCCATCCCGGGATCACCCTCGTCGACGTCGGGCTGACCTACGAGCCCGAGGCCGGACCGGTGCTGCGTGGCGTCGACCTGCACGTCGGCCCGGGGGAGCAGGTGGCGCTCGTCGGTGCGACCGGGTCGGGTAAGACCTCGATCCTCAACCTCGTGCCCCGCCTCTACGAGGCGACCACCGGCTCGGTCACCGTCGGCGGGCTCGACGTGAGGGACCTCACGCTCACGTCGCTGCGGGACCAGATCGCCCTCGTGCCCCAGGAACCGCTGCTGTTCTCGACCACGGTGCGGGAGAACATCCTCTACGGCCGGCGCAGCGCCACCGACGACGAGATCGAGGCTGCGGCCCGAGCCGCCCAGGCTCACGCCTTCATCAGCGAGCTTCCGGACGGCTACGACACCGAGGTCGGCGACCGCGGCGCCAAGCTGTCGGTCGGGCAGCAGCAGCGCCTCGCCATCGCCAGGGCGTTCCTGAAGGACGCCCCGATCCTGTTGCTCGACGAGCCGACGTCGGCCCTCGACCTCGGGACCGAACAGGACCTGCTCGGCGAGCTGGAGGCGCTGATGGCCGGTCGGACGGTGATGGTGGTTGCCCACCGACTGTCGACGATCCGTTCGGTCGATCGCATCTACGTGCTCGACGGCGGGCGGGTCGTCGAGGCCGGGAACCACGACCAGTTGCTGGCCGACGGCGGTACCTACCAGCGGCTCTACGACAGCCAGTTCGCCTAGCCGGTTCGGCCGGGCCGGTCGGCACCGCCGTCTCGCCGGCCCGACCGGGCCGTGGCTAGGGTGCGGCGATGAGCGACCAGACGAGTGCGGATGCCGGCGGCGCCGGCCTGGCGAACGACGTGTTCCGGATCGACGATCGCATCGCCGTGGTCACCGGGGCCAGCCGGGGGATCGGCGAGTCGACGGCCAGGGCGCTCGACCGGGCCGGGGCTCGGGTGGTGCTGAGTGGCCGGACGGTCGATGACCTGGAACGGGTTGCCGCCGACCTGGTCAACGAGCCGGTGATCCTCCCGTCCGACCTGTCCGAGCCCGGAGCCGGCAACGAGCTGGCCGAGCGTGTCCTGGCCGCCGTCGGCGGGGTCGACGTCGTGGTCAACAACGCCGGCATCCCGATGCGACGGACCCCGGACCAGCTGACCGAGGCGGACCTCGACCTGGTGTTGGCGATCAACGTCCGCAGCCTGCTGATGTTGACGCTCGGGCTCGGACCATCGCTGATCGAGCGGGGCAAGGGCTCCGTCATCAACATCTCGTCGGTCGCCGGTCTTCGCGGCCCGATCGGTCGGGTCGCCTACGCGGGGACCAAGGCCGCAGTCGACGGGATGACCCGGGCCCTCGCCGCCGACTGGGGCCCGCAGGGGGTGCGGGTCAACTCGATCTGTCCCGGCCTCATCGCCACCGCCATCTGGGAGGAGAGCCGGCGCACCGTGCCCGGCCTGAGCGAGAGCCTGGCCAACCAGATCCCGTTGAAGCGGTGGGGCGATGGTGCGGACATCGCCGACGTGGCCCTGTTCCTCGCCTCCGACGCCAGCCGCTACCTGACCGGCGAGACGATCGCCGTCGACGGTGGGTTGACCCGGCTGTCGACCGAGACCGTCCGATTGCCCGAGCACGGCTGACCGGTCGGGCGGCCCCGACCGGCGCCGCTCAGCCGAGCAGCGTGTCCGGGATGTCGACCACCCGGGCCCGCAGCCACTCGCCGAGGGCCTTGGCCTGACCGTCCTGGCGGGTCGACGCGGCCACGCCCTCCTCGAGCAGCCCACGAACCACGAAGTTCAGCGAGCGGATCGCCGGGAACCGGTGGCGCTCGATCGCCAGGTCGGCGGTCTCGGGCAGCAACTCCCGGAGGCGGTCGACGGTGAGCGTGCCGTCGAGCCACGCCCAGCCGTCGTCGCTGCGGGCGTAGACCCCGAGATTGGCATCGCCGCCCTTGTCGCCGGATCGGGTGCCGACGATCCGCCCGAGCGGTGCGGCCGTGGTCGGGCCGTCCATCGCCGCCGCTGGGGGCGACACCTGGACCTCGATGGCGGGACCGGTCGGGTTGACCGAGTCGACCAGGGTGGTCCGACCGTCGACGTGCACGTACTGGGGAACCAGCTCGGCCGGCACCGTCGCCGGGCGGTAGACCCCGAACACCGAGCCGGCGCCCGGCCCGCCGCTCAGACCGTAGAGCCCGGGGATGCTGGAGAGGCCGGTGTGGGTGAACGCGTTGGAGAACGCCCGCCCGACCTTGCGTTCGTCGCGATCCTTGACCGTGAGCCGCCAGATCGCCGTCGCCTCCTCCTGGGAACCGGGATCGGGCTTGTTGGTCGGGATCACCCGGCTGGTCAGCGACTCGAAATCATCCGGTCCGTAGGGGCACGAGTTCCAGAACGCGGCCTCGGCGAATCGGGCCTTGGCCTCGACGTCGAGCCCGGTGAGGGCAAGCGTGATCGAGTTGCGATAGCCGCCGACCTCGTTCATCGCCACCTTCAGCGTCTCGGGCGGGGCCTGCCCACGGGTCCCGGAGACCCGGACCCGATCGGGCGCCAGCTGCTCGAGGGAGATCGTGTCGAACCGGGCCGTGACGTCGGGTCCGAGGTACGCCGGGCCGCCGATCTCGTAGAGGATCTGGCTGGTCACGGTCTCGACGTTGACCACCCCGCCGGTGCCGTCGTGCTTGCCGATGACCGAGGAGCCGTCGGCCGCCACCTCGGCGAACGGGAAGCCGAAGCGGGCCCCGCCGGCCCGGTCGTCGTAGCCGTCGATCTCGTGGAAGAACGAGTAGTTGCCGCCGGTGGCCTGACCGCTGCACTCGATCACGTGGCCGGCCACCACGGCGCCGGCCAGCTGGTCCCAGTCGTCCCGGCCCCAGCCGTGGTGCCAGGCCGCCGGCCCGCACGTCACGGCGGCGTCGGTCACCCGCCCCGTGACCACGATGTCAGCCCCGGCGTTGAGCGCCTCGACGATGCCCCAGCAGCCGAGGTAGGCGTTGGCCGTCAGGTAGCGGCTGGTGTCGCCGAGATCGATGTCGCCGCTGCCACCGGGATCGAACGGGAGGAGGTGTCCGGACGACGCCAGCTCGCCGACCCGGGGGAGAAGGTCGTCGCCGTCGACCCAGGCCACCTTCGGGGCAAGGCCGAGCTTGTCCGCCACCTGCTGGACCGCCTCGGCGCAGCCGTCCGGGTCGAGCCCGCCGGCGTTCGACACCACCTTGATGCCGCGATCCAGGCAGGTGCCCATCACCTCCTCCATCTGGTCGACGAAGGTCCTGGCGAAGCCTCGGCCGGGGTTCTTGGCCTGGATCCGACTCAGGATCAGCATGGTGAGCTCGGCCAGCCAGTCGCCGGTCAGGACGTCGATCGGGCCGCCCTCGACCATCTCGACGGCCCCGGACGGGCGATCCCCGAAGAAGCCCGAGCAGTTGGCGATCCGGATCGGTTCGGTCATGTCGGTCTCGCTTCCTGTCGAGCTGGCCTGCGGAGCACCGGTACGGTGCACCGTCCGGACTGTAGGGCCAGACCAGGGGGCGGTCACTTTCGGTCGGCCGCAGCGGGGCTGCCATACTGCTACCCGTGGAGGCTGCCGTGAAGCCGTTGGATGGGATCAAGGTCGTCGAGTTGACCAGCTGGATGGCGGCGCCGAGCGCCGGGGCCATCCTGGCCGACCTCGGGGCCGACGTGATCAAGGTCGAACCACCCCGTGGCGACCCGATGCGGGGACTGTCCCGACAGCCGAAGGTCCCAGACGGCGACCCGACGATCGATGCTGCGTTCAACGTCGACAACCGGGGAAAGCGGTCGATCACCGTCGCCGTCGATCAGCCGGCCGGTGTCGACGTGGTGATGCGGTTGGTGGCCGATGCCGACGTGTTCCTCACCAACCTCCTGGCCCACCGCCAGACCCGCTACGGGCTCGACCCCGAGTCGCTTCGGCCGGCCAACCCCCGCCTCGTCCACGCCACGCTGACCGGCTACGGGCTCGACGGCCCCGAGGCGGCCCGACCGGGCTACGACGTCACCGCCTTCTTCGGACGGGGCGGCGTGACCCGCAGCATCACCCCACCGGGGGGCGCACCACCACGGGCCCCAACCGCGCAGGGCGACCACACCACCGGTCTGGCCATGGTCGCCTCGATCCTGGCTGCGCTGCGGCTGGCCGAGCGGACCGACGAGCTCCAGGTGGTCGACGTGAGCCTGCTCGGCACGGCCCTGTGGTCGATGGCGACCGATATCGC
>JBCCVL010000202.1:0-9872 GCA_039195375.1 Actinomycetota bacterium
CCCCGGTCGGCAACGGGACCGGCGACGATCGGCGGCCATCGCCGGCCGGCGGCGACCGCAGCGAGTGATGGGCCGCTCGGCCGACGACGTGGACACCGACGACTCGCAGGCGCGGCGGCTGGTCGAGCGGCTGCCGGGGCCGCTTGCCGGTGAGCGCCTGGACCGCATCGTGGCCCTGGTGGCCGACGTCAGCCGCCGGGAGGCCACCGAGCTGATCCGTCGCGGCGGCGTGACCGTGAACGGCGGACCGGCCGACAAGCCGTCGCAGCGACCCGATCTCGACGACGAGGTGGCGATCGAGTTGCCGGACGCTCCGGGCGGGCCCGAAGCCGATCCGGCCGTCGAGTTCCACGTCGTCCACGAGGACGAGGACGTCGTCGTGGTCGACAAGCCGCCCCATCTGGTCGTGCATCCCGGCTCCGGCGTCGCCGGCGCCACGCTGGTCAATGGCCTGCTGGCCCGCTATCCCGACCTCGCCGAGGTCGGCCAGCCCGATCGGCCCGGCATCGTGCACCGTCTCGACCGGGGGACGAGCGGACTGCTGATGGTGGCCAGAACCGATCGGGCGTACGAGGACCTCGTGGCCCAGCTCGCGGCCAGGACGGTGATTCGCCGGTATCGGACCCTGGTCGAGGGCGTCGTCGGCGCAGACGAGGGCCTGATCGACGCACCGCTCGGCCGCTCGCCCCGTCACGCCACCCGCCGGGCCGTCGTGGCCGACGGGCGACCGGCGAGGACCCGCTACGAGGTCCTGGAGCGCTATCCCGACGCCGACCGCACGTCGCTGGCGTGCCGGCTCGAGACGGGCCGGACCCACCAGATCCGGGCCCACCTGGAGGCCATCGGCCACCCGGTCGTCGCCGACGTCGCCTACGGGGCGACGACGGATGCCCGGATCGGCCGGCCCTTCCTGCACGCCGAGACCCTCGGCTTCCGCCACCCGGGGACCGGCCGGACCATCGAGCTCTCGTCGCCGCTCCCGGACGACCTTCGCTCGCTGCTCGACGAGCTCGACCGGTCCGACACGGGCCACCAGCCGGGCGGCGCCGGCCCCGACATGGGCACCGACCCCGAAGCCGAACCCGGCTCGGACTCCTGCTCCGGTGCCGCCCCCGAGACCGCGTCGGACTGAGCACACCGTCGGCCGGGCCGGGCGGACCTCGGGCCGGACCTCGGGCTCGGGCGGGGCCTCGGGCTCGGGTCAGCCGGCTGCGGGTCCGGGCCGGATGACGACCTCGTCGAGCGGGGGACGCGGCCGGTCGGCCGAGCGCCCGGGGGTGTCGGGGCGGGGATGGCCGACGGCGATCGTGGCCGCCAACCGCAGCTCGGGATCGAGCCCGAAGCGCTCGCGGATGGCGGGCTCGTGGTCGAACGGGCCGAACAGGCACGCCCCGAGGCCGGCCTCGACCACCAGGAGGAGCAGGTTCTGGATGACCGCCCCGGCATCGACCCACCAGTACGGCACCGGCCAGCGGTCGTAGGAGTCACCGCGCCCCGTGGCCGCCTTGTCCGGCTCGGCGTAGCGCTCGAGGTACCGCCGTGGCTCGGTGGCCACCAGGACCAGCGCCGGCGCCCGCAGAAGCCCTTGCCAGCGGAACCGGTCCCGGCGGGGCCCGGCGGGCAGCGTCGTGTCCCAGTAGGCGGCGACCAGCTCGGGTCGGTCGAGGACGACGAACCGGCTGGCCGCCGTGTTGCCGGCCGACGGCGCACGCCTGGCCCGGTCGAGCACCCCGTCCAGCTGGCCGGCGTCGATGGGGTCGGGGGCGAAGTCCCGCACCATCCGGCGGCGGGCGATGGCCTCGGTCAACTCCATGCTGGCGGCACCTGCGCCGGTCAGCTCGGCCAAGGCCGCGAGCCGCCGGCCATCTCGGCGATGTCGGCCAGCGAGTATTCCTCCAGCAGCCGCCGCATCTCGTCGCCCACCTTGTGCCACACCGACAGCAGGACACACTGGCCCTCGTGGTCGCAGGCGCCATCGGTATGGGGCTCGCCGAAGTCGCCGAGGGCGATCGGTCCGTCGACCGCCCGTACGATCTCGGCCAGGTTGATCTCGGACGGATCCCTGGCCAGGACGTAGCCGCCGCCGACCCCTCGCTTCGAGCGGACGAGCCCCGCTCCCTTCAACGCCAGGAGGATCTGCTCGAGATAGGGCTGGGGGAGTCCGGTTCGCTCGGCGATGTCGCGAACCGTGGTCGGGCCTTCCTGGTCGCGGTGGAGCGCGAGCGACAGCAGCGCCCGGCTGGCGTAGTCACCCCTGGTCGAGACCCTCATCGGCCGGGCACCGGCGCCGCACCGGCCGTCGTCGGAACGCGGCGATGCGGAGGCAGTGCCATCCTCTCCACCGCCCGCAGCGGCGTCGGTTGGCCGGTGGGGACCGCGGACATCACGTCCACGGTACCGGTTCGGGCCCGGAGCCGGGAACGACCCGTCGCGACTGGTTGTCCGACCCCCGGTGTGCCGTACGCTGAACGGATGGCACGCGGCGACGGGATCGCATCCGGGGTCGAGGGAGGCCGGGTTGGCGCCCCGACCCAGCAGTACGACCCGGCCGGGTCGGAGGCCGCATCGACCGCCGAACCAGTCCGGCCGACCTTCGGTCGTGGCTGTATCACCGAGCTGATGCCCGCCCTGCTCGGGATCGACGACGGACCGCTGCCCGCCCGCTTCGGCGACGGCCCCAGGGTCCTGGTGGTGCTCGACGGTCTCGGCTGGGACCAGCTCCAGGCCAATCGGGATCTGCTGCCAACGCTCGCCGCGCTCCAGGGCGGCCCGATCACCACGGTCGCCCCGTCGACGACGGCGGCGGCGCTCACCTCCATCGCCACCTCCCTGCCGCCGGGCGAGCACGGGATCATCGGCTACCGGATGGCGGTTGACGGTGAGGTCTTCAATTCGCTCCGCTGGGGGACCCCCAACCGGCCGGACGCCCGCTCCACGATCCCGCCGCGGTCGCTCCAGCCCTATGAGCCGTTCCTCGGCCATCAGCCGGTCCTCGTCACCAAGGCGGAGTTCCGCCGGTCCGGTTTCACCGACGCCCATCTCCGCGGCGGACGCCTCGTCGGGTACCGCACGCCCGGGGTCATGGTCCACGAGATCGGCCGGGTCGTCCGGGAGGGTGAGCAGTCGGTCTACGCCTACTACGACGGCGTCGACAAGGTGGCTCACGAGTACGGGCTCGGGTCGGTGTACCGGTCGGAGCTGGTCTTCGTCGACCGCCTCGTCGCCGCCATCATCGACGCCGTCCCGAGTGGCACCACGGTGATGGTGACCGCCGATCACGGCCAGGTCGACTGCGGCACCGACCTGACGCCGCTGCACCCCGAGGTCGAGCGGCTGACGGCGCTGCTGTCCGGCGAGGCCAGGTTCCGGTGGCTGCACGCCAGCGACGGTGCCGCCACGGACCTGCTCAGCGCCGCCAGGGAGTACCACAGCCACCACGCCTGGGTTCGCTCGGTCGAGGAGCTGATCGACGAGCAGTGGTTCAGCGTCCGGGGTCTGCCGGACGAGGTGCGGCGCCGACTCGGCGACGTCGCCCTCCTGCCGATCGAACCGATCGGTTTCGCCGACCCGGACGACACCGGTCCCTTCGAGCTGATCGGGCGCCACGGGTCGGCCACCTCGGCCGAGATGCTCGTTCCCTGCGTGGCCGCAACCGCCTGAGTGGGCGGGCACGGGGCCGTCACCCTCCGCTGGCCCGAGGGTCGCGCCACGGCGGTAGGGTCAGTGAGCGACCGGCGACGTGCACGGTCGGGAGCGACCAGAGAGAACGGTAGCCATGACGGATCAGCCAACACCGGAGACACCCGAGATCGTCGAGGAGCCCGAGGCCGTCGACGCCCAGCCGGAGACCGGCACCGTGTCGGAGCCGGCCAAGGTCATGCGGATCGGCACCATGATCCGCCAGCTCCTCGAAGAGGTGAAGGCCACCGAGCTCGACGAGCCCGGGCGTGACCGACTCAAGGAGATCTACGAGACCTCGGTGGAGGAGTTGGCCCAGGCGCTGTCCCCCGATCTCCGGGCCGAGTTGGAGCGCCTCGCCCTCCCCTTCGACGAGGACGATGTGCCGTCCGGCCCCGAGCTCCGGGTGGCCCAGGCCCAGCTGGTCGGCTGGCTCGAGGGGCTGTTCCACGGCATCCAGGCCACCCTGTTCGCGCAGCAGAGCGCGGCCCGTCAACAGCTCGAGCAGATGCAGCAGGCCCAGGCGTTGCCCCCCGGCGCGCCGCAGCAACAACAACCGGGCGGCGGGGTCTATCTCTAGGGGATCGGCCCGCCGTAAACCCGCCAATCGAGCTTGCGCACGGCCGGCGGTGGAGCGAAAATAGACCCCGGGGATGTGGCGCTGGTCCAGCCGTTCGATGAGCGGCCGGTGGAGACCGGCGTCGTCGAAGAGGGGGCTGTGATCGTGACACTCGAGGTGACCACGAAGGATTGTGCGTCGCTCGGCGACGCCGAGTTGACCGAGATGGCGGACCTGACCGCTGGCTCGGTCGACTGGGAGGTCGGCCAGCTCGGCAAGGAGGCCGACGAGTGGGTGCTCGTGACCACGGCGGCCAGGGGCAACAAGATCAAGGGCTTCGTGTTCTCCACCCTGGAGCGCATCGGCGGCACACCGGCGATGGTCGTCGGATTGGCGGCAACCTCGCGCGACCGGTCGAGTTCGACGACCATGCGGGCGCTGATGAAGGAGCAGTACCACCGGGCGTTGATGGCCTTCCCCGACGAGGACGTCCTCGTCTCGGTCCGGCTGATCGAGCCGGGTGGGCTCGAGGTGCTCGATCGGCTCCGCGATGTGCGGCCGGCGGCCGAGGTCCGGGCCAACGGCGAGGAGCGGGCGTGGGGACGGCGACTGTCGAAGCGCTACGGAGCCACGCAGTTCGACGACCGCAGCATGCTGGCCCGCGGTGACGGCCCGGCGCTCGTGGCCGACCACGACCCGGCCGGCCGCAACGGATCGACGCAGACGGCACCGGCCTTCGAGCAGTGCCACCCGGCCGACGGCGAGTACGTGATCGCCTGGGGATGGGCGATGGCGGAGTTCCTCGAGACCTTCCAGTAGCGACGCAGTTCGTCCGCCCCTGAGGGGACTGGGCCGACAGCCGCATGGCCGGCTGGCTGCATGGCCGGATGGTCGGATGGGCGCATGGTCGGATGGGCCGCATGGTCGGATGGCACCGAACGGCATCGAACCGGCCGTGGCCGGCTCCGGCGCCGTCTCTCTCGGCCCGTCCGGCGAACGTCGGATGAACTGCCGTCGACCTCTTGGCCCCGTCGTTCCCGCTGACTACGATGATCCCATCGGAATGACACCGATGTGATTCGTCCACATCCTGTGGATGACATCCTGTGGACGAACGGGGCGCGGGCGCCGCCGCTCGTCGCCGGGTTTCGCCGAGCGAACCAAGGTGACAGGGCATCGGGCTCCGCCGGGGCCGGCCGGGGGAGCGGACCACACGAATCGAGGTCGGGTGACGGTGCCGAGGACGAGCTGGAGCCGAACGGGAGGGCGACGATGAGTTCGTTCGCCCACCTGCACGTCCACACCGAGTACTCGATGCTCGACGGCGCCTCCCGACTCGATGAGCTGGTGGCCAAGGCCGCCGCCGACGGCATGCCGGCCCTCGGCATCACCGACCACGGCAACATGTACGGGGTCCTCGATTTCTACCGGGCGTGCCACGACCAGGGGATCAAGCCGATCATCGGCTGCGAGCTGTACCAGGCCCACGACAGCCGTCACGAGCGCCCGAGCCGGCGGGGCAAGATGGACGACTCGGGCGGCAGCACCGAGGGCGGCAAGAAGCTGTACTACCACCTGATCACGATGGCCGAGAACGACGTCGGCTACCGGAACCTGATCCAGCTCGCCTCCCGGGCCTACATGGAGGGCTACTACTACAAGCCCCGGGTCGACTGGGAGGTCCTGTCCGACCACAGCGAGGGCATCATCGCCACGACCGGCTGCCTCGGCGGTCACGTCCTGCAGTCGCTGATGGAGGGCAAGGACGACGAGGCGGTCGAGAAGGCGGCCAGGCTCCAGGACATCTTCGGCCGAGACAACCTCTTCATCGAGCTGCAGGACCACGGCATCCCCGAGCAGCGCCAGACCAACCCGAAGCTGTTGGAGATCGCCCGCAAGATCCAGGCCCCGGTGCTCGTCACCAACGACTCGCACTACACCCAGCAGCACGACCACACCGCCCACGACGCCCTCCTGTGCGTGCAGACCGGCTCCCTGATGAGCGATCCGGACCGGTTCAAGTTCCACGGCGACCAGCACTACCTGAAGACCGCAGCCGAGATGCGCCGTGAGTGGGCCGAGATCCCCGAGGCCTGCGACAACTCGCTCTGGATCGCGGAGCGGTGCAACGTCGAGATCGAGTTCGGCAACCCGCAGCTCCCGGACTTCCCGATCCCCGAAGGCTTCAACGACAACGCGGACGACTACCTCCTGCACCTGACGATGGAGGGGGCCAAGAAGCGCTGGGGCTCGAAGCTCAACGACGAGATCGTCGAGCGGTTGACCTACGAGCTCGACGTGATCAAGAACATGGGCTTCAGTTCCTACTTCCTGATCACGTGGGACCTGATCCGCCACGCCCGCGACATCGGCATCCGGGTCGGTCCCGGCCGTGGCTCGGCCGCTGGCTGCGCGGTGGCCTACTGCCTCTGGATCACCGACCTCGACCCGATCGAGTACGACCTCCTGTTCGAGCGCTTCCTCAACCCGTCTCGGATCTCGATGCCGGACATCGACATGGACTTCGACTCCCGCTACCGGGACGAGATGATCCGCTATGCGGCCGAGGCCTACGGCCGTGACCACGTTGCCCAGATCGTCACGTTCTCCCAGATCAAGGCCAGGGCCGCCGTTCGGGATGCGGCCCGGGTGCTCGGCTACCCCTACGCCGTCGGCGACAAGGTGGCCAAGGCCATGCCGCCGCTGGTCATGGGCCGTGACACGCCGCTCAAGTACTGCTTCGAGGAGAACGAGAAGTACGCGGACGGTTACAAGGCCGCGGCCGAGCTCCGGTCGATGACCGAGGCCGACTCCGACGTCGCCGCCGTGGTCGACGTGGCCAGGGGCCTGGAGGGCATGCGTCGCCAAGACGGCATCCACGCCGCGGCGGTGGTGATCACCAAGGACCCGCTGACCGACTACCTGCCGATCCAGCGCAAGCCCGAGGCCGGCAAGGACATCGAGGAAGCCCCGGTCGTCACCCAGTACGAGATGCACGGGGTGGAGGACCTCGGCCTGCTGAAGATGGATTTCCTCGGGCTGCGCAACCTCGACGTCATCAGCGACACCCTCGCGCTGATCGAGCAGGTCCACGGGCAGGCCCCCGACATCGACGTCGTCGACCTCGACGACGAGCCGACCTACGACCTGCTCCGCGAGGGACGCACGATCGGCGTCTTCCAGTTGGAGTCGGCCCCGATGCGGGCCCTGATGCGCTCGATGGCCCCGACCGGCTTCGAGGACGTCGCCGCCCTGGTCGCCCTGTACCGCCCCGGCCCGATGGCGGCCAACATGCACAACGACTACGCCGACCGCAAGAACGGGCGCAAGCCGGTCGAGCACCTGCATCCCGACGCCGAGGAGCTCCTCGGCGACACCTACGGCCTGATGATCTATCAGGAGCAGATGATGCGGGTGAGCCAGAAGTTCGCCGGCTACTCCCTGGCCGACGCCGACAACCTGCGCAAGGCCGCGGGCAAGAAGAAGCGCGAGCTGATGGCCAAGGAGCGCGAGAAGTTCATCGCCGGCTGCGACGAGCACGGCTACGGGGCCGACTTCGGGGCCGAGCTCTTCACCATCATCGAGGGATTCGCCGACTACGCCTTCAACAAGAGCCACTCCTACGGCTACGGGTTCGTCAGCTACCAGACCGCCTACCTGAAGGCGAACTACCCCGTCGAGTACCTCGCCTGCCTGCTGACCAGCGTCAAGACCAACCTGGAGAAGGCCGGCGTCTACCTCAACGAGTGCCGCCAGCTCGGCATCAACGTGCTCGTCCCAGACGTGAACCGCTCCGAGAAGGACTTCACCTCAACCCCAGACGACGAGGGCGGCGAGCTCAACGCCATCCCGTTCGGCCTCTCGGCGGTCCGCAACGTCGGCGAGGCGCTCGTCGACCTGATCGTCGAGGAGCGGACCGAGAACGGTCCGTTCGAGAGCTTCTACGACTTCTGCGAGCGCGTCGACTACCAGGTCCTCAACAAGCGGACGATCGAGTCGCTGATCAAGGCCGGCGGGTTCGACTCGCTCGGTCACGCCCGCAAGGGCCTGCTGCTGGCCTTCGAGGGCATCATCGACCAGACCGTCGCCTCCCGCCGCCAGCACGACATGGGCGTCCAGACCCTTTTCGGGGCGATGAACGACGACGGTGATGGGGCCGGCGACGGTGGCCCGTCGTTCGACGACCGGCCGAAGATCGGCGACGAGGAGTTCGAGAAGTCGCAGCGCCTCGCCTTCGAGAAGGAGATGCTCGGCCTCTATGTCTCCGACCACCCCCTGATGGGGCTCGAAGGGGCGCTCAAGCGCAAGGCCGACGACACGATCGCCGAGCTGGCCGACACCGAGGACGGGAACATGGTCACCGTCGGCGGCGTCGTCACCGGCCTGCAGCGCAAGTGGACCCGCAAGGGTGACCTGATGGCGGTCCTCGTGTTGGAGGACTTGACCGACTCGGTCGAGACGATGGTCTTCCCCCGGACCTTCGCCGACTACGGTCACCTGCTCGAGGACGACCGCATCGTCGTCATCCGGGGTCGGGCAGACGGGCGTGACGACCAGCCGAAGTTGATGGCCCAGTCGATCGAGGTCCTCGACGTCGACAGCCTCGGCTCGGCCGCTCCACTGCAGCTGGCGATCCGACCGAACCAACTGTCCGACACGCTGATCGACCGCTTGAAGACGATCCTGGTCGAGCACCGGGGCCCGTCGCCGGTGGTCATCCACCTCAGCGAGCACAAGTCGGTGCGGCTGTCAGACGAATACTGCGTCGACACCTCAAACGGCCTGGTGCCCGAGCTGCGGGTGCTGCTCGGCGCCGAGGCGATCGCCGTCTGACCTCGGATCGGCCGGTGGTACCGGGAACACCCCCGACGTCCGGCACGTCGATGGCCGCCGCTGCCGGTCGTCGGCCGGTCGTGGGCTACGCTGCGGCAAGCACGAGCGGCATGCGACACCAACGCCACCGATGTCGGCGGTGGTCGTCGTCTGGCCGATCGGCGGTCGCGAGCGGAGCGGAGGACAGATGCACTGGGTGGTGGCGGCCCCGTACTTCGAGACGGCGGAGGACCGGTGGATCAGTGACGCGGTCGATGGCGACGAACACCGGTTCACCCTCGTCCCTCGCTACGGCGACGACCGGAACTGGCACAACTCCCGGGCCCGGGCGGGGCTCGGCGAGTGGGCGGATCGTATCCGGCAGGCCGGGCAGGCCGTCCGGGCACCCGGCGACGGTCTGATCACCGCGTTCCCGCAGCTGGCGGCGGCCGTCGGCGCCCACCAGCAGATCCGGCGGGACAGACGGCCGCTGGTGGCCTGGGTCTTCAACACCGAGGGCATCAACTCCGGCCTGCGGCGACTCGTCGCCCGGGCCAGCCTCCGCCGGGTCGATCGGTTCGTCGTGCATTCGAGCGCCGAGGTCGAGGCCTACAGCCAACTGCTCGGGCTCCCGGCCGAACGGTTCACCTTCGTCCCGTTCCAGTACGGCGGCGACATCGAGACCGAGCGGCCCCTCGGTCAGGACGAGCCCTACGTGTTCACCACCGGGAGCGCCTTCCGGGACTACGACACGTTCTTCAAGGCGGTCGATCGGCTCGGCTATCGGACCCTCGTGTTGTCCGGCACCCGGGCCCTCGCCGGG
>JBCCVL010000203.1:0-9847 GCA_039195375.1 Actinomycetota bacterium
GCCCGTCCGCAGCACGGACGATGGGGGTACCCCATCCGTCCCGCCGGAGCGACCGAGACCCGATCGCCCGTCCGGTCACCGAGGAGGAGCTCCCGATGAGCCTCACCGAACGAGAACTGCACGAGATCACCCGCATCAACGAGTCGGGCCGCCAGCCGGTCCTCCTCGTCCACGGCCTCTGGCTGCTGGCCGGCAGCTGGGCCCGTTGGGAGTCGTACCTGGAGCGGCGGGGCTTCGCCCCCCTGGCCCTCGACTGGCCGGGCGACCCGGCGTCCGTCGAGGAGGCTCGGGCCGACCCGGCGCAGCTCGCCGGCACCGGGATCCAGGAGGTCGCCACCCACATCGAGGACGTGACCGGCCGTCTGACCCCCCGGCCGGCCGTCGTCGGCCACTCGGTCGGCGGTCTGCTGGCGCAGATGATCGCCGGACGGGGGGCGTCCGTGGCAACCGTCGCCATCGACCCGGCGCCGTTCAAGGGCGTCCGGGGGTTGGCCGGCTCGGTCGTGAAGTCGTCCCTCCCGGTGCTCCGCAACCCGGCCAACCGACGTCGTGCGGTCACGCTCACGTTCGACGAGTTCGTCTACGGCTTCGCCAACGCCGTCCCGACCGAAGAGGCCAGGGCCCTCTACGACGAGTTCCACGTCGCCGCACCGGGGCGACCGGTGTTCCAGATCGCCTTCGCCGACCTGTCGTTCTCCGGCGCCACACGGGTCGACACCAAGAACGAGGACCGTGGCCCACTGCTGATCGTCAGCGGTGGCGCCGACCACACCGTGCCACCCTCAGTGGCCACGGGCGCCCATCGAAAGCAGGCCAAGAACTCGGCACCGACGCAGCTGGTCGAGCTCGACGGCGCCGGCCACTCCCTCGTCATCGACCACCGCTGGGAGGAGGTCGCCGGCGTCACCGTCGACTTCCTCGAGCGCAGCCTCGTCGGCACCGACGAACGGCAGCCGTCATGACCGCCGAGCACACCACGGCCGGTCCCGAGGGCGGCCCGTCGTCGTCCTCGGCGCCGGCCCCGGCATCAGCGACGCCGAGCGAACAGCCTGTCCCCCGCCTGCTCATCATCGGCGCCGGGTTCGCGGGGATCTGGGCCGCCATCGCCGCGGCCGAGTCGACCGCCGTCGCCGGTGCGGCCGTCCGGATCGACGTGGTCAACCCGACCGACGACTTCGTCGTCCGACCCCGGCTCTACGAGGCCGCCCCGGCCGACAAGACCGTTCCGCTCCGGGACATCCTCGAGCCCCGTCGCGTCGGTCACATCAAGGCCAGGGTGACCGGTATCGACGTCGACGCCAGGGCGGTGACCGTCGTCGACG
The DNA here is from genome assembly GCA_039195375.1 of Actinomycetota bacterium. Taxonomy (GTDB): domain Bacteria; phylum Actinomycetota; class Acidimicrobiia; order Acidimicrobiales; family SZUA-35; genus JAHELU01. The sequence continues at coordinate 1,323 of JBCCVL010000203.1, forward strand.
ACGGCGGCGCCGACTGGCAGATCACCTACGACCGGCTGATCCTCGCTGCCGGGAGCCGGCTCAACCGGCCGCCGATCGACGACACCCATCTCCACGACATCGACACGGTGGACGCAGCGACCGCTCTGGACCGCCGTCTGGCCGACCTGCGCCCGGGAGCCACGATCGTCGTCGTCGGTGCCGGCTTCACCGGCATCGAGCTCGCCACCGAGCTGCCGTCCCGGGTGCCGTCGGCCCGGATCGTGCTGCTCGACCGGGCCGACGAACTGGCTGCCTCGCTCGGGCCGGGACCCCGACCACAGATCCGGACCGCGCTGGACGAACTCGGCGTCGAGGTCAGGACCGGCGCCGGCGTCGTCGCCTACGACGGCACGACCCTGGACCTGACCGACGGGGCGTCGCTTGATGCCGAGGTCGTCGTGTGGACTGCGGGAATGAGCGCCAGCCCCCTGACGGCGATGGTCTCGGCCGACCTCGACCCGCTCGGACGGCTCGCCGTCGACCAGCACCTCCGGGTCGGGGACGCACCGGGGGTCTTCGCCGCCGGCGACACCGCCGCCCCGCTCGACGAGTCCGGCCACCCGGTGACCCAGAGCGCGCAGCACGCCATCCCGCAGGGCACCTGTGCCGGTCGCAACGCCATGGCCGACCTGCTTGGCGGCGAGCTGACCGAGCTGGCCACGCTGCCGTACGGCACGTGTCTCGACCTCGGCGCCGCCGGTGCGGTGTACACCGAAGGCTGGGATCGGCGGGTCGTGCTGGTCGGCGAGGAGGCCAAGGCGCTCAAGCGGGACATCAACACCGTGTGGCTCTACCCGCCGCTCGGCGTGACCACCGCCTGACCCCGGATCGGCCTACCGCCTCGATGAGGGCGCCGGCCCGGACGAGGAGGGCGAGCACGCTCACCGAGGGCCCTACCGGCTCGGTCCATCCCACTCGAGGAAGGGTCCGGGGTCTTCGAATCCCTGCTCAGGTCCGAAGACGTTGAACAGATAGTTCTCGAGCTCGTAGATGATCTCGTGGTAGGCGTTGGCGAAGTTGCCGGTCGAGGGGACGATGTAGACGTTGCCGGCGGCGACGGCGTCGAGCTGGCTCCAGGCCGGGTCCGTTCGTTGGTCCGGTGCGAAGTACTCGTCGCTGCCCTCGAGCTGCCACTCGAGGAGCAAGGAGATGTGGGTTGGCTGCTCGGCCAGGACGGCCTCGGTCGAGAACTCTGCGAAGTCCTGGTCGGGCGTCTCGGGGTCGAAGACGCATTCGCCGACGAGGTCAAGGTCGTCGAGCAGGATGCACCAGTCGCTGATGCTGGTCCATCCGAGATAGGTGTCGGGCGATCCGCTCCACAGCTGCAGGAGGCGTACGTCGTCGACACCGTCGATCTCGATGTCGGCGAGCTGCCCGACGAAGTCCTGCCACTGGGCGATCGCTTGCGCTCCCTCGGCGATGCGGCCGGTGAGTGCAGCGAGGTCGGAGGTGAGCTTCTCGGCGTTCTCCGCGAGATTGCCGGAGTCATCGATCACATAGACGGGGGAAAGGATCTCGAACTGGTCCAGTTCGCTTTCGGCCGTCGCCAGGTTGATGACGATCAGGTCGGGCTCGGCTGTTGCGGTGTCCTCAACGCTGACGGGAGCGAAGGTGATGTCGTCGATCCTGTCCTCGCCGTAGTAGAACGCTGCTCGTTCAGGCTCGAAGAAGGTGGCAACCGGGACGAGGCCGAGGTCGGCGAGTACCAGCGAGCACCCGGAGTCGCGGCAGGCGATGCGCTCCGGTATCTCGTCCAGGGTCACGGTCCGGCCCAGTCCATCGACGACCGACACCGGATCGGCCGGCTCGCTCGTCTCGGCCTCGGTGGTCGCCGGCGCCGATGCGGATGGGTCGTCGGTTGAGTCGGTCGTCTCGGCTTCGGTGGTTGCTGGCGTCGATGCGGATGTGTCGTCGGCGACATCGCTGTCGTCGTCCCCACACGCCGCTAGGAACAGAACCGAGGCGAGCAGGGCTGCGGAGAGACGGAGCAGCCGGCGGTACCGAGGGAGGGCTTTCATTTCTTGTACTCCAAACAGTTGAGGGAGAGGTCTGCTGAACGATCTGACGGGGTCCTCGTGCTCCGGTCGACGGCACGCTCGTGCGGGGTTGCGGTGTCGACGCACTGACTGAGCGACTGACTCGGCGACCAACCCCACGGTGGCGAGACGCTGTTGTGGCCCGGTCCAGGTCCGAGCTCGACGGTCTCGCCGTGACCACGGGCTCGCTCGGGCTCACCGTCCGCCGTCCGCCGGTCGACGCGCTCCTCCGTCGGCTCGTCGACGTTCGGCTCGCCGAGGTCGGCGTCTGACCGGTCGTTCAGCGCCAGTCGGTGCGCTTCCGGTGCAGCTGGTCGGTGCGACCGGTCGCCGCGACCACGGATGGGAACGGCTGGCCGCCGCAGCGGCACCAAACGGTCCTACAAGCTCGGGCCCTCCCATTCGACGAATGGGCCGGGGTCCTCGAATCCCTGCGCTGGTCCGAAGACGTTGAAGAGATAGTTCTCCAGCTCGTACATGATCTCGAAGAAGCCGTTGGCGAAGTGACCGGTGGTCGGAACGACATAGACGTTGCCAGCGGCGACCGCGTCGAGCTGACCCCACGCCGGATCCTGTCGCTCCTCGGGCAGGACGTAACCGTCGGTGCCCTCCAGCTGCCACTCGAGGACATAGGAGATGTGTGTCGGTTGTGCGGCCAGGATCGCCTCGGTCGAGAACTCTGCGAACTGCTGATCCGGCGTCTCAGGGTCGAACAGGCACTCCCCGACGAGCTTCAGGTCGGTCAACAACCCGCACCAGTCGCTGATGTTGGTCCATCCCTGGTAGGTGTCCGGCGCTCCTCCCCAGAGCTGCAGGAGGCGGACGTCCTCGGCTCCTTCGACCTCGATGTCGGTGAGCTTTGCGATGAACTCCTCCCATTGCTGGATGACCTGCTCGCCCTCGGCCATCCGGCCGGTCAGCGCCGCGATGTCGGTCGTGAGCTTCCTGGCGTTCGCGACGAGGCCGCCGGTTGCGATCGCGTAGACGGGGAACAGGGGATCGAGGTCGACCCGCATCGGGTCGAGCTCGCCGGTGACCACCAGATCCGGCTCGAGCAGCGCTTGCTCCTCCGCGGTGATCGGCGCAAAGGTGATCTCGTCGATCGCATCGTCGCCGTAGTAGAGCGCTGCCCGCTCGGGCTCGAAGAACGTCGAGACCGGCACGAGGCCGAGGCCGGCGAGCAGCATCGACGCCCCCGAGTTCCGACAGGCGATGCGCTCCGGCGTCTCCTCGAAGGTCAGCATCCGGCCGAGACCGTCCACCACGGTCAGTGGTTCCACGACGAGGTCGGTGGTCGCCCGAGCGGAGGAGGAGGGGTCGTCGCTGGCATTGCTCGCCGCATTGCTCGCCGCATCGCTCGCCGCTGGCCCGGTGGTCGCCGGCACCCGGGTCGGGGCGTCGTCGGTGGCATCAACCTCATCGTCGCCACACGCGGCCAAGACGAGCATCGCGCCGGCACGGAACAACGCAGCGCGTTCGCCCCTCCCGCTCACCTCGTCTCCGATCAACCGTTCCGCCATGTCGATGAGAGACTGCTCCATCGCATCGCGCCGTCGTGGCCAACTCCTCGACCGCATCGGCCACTTTCCGGCGTCGACGGGGGGATCCGGATCGAGCGTGGCGGTCACTCCTGCGACGTAGTCCGATGGCCCGACCCCCGTCTCGCTCTCGAACGCCCTGGCGAACGCCGTCGTCGAGGTATACCCGGACCTCCTGGCGACCTCGCCGACCGGTAGTCCATCGGCGAGCAACCGCATGGCACCGTGGGCTCGGAGACGGACCCGCCAGCGCCGAAACGTGAGGCCCGTCTGTTCGAGGAACAGCCGACGCAGCGTCCGTTCGCTCGCACCGACCCTCGGCGCCCAGTCCGAGAGCTCCATGGCCGACGCGGGATCAGCGACGAGACCATTCGCCACCTCGCGAGCTCGGGGATCGGTCGGAAACGTCAACGGTGCAGGGTGTGACGCGAAGGCGTCGAAGAGGTGCGTCACCACCGCGGAGACGAAGTCGGCCGACCACGGGCGCTCAGGATGCACCGCCACGTGGGCGAGCAACGATCCGACCACGTCGTCGAACTCGACGATCGAGACGCGTCGCCAGGCCGCCGGACACGAGCGAGCAACGAACGACGCCGTCCACCACGGTGCCGACGCCTCCACGGTGTACGGCAGCCCGGCCGGTACCCAGAACCCCGACCTTGGGCGGACCATCGACGAGACTCTCGGCGTACGGACCTCGAGGCCCGAGCGGTTCGACCAGAGGAGGGAGTGGTGCCCCTGATCGAATCCGTCTGCACCAGCGTTCTCGGTCGCACCGGCGGCCGGGCGGGAGGCCGCGCAGCTGGCCAGCACGATCCCCTGTGCGGACTCGATGCTCATCACCTCACCCTAGTTCGGCTCGTCAGGCTGCCTTAACACGGGTGACGCGTGCCGAGCGTGATTGCCGCCGACGGTCGGTCACTAGGATCGGCGAATGCTGATCCGGCCGGTCGTTCCCAATGACTTCGACGCGTGGTTGCCGCTGTGGGACGGCTACAACGCCTTCTACGGCCGGGAAGGCGCAACGGCGCTCCCACGAGATGTCACCGATGTGCTCTGGTCGCGCTTCTTCGAGGCCGACGAGCCGGTGCACGGGCTCGTCGCAGTCGATGGTGACCGCCTCCTCGGCCTCACGAACTACCTGTTCCATCGAAGCACCACCCAGATTGCACGGTCGTGTTACCTGCAGGACCTCTTCACCGCCCCGGACGCCCGGGGTCAGGGCGTCGGCCGAGCGTTGATCGACGGGGTCTACCGGGCAGCCGACCGTGCCGGGGCTGCGAGGGTCTACTGGCTCACGCACACCACCAACGAGGCCGGTCGCGCCCTCTACGACAAGGTCGCTGAGCACAGCGGCTTCATCGTCTACGCCCGCACCAACTAGCGGCTTCGGGCGTTGTGCCAGGCCTCGATGGCCGGCCGGAGCCACAGGCTGGGACGACCGCGCCCGAGATTGACCACCGGCCGTGGCATGTCGGGGTAGCGGCGCTGGTAGAGGCTGACGCTGTTGGCGTGTGAGAGCCCCAGGATCTCGGCGATACCGCGGGCGTCGGTGAGATCCTCGGTATTGACCATCGGTGCCATCAGAGCAGTCTAGCTTGTCTCCACCTGTAGACATCCTGCTGTCTCCACCCGTAGACTCCCCGGATGGAGCGAATTCGATCCAACAGCCCGTGCTGGTGCGGCAGCAACGCCAAGTACAAGCGTTGTCACGGCAACCGCCGGCTCCTCCAACGCAAGCCCGTCCCGATCGGGGTTGTCACTCCTCCCCGCGTGGTGCCCGAGCACATCGCCCGGCCCGACTACGTCACCACCGGCACCGTCGGCACCCCTCGCGGCTACCAGATCCAGGACGACGACTCCCTGCCGAGACTGCGGCGAGCCTGCCAGGTCGCCGCCGAGGTCCTCCACGAGGCAGGCCGAGCCGTCGCTCCCGGGATCACCACCGACCAGATCGACGCCATCGCCCACCAGGCCTACGTCGACCGAGGCGCCTACCCGAGCGATCTCCACTACAAGGGATTCACCAAGTCGATCTGCACCTCGGTCAACGGCGTCATCTGCCACGGCGTCCCAGACGACCGGCCGCTCGAGGACGGCGACATCGTCAACATCGACGTCACCGCCTACCTCGATGGCATGCACGGCGACACGTCCGCCACCTTCATCGTTGGCACCATCGACGAGCCGACACGAGCCCTCGTCGAGACCACCAGACAAGCGATGCTGCGCGGCATCGACGCCGTCTGGCCAGGCGAGCCCCTTCGACGAATCGGTGAGGCCATCGAGCCCTTCGCCCGGTCTCGAGGCTTCAGCGTTGTCCGCGAGTACGGCGGACACGGCATCGGCGCCACCTTCCACGCCGCCCCACACATCCACCATCACGTCGAACGACACGACACCGAGCCGTTCCAGGTCGGCATGACCTTCACCATCGAACCCATGCTCCTCTCCGGCGGCACCACGTTCACGCAGGCCGCCGACGGATGGACCGAACACATCGACGACCACCTTCCCTCCGCCCAGTTCGAACACACCGTTCTCGTCACCAGCACCGGCGCCGAGATCCTCACGGTCACGGCCGACGGAACCAGCGCGACCACAACCCCGACCGACGTGCTGGCCGACAGCCGGACCTGACCAGGAGGCCAGCGGCGAACGCGGGGTCGAAACACGTCTCTCGGCGCGAGCACCGTGCTCGGGATGACAGCGACAGGCGCCAAAGACTCGAAGCTCGTGTTGGCTAGGGTCGCGTCGTGTCCGTGTGTGCGTGCGGCTCCTCGTTTGATGAGGGAGATCGCTTCTGTCGCCGTTGTGGCCGGCCGGCCGGGGAACAGGCCGGCCTGGTTCCCCTGCTCGAGCCTCACGCATCCGTCTCGACCGAGCGTGTCACCTCGGCAGCCGGCCGCAACCCGAAGGTGCTCTACGTCGTCGGGGCGATCACCGTGGTCCTCGCGGTAGCCTTGGTGCTGGCCACGACGGGGTCAAGCGACGCACCGGGAACCGACGAGCGGACCACGCCGGCATCGGAGCCATCGGCGTCGGTCCGGGCACCACCCGAGGAACCTCAGGTTGCCACCTCACCGACGAGCGAGCCCACGTCGGCGACCACCTCGGGCGCCGACACAGCGAGCAGCCTGCTCGCAGCTCGACCTGGCGCACCGCTGCTCGGCACCGAGGTCGGCTACAAGCTCCTCGTCTCGACGACCGGCCGGCCGGCGTTGATCGACCTCGATCGTGGAACGACCCTCCACGTCGAGGGTTCTCGTGTCTTCCCCATCGCCGTGGCCGGCCCTTGGGTCGTCATCGACCGAGCCACACCGGGCGGACTCGCCCGATTGCCGCTCGACGATCTGGCCGCCGACCCGGACCCGATCTTCGCCGTCGACGGGGCGACCGCAACGTTCGTCTCCTCGCCGTCCGGTCAGGTCGACCCCCGGTCGATCCTCGTGAGCTTGATCCGCCAGACACGAGACCCTGCCGAGATCGACGAAACGCAGTACGTGGTCGACCCGCTCTCCGGTGAAGCGGTCGAGCGCGTGGACGACGAGCTGTGGCTCGACGTCAGCGGCCTCGACGCGGACCCGAACAACACGCTCGTCACCGGGCCAGCCGGCGGGGTCTACACACGGTCCTCGCCCGAGGACGGCTACCGTCAAGTCGCTGACGGCCGGCTCCTGGCGGCCGACGACCAGCGGGCGCTGGTCCAATCATGCGACTCGACCCTCCAATGCACGCTGACCTGGCTCGACCGGCGAACCTGGGAGCCGCTCGACCTCCACGTCCCGTCACGCCAGGCAGGCAGCGTCGTGCTGTTGCACGGGACGGACTGGCTCCTCGAGTCCACCTTCGGACCGGAAGCACGCGCATCGCTGCTCAACGTGGCCACCGGAGCAACCCGCACCGTTCGGCCGCCCGAGTTCGGGTTCCGCAGTGGCGCCGTCCTCCCGGCGGTGTCCTCCGATGGGCAATGGCTCGCCGAGGTCACCGACCAGCCGCGGGTCATCGCCATCACCAACCTGACCACGGGCGAGACCACCGAGATCGAACTCGCCGAGGCCGCGACCCAACCCATGTTCTTCATCGGCGACTGACCACACCACCGACGAACCCGCTGGGCGACGAAAGGCCGGCGCCTGCTCCACGTCGGCGTCCGAGATCTCGAACTCCCGGGCGACGTACCCGTCTGATCCTGTCGAACGCCAGCCGGCGGCGGGAGCCGACGCCGGGACGCTGCCGTGGAGACCGGATGCTCGGCTTCCCACACCGGATGCCGCGCACGCGGATCGGTTGCACGGAGTCGCACCACTCACGTCGCGCCCATCTCGGGGATGGTCACGCCGAGGTGCTCAGCAACCGAATCGCGCAAGCTCCGTTCAGTGAGCACCCCGCCGTGGGTGTGGGCGATCTCGCCCTCGGCCGAGACGAAGATGGTCGTCGGCATGGCGAACAGGTCCAACTCGGTGAAGATCTCCTGGTCCGGCTGGTGGTAGGTGGGGAACGTCAAACCGGCCTCAGTCACGAGACTGAGCCACGAGCTACGAGCGAGATCGTGGCTGATTCCGATCAGCTGGACCTGGCCGTCGCCTGCTTGATGGAACGCCTCCAGGTCCGGGAGTTCAGCTCGGCACGGTGGGCACCACGAGGCGAAGAAGTTCACGACCAGTGGTTGGCCTTCGAAGTCGCCCAGGGTCGCGTCGGTGCCGTCCGGGCCGCTGAAGGCATGGCTTCGGAAGCCTGCTGAGTCGGGTCCCGCGTCGTCCGCGGAAGAGGCAAAGGCGACGGTCGCCAAGAGGCAAACGAGACCGACCACCCCGAAGCGCCAGCTCATGTCGACGCCTAGCTGGCTCCAACGTCCGCATACAGCTTCAGTGCGACGAGCGCGAGCCCGATGGCCAGTGCGGCAACAACGCCAAGCCACTCCCGACGA
>JBCCVL010000204.1:0-9734 GCA_039195375.1 Actinomycetota bacterium
CGACCGCGAAGGGCATCAGGAAGAACGATCCGGCGATCAGGATCTCTCCGATACCAAAGGCGGCTGCCGCCGCCAACCAGATCGCAGCCCAGATTGCGGACTGGGTCATCGTGTTGATGCCTTTCTGTCAGGCCCCCTTCGGGGGCGTCCTGTCTGGCCCCGTCTGGGGGCGTCCTGTCCGGCCCCTTCGGGGGCGTCTGTCTGGCCCCGTCTGGGGGCGGCTCTCGAGGCGTAGTGGGTGAAGTTGCCTGTCCCTGACACTACTAACGTCTTGCCGTCTCGGCTGGTTCCGGCGGCCGGCTCGTTGCCACCCAGACGGCGCCGGTAGGTTGAACCGATGGCCCGCCTGCTCAGCGTCCACGCCCATCCAGACGACGAGGCCTCCAAGGGAGCGCCAACCGTGGCCCGATACGCCGCCGAGGGACACCAGACCTGCCTGGTCTGCGCAACCGGGGGCGAGGAGGGTGACATCCTCAACAAGGCCCTCGACACCGACGAGGTACGGGCCGATCTGGCTGCCATCCGGGCCCGGGAGCTGGAGGCCTCGGTCGAGGCCATCGGCTACCACGAGCTCGAGTGGCTCGGGTATCGGGACTCGGGCATGCCGGACAGCGAGGCCAACGCCAACCCCGACTGCTTCGCAATGGCCGACCTCGACGAGGCCACCGGTCGACTGGTCGCCATCGTGCGCCGGTTCCGGCCCCACGTGATCATCACCTACTCCGACGACCAGCAGGGCTACCAGCACCCCGACCATCTCCGGGTCCACGACATCAGCGTCCTGGCTTTCGAACGGGCCGGTGACGAGGCCTGGTACCCGGAGGCCGGTCCGGTCTGGCAGCCGCAGAAGATGTACTACTCGACCTGGAGCCGGGCCCGCCTGGTCGCCCACCACGAGAAGTTCATCGAGCTCGGGCTGGAGTCACCCTACGACGAGCGCTGGTTCGAGCGGCCGTCACAGGACCACCGGGTGACGACCAAGGTCGACATCGCCCCCTGGTACGGCGTCCGCCGGGCGGCGCTGCTGGCCCACGCCACACAGGTCGACCCCGAGGAGAAGTTCTGGTTCGGTCTCCCGGACGAGGCCGCAGCCGCCGCCTACCCCTACGAGGACTACATCCTCGCCCGCTCCCTGGTCGACAGCGACCTGCCGGAGAGCGATCTGTTCGCCGGGATCGTCGACGAGGCGGTCGAGGGCGCACCGGCCGAAGCCGACCCCGCCGCCGTGCGGAAGGCGTCCTGATGGCGACGCTCGACGAGGCCTTCGCCGCCGCCCTGACCGAGGCCAGCGCATCGGTCGACCCGCCGATGACCCGATCGGCCGCCGTCGAATTCACGATCGGCAAGACGCAGCGCCTGCTGCTCGACGTGGTCGACGGCCGCATCGTCGGGGCGGCTGACGACGACCGGGAGCCCGACGTCAGCATCCCGGTGACGTCGGACCAGCTCGACGGGTTCGTGGCCGGGTCGGAGTCGATGACGCAGGCCTACATGCGGGGCGACCTGAAGCCGGTCGGTTCAACCGGGGCGCTGCTGCCGGTCCTGGCCCTGTTCGACGACGAGGGGTTCCGGGCCAGCCTGTCCGCCTGATCGGCGGACGTCGGCCGCCTCCGGCACGAACCGGTTCAGCCGGCCGAGGAGCCGGTCGCTCGTCGCTGCGCCTCGCGGAGCTCCCGGAACCCGATCAGTTCCGCCCCGGAGCGTTGGAGGGCGGCCCGGAAGGCCCAGTCGTGGGTGACGAGATGGGCGTCGCCGACCATGGCCGCCCAGTCATCGGTGACCGCTCGGGCCTCCGGGGTGTCGGCCGACGGCCGCACTCGGACCTCGGTGACGCCGGGGGGAAGGTTGCGCAGCGCTCGATCGACCGTCGGCTGTGAGCTGCGATGGCGAGGTCCGGCGACGACCCGGTCGGGCGCCACGATGCCCTCCTCGGCGGCCAGCTTCCTCGCCGGGAAGCCGAGGTCGACCGACGGATCGGGCAGGCTGACCGGCAGGGCGAAGTCGACGGCCAGATCGAGGTAGACGTCGAACAGCTCGGGGCGGCGGCACAGCGCATCGAGATGTGAGGTGAGGTGGGACGGGTCGAAGCCCCACAGGATGGCTCGCTCGATCTGGGCTCGGCACTCCCGCCGGACCTCGTCGACGTCGGCGTGCTCGCCGAGGTCATCGGCCGTGCGGGGGAACCCGCCGTCGCCGTCGAGCAGCGACGGGGCGCGGGTGATCGGCCCCCACCGGAAGCAGTCGTATTCGGCGTTGAGCGTGAGCGACACACCGATGTCATGACTGTCATGACCCCGGTGGTTCCTGACCGCGCCACGGGACCATGGACAGGGCACCTGGAGGGCGGCTGAGGTGGCCACACCGGTACCGAGGGCGGTCTCGATACCGAGATTGGCGGCGTTGAACGACCCGAGCCCCTCGCAGGTCAGGATCACCAGCCGGTCCTCGGGGCGACGGCCGAGCAGTTCCAGCAGTGCGGTCACCCCAACGACGCTACCGCGAGGGGCCGGCCGTCGATGCGCAACCGGCCGAGCCGAGCTGCGCGCTCGGGCCGCAGGGCTGGTGCGCTCGTGGCCCCCCGGGACCGGATCGCCGACTCACCTCGGCCGGTCGTCCGCCGCCGGGTCGGTCGGCCAGTGGTGCTTCGGGTAGCGGCCGGCCATCTCCTTGCGGACCTCCACCCATGACCCCGTCCAGAAGCCGGCCAGGTCGGCCGTGACCTGGATCGGCCGGTCGGCCGGCGACAGCAGTTCGACGGTCAGCGGCAGGGCGCCGTCGAGCAGCATGGGGGTGGCCGAGAGCCCGTAGACCGCCTGGGCCCGGACCGAGATCCGCGGGGTCTCAGCCGCATAGTCGATGGCGGCCGACCGACCGGCTGGCAGATCGAACCGCTCGGGCGCCATCCGGTCGAGCGTGGCCAGGGCACTGGCCCCGAGCCTGGTGCGGAGGAGCCCGAGGAGGTCGAACGTGTCGAGGTCGGCCCGGCCGGTCGCCCCCGGCAGCCAGGGCCCGAAGATGTCTGGAGCGTTGGCGAGGAGGCTGGCGTCGTCGATCGGCCCGTCGACGGGCTCGACGGCACCAGGCCGATGCCCTTCGACGACGGCGACTCTGGCCTGGAGCTGGCGGGTGCGTTCGGTCCACGGCAACACGCCGAGTTTCGTGTCGACGATCCGGTCGACGAGGGCGGCGGTGACCTCGTCGGATGGTTCGACCGGCTGGTCGACCGTGCCGAAGTCGAGCGAGCCGAGACGTCGCTCGACCCGGAGCCGGAGGTCGTCCCGCTCGTCGTCCCAGGTGAGGAACGAGCGGTCAGCCACCTCGGAGGCGAACCCGAGCTCGACGTCGATCGAGTCGATGGCGGCCGCCCTGGCGATGCGGACCCGCCGCTTGGGACCCTGCAGGTCGGCGACGACGATCATGTCCTCGCCGGCGAGCGCGTCGCCGCGGTCGATCTCACCCCCCATGCCGTTGCGGAGCCGGAAGCGACCGCCCTGGCCCCGCCGTCGTTGGGCCAGGCGATCGGGGTAGGCGAGGGCGAGGGTCCGACCGAGATCGCCCGGGTGGACCGTCGACCGGTTGCCGCCGACCCGGCCGAGCAGCTCGTCGGCCCGGCGACGGACCGCGTGCAGCGCACCGACGTCGGTGTCGGGGACCCGATGGTCCCGATCGGCCACCAGCTGGACCCGGGGCCAGAGATCGGAGGGTCGGTCGGCCGGTCGGCCGCCGATCACGTCACGTTCGGTCAACAGCGCAGCCAGGATCGCAGCAGGCCAGGCCAGCGGCCCGGTCCCGACGCCGTCGAGCATGGCGGCCAGTCGTGGGTGCACCGGCAGGGTGAGCATGCGCCGGCCGGCGTCGGTGATCCGGCCGTCGTCGTCGACGGCGTCGATCAGCGCCAGGACCTCGGCCGCCTCGGCAATGGCGGCGTCGCCCGGAGGGTCGAGCAGCCGGAGCGTTCGGGGGTCGGGGACGCCCCACGCCAGCGATTCCAGCAGCAGCGGGGCCAGGTCGGTGTCGAGGATCTCCGGTTTCTCGTGGCGGGGCCTGGCCGCGTGCTCGACCTTCGACCACAGGCGGACCGCCCGCCCCGGGCGGAGCCGGCCGGCCCGACCGGCCCGCTGATCGGCCGACGACTTCGAGTTCGACACCGTGACCAGCCGCGACAGCCCCGTGGCGGGGTCGTAGCGGGGTCGGCGGGCCAGGCCGGCGTCGACGACCGTCGTGATCCCGTCGACGGTGAGCGACGTCTCGGCCACGTCGGTGGCGACGACCACCCGACGGCGGCCCGGGACGGCCCGGAGCGCTGCGTCCTGGTCTTTGGCGTCGAGGGCGCCGTAGAGCGGGAGCACGTCGGCGTCGACCCGACCCTGGAGCCGCTCGATCGTGCGCCGGATCTCGCCCATCCCGGGCAGGAAGGCGAGCACGTCACCGTCGCCGGAGGGCTCGGCAGTGACGCCGGCGGTGTGGTCGGCCGTGTCTCCGGCGGCGCCTCCGGAGGCCCGATCGAGTGGGGTCGCCAGCGCCCACGTCACCGCATCGGCGGTGGCGTCCTCGACCCGCTGTCGGCGCTGCATCGGCCGCCAGACGACGTCGACCGGGTGGGTCCGGCCGGGGCACTCGACGACCGGTGCCGGATCGTCGTCGCCGCCGAGCAGGGCAGCGACGGCCTCGGCGTCGATCGTGGCCGACATCACCAACAGTCGAAGGTCGGGCCTCAACGCCTCCCTGGCCTCGATGGTGAGGGCCAGGCCGAGGTCGGCGTGGATGCTCCGCTCGTGGAACTCGTCGAAGAGGACGGCGCCGACACCACCGAGCTCGGGATCGTGCTGGATCCGGCGGGTGAGGATGCCCTCGGTGACCACCTCGATCCGGGTGTCCGGCCCGACCCGTCGATCGTCACGGGTCCGCCAGCCGACGGTGGCCCCAACCGGTTCACCGAGCAGCTCGGCCATCCGCCTGGCCACGGCCCGAGCCGCCACCCGGCGGGGTTCCAGCACGAGGATCCGCCGATCACCGAGCCAGTCGGCGCCGAGCAGCCGCAGCGGTACGACGGTGGTCTTGCCGGCTCCCGGCTCGGCCGTCAGCACGCAGCGGCCCTGGTCGGACAGGGCGGCGACGACCTCGGGCACGACGGCCTCGATCGGCAGACCGGTGTCGGGAGCGGTTGGCATCGGCTCCATCCTGCACCCGTTCGGCCGCCGCTCCCACCGTCACCCCGGTCAGGGCGGGTCGAGCGGTTGGTCCGGTCCGTCACAGCGACCCCACAACCCGACAGCGTCCGCCCGGGCCCGATTGCGGATCCTGGTCAGTTCAGCGGCTCTGGTGGTGTTCGGGTCGTAGAAGGCGGTGTCGGCCAAACCGTTGCCGACCAGCCAGCCGTTGACGAACAGCCCGTCGTCGGCCCGGTAGAGGTAGAGGAGCAGGCGGTCGTAGCGGTCGCGGGCCTCGGTGTCTCGCTCGACCCGTACCACCGATCCGGCCGGCAGCAGGGCGGCCAGCTCGGCCGAGGCCTCGGGCCCGAAGCACTGGATCGGCAGGCTGGGGTGGACCGACTCGGGTGCGTCGATGCCCAGGAGCCGCACCCGTTCGCGGGCACCGTCGATGGCGAGTTCAACGGTGTCACCATCGACGACGTCGACCACGGTCGCCCGATCGGGCCCGAGGCCCGAGCCGAGCCCGGAGCCCGAGCCACAGCCGGTGAACAGTCCGAGCGCGGCCGCTGCAGCGGCCGCCACCCGGACCCAGCCGGCTCGGGCCGCTGGCCGCCTACGAGAGTCGCTCGATGATGGTTCCGGTTCCCAGGCCACCGCCACAGCACATCGTGATCAGGGCGGTCGACGAGTCGGAACGCTCCAACTCGTGCACCGCCTTGGTCATCAGGAAGGCGCCGGTGCCTCCGAGGGGGTGGCCCAGGGCAATGGCGCCACCGTTGGGGTTGACGATATCCATCGGGGCCTCGAGTTCGCGGGCCCAGGCGAGGGCAACGGAGGCGAAGGCCTCGTTGATCTCGACGACGTCGAGGTCACCCATGGTCATCCCGGTGCGCTCGAAGAGGTGGCGGGTGGCGTCGATCGGACCCGTCAACATGAGCACCGGGTCGACCCCGACCAGGCAGGTGTCGACGATGCGGGCCTTCGGTGTCATGCCGAGCTCGGCCGCCTTCTCGGCGGTCATCAACAACACGGCCGACGCACCGTCGGAGATCTGCGACGACGAGCCGGCGGTGTGCACGCCGTTCTCCCTGGCCACCGGCTTGAGGCCGGCGAGGGCCTCGATCGTGGTGTCACGCAGGCCCTCGTCACGATCGATCCGCTGTGTGTCGCCGGTCGGCTTGCCCTCGTCATCGAGCACGGGGGCGTCGATCGGCAGGACCTGGGTGGCGAACCGGTCCTCGGCCCAGGCCTGGGCGGCCAGGGTCTGGGACCGGAGGCCGAACTGGTCCGCGTCGTCGCGGGTGATGCCCCACTTGTCGGCGATGCGCTCGGCCCCCTCGAACTGGCTGGTCATCTCGTACTCGTCGAAGTACGGCTTGGGGATGGGGATGCCGAGCCCGAGCTTCTTCGACGAGTTGGAGCCGATCGGGATACGGCTCATGACCTCGACACCGCAGGCGACGGCGACGTCGACCACGCCGGCCTGGACGAGCGCCGTGCCGAGGTTGGTGGCCTGCTGGGAGGAACCGCACTGGGTGTCGACCGTGGTGGCCGGGACCTCGAGCGGGAGCCCGGCGGACAGCCAGGCGGTACGGCCGACGTTGTAGGACTGCTCGCCGACCTGGCTGACGCAGCCGGTGACGACCTGGCCGACCTGGGCCGGGTCGATCCCGGTGCGGTCGATCAGCTCCCGTTGCACCATCGAGAGCAGCTCGGCCGGGTGGAGGCCGGACAGGCCACCGTTGCGGCGGCCGATGGGGGAGCGGACGGCATCGACGATCACGACTTCAGGCATGGCGCGAGCCTACGGGAGGGGGGTCGATCGGTGCATGTCGAGAACCGGGGGTGACGACCACGCACGCCGCTCAGGCGGCGAGCTGATGGGTGTCGTCGGTGTGGTCGCCGCCGAGGAGGATCTGCTCCGCCGTCGGCTCGGGCTTCGAGGCCGCGGCGAGGGCAGCCCTGGCCTGAGCCAGGCCGGCCCGGCCGATCTCGACCGTGCGATGGTCGAGCTTCCACGGCCGATCGGTGTCGATGAGGGTGAGCTGTGCGCTTGCCATGGTTCCAGTATCCAGATGGGGTGTGACACTCAAGGAAACACCCGCTCGTCCAGCGGTATTCCCATCGATTCCCACTGCTGAATCGCCCCGGTGGGCCCCGAGGGTTAGGTTGGGCCGAATGGTGGCGAGCGAGCCCCGGGCCGGCACCGGGCTGCGGCCGGACCAACTCCGATGGCTGATGGCCGGCCTCATGGTCGGACTCTTCCTGTCGTCGACCGAGCAGAGCGTCGTCGCCACCGCCCTGCCGACGATGGCCGGCGAGCTCGGCGGGGCCAACCGCCTCGCCTGGGTCGTCTCGGCCTACCTCTTGACCTCGACCATCGTCACGCCGCTGTACGGGAAGATGTCGGACCTCTACGGCCGCCGCATCGTCTACCAGACCGCCATCGCCGTCTTCCTCGTCGGCTCGGTGCTCTGCGCCCTGGCCCAGACGATGAACCAGCTCGTCGCCGCCAGAGCCGTCCAGGGGCTCGGCGGGGGCGGGCTGCTGTCGTTGGCGTTTGTCATCGTCGGCGACGTCGTGTCGCCCCGGGAGCGGGGTCGCTACATCGGGCTCTTCACCGCGGTGTTCACCGTGTCCGCGGTGACCGGACCGGTGTGGGGCGGTCTGCTGGTCGACGGCCCTGGCTGGCGCTGGGTGTTCTGGACCGTCGTCCCGATCGGTCTCGCCGCGCTCGTCGTCACCAACCGAGGGCTCCGACTCCCGTTCGCCACCCGGGAGCCCCGCATCGACTGGCTCGGCATCGCCCTGCTGGTCATCGGCTCAACCGGGCTGATCCTCGTGCCGATCTGGGGTGGCGAGACCTACGGCTGGACCTCGGCTCCGCTGCTGGCCACGGTGGCGGTCGGGGTCGGCGGATCGGCGTTGTTCCTGGCCCAGGAGCGCCGGGCAACCGAGCCGATCATCCCGCTCCACCTCTTCGCCGACCGCTCGGTCGCACTTGTGTTCGTCATGGGGTTCCTGCTCATGGCCGCCCTGATCTCGGCCTCGACCTTCCTGCCGCTGTTCCTCCAGGTGTCGACCGGGGCCTCGGCCACCAGGAGCGGCCTGCTGCTGACCCCGCAGAGCATCGGCATCTCGGCCATCGCCGCCGCCAGTGGCTGGCTGGTCTCGCGTACCGGGCGCTACAAGTGGACGCTGCTCGCCGGGCCGGCCCTCACCGTCGCCGCACTGCTGTTGCTGACCAGGATCGGACCGGAGACCGGCGCCATCGAACTGGCGCCGACGCTGACGCTGTTCGGCTTCGGCCTCGGGCTGATCTTCCCCAACCTGACGCTGACGGTGCAGAACGCCTCCCGGTTCGAGGACCTCGGGATCGCCACCTCGACCTCCAACTTCTTCCGCAGCATGGGCGGGGCCTTCGGGGCCGCGGTCGGAGGGGCGGTGATCACCACCCAGCTCGACGACCGCCTGCTCGACCGCCTCGGCCCCGACCGGCTCGACGACCTCGGCGGGGCTGCCGGCCTGATCCGCAGTCCGGCCGCCGTCCGCGACCTGCCCGAGGACCTGCAGGCGGCCGCCATCGAATCGGTGAGCGAGTCGGTCGTTGCCCTCGTCTGGTGGTCGGTCCCCGTCATGAGCCTGGTGCTCGTGCTCGGCCTGTTCGTCCGGGAGACACCGTTGCGTACCTCGTCGGCCATCGGCGGCGAGGATCCGACCGGGCCCGACACGTAGGTCGACCGAGGGGCACCCTCGATGCCGGGTCGCCGGCGGGCGGGCACCGTTCGACCTCGCCTCGACGCGGCCTCGACGCGGCCTCGACGCGGCCTCGACGCGGCTTCGACCTCGCCTCGACGCGGCCTCGATGCGGCCACCGGTGTGGCGACCCCCCAGGGGACGTTGGGGGGTTCCCCCGATGTCGCCGTTCCTCCCGCCGGGAGATGATGAACAGCAACGAACCGGGGACCAGCTTCCCCCGCTCCCCGGCTCTGGTGGCGCCGGCCGCATCGGCGGTCGGCCGGCGCCACCGTCCTCCGGGCCCAGGCGTCGTCCTCCGGCCCTTCTGTCGCGCTCTGGGACCGGCGCGGCCGGCCCGGCTAGCGTGCGGCCATGGCTCGCGCAGAGATTCGTCATGGCATGACCATCCCGGTGGCTGGTCGCCGCCTCCACGAGCACCAGGACGTGTTCCGGGAGCTGGTCGACCTCGGCTACACCGACGTGTGGACCGCCGAGTCCGACGGGGCCGACGGGCTCACGCCGCTCAGCCTGGCTGCGGCCTGGGCCCCGGAGCTGCGCCTCGGCGTTGCTATTCTTCCGGCCTACACCCGCGGCCCGGCGCTGCTGGCCCAGAGCACCGCCGCCCTGGCCGACGCCGCACCAGGGCGATTCGTCATGGGAATCGGCGCCTCCTCGGATGTGATCGTCGAGCGGTGGAACGGGATCCCGTACGAGGCGCCCTATCAGCAGACCCGTGACATGGTCCGCTTCCTCAAGGTCGCGCTCACCGGCGAGAAGGTGACCGAGGAGTATGCGAACTTCTCGGTCAACGGCTTCCGCTGCGGCGTGGTCCCCGAGCAGCAG
>JBCCVL010000205.1:0-9638 GCA_039195375.1 Actinomycetota bacterium
GACGGAACCGCACTCGTGGCCCGCCCGACCCGGTCCCGGCCGGCCTCGATCGGCGCACCACCCGTCGGGCGGCAACCCACGGCGCAACCGCGGCGACCACCGTCTGCAGGCCGATGGTGCCGTACATGAACCAGCGGATCGGCTCCTCCCCTGGTTCGATCGCCGTCCAGGCGGCAGAGGTCGTCGCAGCCGTGGCCGGCATGGCCGCCAGCGGAGGAGCGTGCGGATCCTGACCGGGCCGGCCAGCTGGGTCAGCAGCCGCGGTGGGCGGGTCGCCCCCGGCGCAGCGGGCTCGGACATCGGTTCGATGTCGCGCCCGGAGCGGTGGCGTCGGAGCAGCCAGGCGGTGAGACCGAGCAGCGCCACCATCATCGGGAGGGCCCAGACGAGGGCGATCGTGTACGCCCCGACGACGATGAGCGACGCGCCGGCCAGCACCGCAGCCACCCGGGTTGACGGCCGGTACCCGGCGATCCAGAGGCCACCGCCGAGGGCCCAGTTGGCGGCGGCGAGGACGGCGGACACGATCGCCGAGGCCGCCGTGCCAGGCCGAGAACCACCGGGGGAAGAACGGCGTCGGTCCTCCCGAGTACATGACGGGGGTGATGACCCCCTCGGTCACAGAGGCGTCGATCGGCACGGCGAGGACGAGCGACGTCGGGTGTCGGCGTCGTAGCGGTCGACGAACCACCGCGTGGCGTAGACCCACAGCGAAGAGAAGAGGGCGAGGACCAGGAGCACGTCCACGATGGCGTCGGTGTCGTACCAGTACATCCACTCGGAGGCGGTCACCGTGATCAGCGCCGATGCGAACACGAACGCAGCGCGTCGGACGGAGGTCGTGACGGAAACGAGGAATCCCACGCCCACCCTGTCGGGTGGAGCGTGGGATTCGGTGCTCCTCCGTGACGATGGCGGCCGACTCCGGGTCGGCCGGAGTTCAGCCGACCGAGCCTTCCATCTGGAGCTCGATCAGGCGGCTCCACTCGACGGCGTACTCCATCGGGAGGGTGCGGGTGACCGGCTCGATGAAGCCGTTGACGACCATGCCGATCGCCTGCTCCTCCGAGAGACCCCGGCTCATCAGGTAGAACAGCTGCTCGTCGGCCACCTTCGACACCGTCGCCTCGTGGCCGATCTCGGCGTCGAGCGCCCCGATCTCCATGTAGGGGTAGGTGTCGGAGACGGAGTCCTCGTCGAGGATCAGGGCGTCACACTGGACGTGGCTCTTGCAGCCGTAGGCGTCGTCCTCGACCCGGACCAGACCGCGGTAGCTCGAGCGGCCGCCGTCCTTGGAGATCGACTTCGACACGATCTTCGACGACGTCTCGGGGGCGGCATGGACCATCTTGGCCCCGGTGTCCTGGTGCTGGCCGGGGCCGGCGTAGGCGACCGAGAGCACCTCACCGGTTGCCTTCGGGCCGGCAAGCCAGACCGCCGGGTACTTCATCGTCAGCCGGGAGCCGATGTTGCCGTCGATCCACTCCATGTGACCCTCGGCCTCGACGTAGGCCCGCTTGGTCACCAGGTTGAACACGTTGGACGACCAGTTCTGGATCGTCGTGTAGGTGACGTGGGCCGACGGCTTGACCACGATCTCGACCACGGCCGAGTGCAGCGAGTCCGAGGTGTAGACCGGGGCCGAGCAGCCCTCGATGTAGTGCACCTTCGAGCCCTCGTCAGCGATGATCAGCGTCCGCTCGAACTGACCCATGTTCTCGGCGTTGATCCGGAAGTAGGCCTGGAGGGGCATCTCGACCTCGACACCCGGCGGAACGTAGATGAACGACCCGCCGGACCACACCGAGGTGTTGAGGGCCGAGAACTTGTTGTCGTTCATCGGGATGACCTTGCCGAAGTGGGGCTTCACCAGCTCCGGGTACTCCCGCAGTGCGGTGTCCATGTCGCAGAACACGACGCCCTGGCGCTCCAGGTCTTCGCGGTTGCGGTGGAAGACGACCTCGGACTCGTACTGGGCAGTCACGCCGGCCAGGTACTTGCGCTCGGCCTCGGGGATGCCGAGCTTCTCGTAGGTGTCCTTGATGGCGTCGGGCAGGTCCTCCCAGTCGTTGACCTGACCCTCGGTCGGCTTGATGTAGTAGTAGATGTCGTCGAAGTAGATCTCCGACATGTCGCCGCCCCAGTTCGGCATCGGGCGACGGTCGAAGTGGCGGAGCGACTTCAGCCGGACGTCGAGCATCCAGTCTGGCTCGCCCTTCATCCACGACATCTCGCGGACGATGTCCTCGTTGAGGCCCTTCTTCGGCTTGAAGACGTAGTCTTCGGCATCGCTCCAGCCGAGCTTGTAGCGATCGAGGTCGAGGTTCTGCGGGGTGACGGTCATCCTGCGCTCCGGGCGGTCACTGAGGGGTGTGGGACGGAATTACCACTACGTAGATAGTAACAAACCCCGATGGTGTTTCGCCGGATCGGGTGCCGGGATTCACCCGCCGGCAACCCACCGTCTCGTCGCCTCGGCCAGACGGGCCCCGTAGAGCTCGGCGGTCGCCAGGTCGCCCTCGGCCGGCAGCCCGCTGTCCGGGCGACCGCCGACAACGCCGACGCCCTTGTCATAGGTGTGGCCGAGGCCATCGGCGTCATGGCCCGCACCCCGTCGACCGACCTCGAGGCGAACATCCTGACCGCCGCCTCCGAGCTCCTCGCCGAGGTCGGGGCCGGCGGCGTCACCCAGCGGGCGGTGGCGAAACGGGCCGGGGTGTCACCGCAGAGCATCTACAACCGCTTCGCCGACAAGCACGATCTGCTCGACGCCCTGGCCAACCGGGCCTTCGTCGACCTCACCAGGCAGCTCGCGGTCGATGGGGACGTCGCCCTCGACACCTTCACCGACCCGGTTGCCAACATGGTCGAGGGTCTCGCCCGCTACCGGCGATTCGCCATCGCCGAGCCTCGCCGGTACGGGCTGATGTCCGACGCCGACGTGCCCGGCTTCCAGATCTCGGACCGGACGCTCGGCACCGCGTTCGGCTCCCTCAAGGTCCTGATCGACGCCGTTGCCCGCGCCATCGACGCCGACCGGCTCGATCACGACGATCCGGCTGCGGCCCACGGCGCCCTGCGCTTCGAGCTCACCGACATCGGAGTCGTCGCCGACCGGGCCGCGCACGACGACGCCGTGGTGACGACCATACCCCGCGGCCTCGGCGCAGACGGACGGACGCCGCAGAGCTGAGCAGCTGAGCGGCTGAGGGGCTGAGCCGCTAGTCGAGGCGCCGCATCTGGGCTCGGTACTGGACCGCGCGCTCCACGTACTGCTCGACGGCGTGGCTGATCATCTCGGGGTCGGCCCGCCCCTCTCGGACCTTGGCCGGCACACCGAGTGCGAGACCGCCGGAGGGTACCTCGAAGTCGTTCGGCAGCACGGCGTTCGACCCGACCACCGCACCGGTGCGCACGACGGCCCGGTGGAGGATGATCGAGCCGTTGCCACAGAGGGCGCCACCCTCGATCGTGCAGCCCTCGAGATGCACGAGATGGCCGACGACCGAGCCGCTGCCGACCACCGTCTCGTGCTCGGCGGTCACGTGCAGGACACTGCCGTCCTGGATCGAGGTCCGCTCCCCCACCCGGATCCAGTTGTGATCACCCCGCAGGACCGCCTGTGGCCAGATCGACGAGCCGGCGCCGATCTCGACCTTTCCGATGATCGTGGCGTCCGGGTGCACGAACGCGGTCGGGTCGATCCGCGGCTCGTCGCCGCCCAAGGCATAGATGGCCATCCGGCTACCGTAGCGGCCGACCGGGCACCGACCCGGTGCCGGACCCGGCACCGATGACGCGACCCGAACCACCGACGCCGCCGTCGTACCATCGGTCACCATGGGCCGGACCGACGTTGCGCAGCCAGCCGCGACACCGGCGTCGAGCGGACGAGACGCAAGCGGATCGGCCACGGCGACCGGTGCCGGGCCCGGCGGACGACGGTGGCGCCGGCTCCGACGGCTCCTGGTGGCGCTTGCCGTTCTCGCCGTCGTTGCGTCGGCCGTCGTCGCCGTCCGGCGCCCCTGGGCGATCGCCGTCTTGATCGAGGGCTTCCCCGGTCACACCTGGCCGGCGTCCGGGGACGCCGTCGAGATCGGTGACGCCGACGAGTCGCCGCCGATCCCCACCGACCGGCTCCGGGCCGGCGCCGACTTCCTGATCGACTTCGAGTCGTCCGACGGCTCGGCCATCGCCGTCGCCCGGGGTGGGGAGATCGAGTTCACCCACTTCGCCGCCGGGTACGGTCCCGACACCGCCTTCAACTCCTACTCGATGGTGAAGAGCCTGGTCGGTCTGCTCACCGTCAAGGCGGTGTCGGATGGGCGCATCCCCGATCTCGACGCCACCGTCGGCGAGCTGTGGGATGACGCCGCCGACTCACCGGTGGCCGGCGTCACGATCCGGCGGCTGCTCGACATGCGCAGCCAGATCGTGTTCGAGCACGAGGCCGGCGATGTCGGCGGCGCCGGCACGTCGAAGGAGCAGGCGATCACGTACTCGCCGTTCAGCGACTTCTCGCGGCTTCACATCGAGGGCCCGGACGCCGTCATCGACCACGTCGAGGTCGTGGCCAGCGAGGGCGACCGGTTCGTCTACCAGAATCTCAACACCGCGATCCTCGGGCGGGTCATCGAGGAGGTGGGCGGACGGCCGCTCGAGGTCCTGCTCGACGAGGAGATCGCCACGCCTGCCGGCGCCGGCGGCTTCCGGTGGCGGCGGCACGACGACGGGAGGGTCAGCGCCTACTGCTGCCTCTACGCAACGGTGGCCTGGTGGATCGCCGTCGGCGACCACATCCTCGACAACGGCGGCGATCAGCCGCTGCTGTCCGACGACTGGCATGCGTACTTCTTCGGGCTCGACCTCGGCGAGGACGTTCGAGGCGACGGCGAGTACCGCAGCCAGACCCGCTACGACGTGTTCGACCGGGACGGGGAGGACCTCGATGGACCGTTCCTCTACTTCAGCGGCCGGGGTGGCCAGGTGCTGTACCTCGTGCCCGACGAGGACCTCGTCGTCGTCCGCTTCGGGCAACTCAACCAGCGGCTGCACACCACGATGTACCAGGTGGCGGGCTTCGAGCCTCGCTGAGCGACGACCGTCGGCGAACCGAGTTCCGAGCGTCACGTGACGAGGTACTAGGTTGAGGACATGTCTCACCGCAATGCCTACATGACCGACGAGCTGCAGGCCATCTACGACTCGACCGTCGAGTTCGTGAGCAATGAAGTCATGCCGAAGGGCGAGCAGTGGGAGGACGAGGGCAAGGTCCCCCGCGAGATCCTGCGCCAGATGGGCTCGCTCGGCATGCTCGGGCTGCGGGTGCCCGAGGAGCTCGGCGGCCTCGGGATGGGTCCGCTCGCGTCGGCCACGTTCTCCGAGGCGCTTGGGGCCTCGACCTTCGCCGGCTTCGACGTCACGGTGCTCGTCCACACCGACATGGCCGGACCCCACCTCGTCAACTCGGGCTCACCCGAGCAGTTGGAGGAGTGGATGCCTGGCGTGCTTTCCGGCGAGACGATCCTGTCGATCGGCGTGTCCGAGCCGGACGCCGGGTCCGACGTCGCCGGTATCCGAACCAAGGCGGTCAAGGACGGCGACGGCTGGCGCATCAACGGCTCCAAGACCTTCATCACCAATGCCGTGTACGGCGACATGACGATCGTGGCGGCCAAGACCGACACGGACAACAAGTACGGCATCTCGATGTTCCTCGTGCCGAGCGGCACCGAGGGCTTCACGGTGGCCAAGAAGCTCGACAAGCACGGCTGGCGTTGCTCCGACACCGCCGAGCTGTCCCTCGTCGACGTGTGGGTACCGGACAGCCAGCTGCTCGGCACGCCCCACCGTGGCTTCTACGAGACGATGAAGAACTTCCAGAACGAGCGGATGGTGCTCGTCGGGATGGGGGTCGGTGCGGCCCAGGCCGCCATCGACCTGACGAACGCCCACACGCAGAATCGCCCGGCCTTCGGCGGCCACCTGTTCGACCTCGGGGCGATCCGCCAACGCATGGCCATGAACCAGGCCAAGGTCGACGCCGTCCGGGCATCGATGTACCACGCGGCCTGGCTTGGCGAGCAGGGCCACGACAACGTCAAGGAGATGTCGGGCATCAAGGCCTGGGGCTGCGAGGTTGTCAACGAGGTCATGTACGACTGCGTGCAGTTCCATGGGGGGATGGGTTACATGCGGGAGTCGGCGATCGAGCGGATGTACCGTGACGCCAGGATCCTCCCGATCGGTGGCGGGGCGACCGAGGTCATGCTCGAAGAGGTGGCCAAGCGCTCCTACGTCGGCTGAGCGGCGGCATGACCGGTTCGGCGACGAAGGGCTAGGCCAGGTCGCGCAGGTCGAGCACCAGTGCGCTGACCGAAAGCGCCACCAGCACGACGACCGTGATCCACGCGAGCGGCACGAGCCGGTTGGCGTCGAGGCGGACGTGCTCATCCCGGCGGAGGCGACCGAGCGCGCCATCGGCGGCAGCGACGACGGCATGCCCGCCATCGAGCGGGGGTAGCGGCACCAGGTTGATGACGCCGACCGCAACCGACAGGATCCCGAACCACTGGAGGACGACATCCGGGCCGAGCTCGATGGCCAGCTGGCTGGTCTGGGCCTGGGCCACCGGCGACAGGAAGCGGACCGGCGCGTCCGTCTGCCCCGATTGGTCGAGCACCGCCTGGACGTACCCGCCGAGGTTGGCCGCGAGCGTCAACAGCGACCAGCCGGTGGCCTCGACGACGGCCCAGGCATCGCCGAGCCCCCTCACCATGGCCGAGCCGGGCGAGCCGCCGGCCACGACCCGGCCGCCGGCGAAGGCGAGCCAACCGGTGACGAGGTTGATGCCGGGGCCGGCCAGGATCGTGGCCAGCCTGGACCGGTGGCTGGCCGCCCGATAGGTCCCGGCCTCGTCGAAGCCATCCGGGAGCTCCGAGGTCGGCGTCATGCCCTCGAGCCGCACGAACCCGCCGAGGAACAACGCCCGGATGCCGTAGCGACACGAGCCGACCCGCACCGACAGCAGCGGGGGCCCGAACCCCCAGAAGAACTCCGTCGGTTGTATGCCGCTGCGGCGGGCGACGACGAAGTGGCCGGCCTCGTGCAGGGCGATGACCAGCCCGAGGAAGGCCAACAGGGCGAGGCCACCCGGAGCGAGGACCGCGAGCGCCAGCACCGAACCGGCGGCGGGAACGAGCCAGCGGAGGTCGACCTCGACCGGCCCGACGGATCCCTCCGTCCGTATCCGACGCCCTGCGATCTCCGCCTGCACCGTGGTGTGTCCTCCGCCTCGACCGGACGGCGTCGGACGACGCCTGTGGCCAAGGGAATCACGGGGGCGGGCCGGCGGCCCTGATGGGATCTACCCGCCGAATGAGCCGTACTGCCCCTTGTAGAAGACCATGGGCGGGGCGTCACGGCGCGGCTCGAGGCTGAGGACCCGGCCGACGACCAGGTTGTGATCGCCGAGCTCGACGACCTGGTCGATCGAGCAGTCGATGGCGGCGTGCACGTCCGGCAGGATCGGCGCCCCGGTACCGGCCGCCGGCTCCCAGGCGACGCCGTCGAACTTGTCCTCGGCCTTTGAGGCCATGACCCCGCACAGCTCCTGCTGGTCGGCGCACAGCACGTTCACGCAGAAGTGCCCGGCCTCCTGCATCGGGGCCCAGCTCCCCGACCCGGTGCCGAGGAAGAACCCGACGAGCGGTGGATCGAGCGAGATCGACGCGAACGACCCGATGGCGACCCCGACCGGGCGATCGGCCCCGGCGGCGGTGACCACGGTGACGCCCGTCGGGAAATGACCGAGCACCTGGCGGAACAGCGCCGAGTCGATGGTCGGGTGGTCATCCTGGTTCTGCGACATCCGGGGCCCTTTCGCCTGCGGTCCATGGGCGGGGTCCGCCCGGTGCTCGCGGCTGCGAACCGCCCGATCGTACGGACGGCGGCGCAGGCCACGCAAGCACTCGGAACGCCGGGGCCGACTACGGCATCGTCGGCCGCGGCGTCATCGGAGACGGTCTCGTCGATTCCGACCGGAGCGTCAGCCCCTCGCGAGCGGCGAGCACCTCGACCTCGCCATCGGCCCGGTCCGTCGCCTCGGCAACGGCACGATCGATCCAGTCGTCGTCGTGCAGCGGGTCGTGGTGGAAGAGCACGAGTCGCTTCGCTCCGGCAGCCCTGGCCACGTCGACCGCAAACGTCACCGTGCAGTGTCCCCAGGTCGCCTTCTTGGCGAACTCCTCGTGGTCGTACTGGGCGTCGTGGATCAGCACGTCGACGCCGCGGACGGCCGTGAGCACCCCGGCGGGGCACCAGGGCTCGCCGTTGTCGACGAGCGGCTGCTGGAAGTCGCTCAGGTAGGCGACCGACGCACCGCCGACATCGATCCGGTAGCCATTGGTCGGACCGACGTGGGGAACGTCGAACACCGAAACGACCGCCGAGCCGATCGGCAGGCAGGTCTGGCGCAGCTCGCGGAACGAGATGTGGCCTGGGAGCGCCGACAGCGGGACGGGGAACATCGGCGGTGCGATCGCCTCGCATATGGCGGCCTCGAGCGTCTGCCCGTCCTGCACCGGCCCGACGATGGTCAGCTCGGCGTCTGGCTGGAGGATCGGCCCGAAGAACGGCAGGCCCTGCACGTGGTCCCTGTGGAGGTGGGTGACGAGGGCGGTGGCCCGGAACGGGCCGCCGTCGCCGCGGTCGGCGACGTCGGCACCGAAATAGCGAAGCCCGGTGCCGAGGTCGCAGATGATGGGCGGCTCGTCCGGAACGGAAACGACGACGCAGGAGGTGTTGCCGCCGTACCGAGCGACGTGGTCACCGCTGCAGGGGGTCGACCCCCGGACGCCGTAGAACGTGATGTCGAGCATCAATCCGTCGCCGTTCCCCTTGTCGCGTCCCGGATCGTCCAGCGAGGGTAGTGCATGGCCCACCGGCTCGGTGAAGCCCTGTGAACAAGGTCTCAGGCCGGCGACGAGTCATCACCGGTCCCCGACCGTGGCTCGACCGGGCGGTGCCGGAGCGAATAGCGTGGATCGGCGAGCGGCCGACGCCCGGATCGGCCGAACGGACCAGGGGGCACGCTGCGTGACGACCATCGATCGACCGACCCTGCCGGACGGGCTCGTCGCCGTCGTCAAACGCGACTGCCCGACGTGTGAGCTGGTCGTCCCGGTCCTCGATCGTCTGGCCGGTGACACCCCCGACCTCACCGTGTACACCCAGGACGACCCGAGCTTCCCCGGTATCGAGGGCGCGGTCGTCGACGACACCGACCTGACCGTGTCGTGGCACCACGAGATCGAGACCGTGCCGACGCTGCTGCGGGTCCGGGACGGCGTCGAGGTCGAGCGCATCGTCGGTTGGTCCCGCGAGCAGTGGCGACGGTTCACCTCGGTCGACGACCTCGGTTCGGACCTGCCCGAGATGCGGCCCGGCTGCGGCTCGCTCTCGGTCGACCCGTCGATGACCGACGAGCTGCTGGCCCGGTTCGGCGGCTCCAGCCTTCGGTCGAGGCGGATCGAGATCGCCGCACTGGAGGACGAGTTCGAGGCTGCGTTCGATCGGGGCTGGACCGACGGCCTCCCCGTGGTCACGCCAACCGAGGCGAGGGTCCTGCGGATGCTGGA
>JBCCVL010000206.1:0-9626 GCA_039195375.1 Actinomycetota bacterium
CCCTTCGGCCTCGTCCGGCACCGTTCTGCTGTCGAACGTGTCGTGCCGACGACGTCGGAGCCTCGACGGCCCGTGGCGCTACATCGTCGACCCCTACGACCTCGGCTACGTCGACATCCTCACCCGCCGCAATCGCCAGGGTTTCTACCGCGACCACAAGCCGCGTCACCGGGGCGATCGCGTCGAATACGACTTCGACCGGTCCGGCGAGCTGCAGGTGCCGGGCGACTGGAACACCCAGGACCCGACACTGCACTACTACGAGGGGACGGTCTGGTACCGCACGATCGTCGAGGTCGCCGCCGACGATCCGGCGGCCGACTCGGCCAATCGCACGTTCGTGCATGTCGGCGCCGCCAACCACACTGCCCGCGTCTTCCTCGACGGCGAGGAACTCGCCTGCCACGTCGGCGGCTATGGGCCGTTCGCCGTCGAGGTCACCGGCCGCCTGGATCCGGGCCCGCACTCGCTCATCCTGCAGGTCAACAACCGGCGGGAGTCGGATCGGGTCCCGGCGATGCGCTCCGACTGGTGGAACTTCGGCGGACTCCACCGCAGCGTCGACCTCGTCACCGTCCCACCGGTGTTCCTCCGGGACGCCTGGGTCACGATGGATGCCGACGGTGCGCTCGTGGCCGGGGCCACGGTCGACGCTCACACCGACACGCCGGCAGCGGTGTCCGTCGAGCTGATCGACCTCGGGCTCACGATCGACCTCGAGCCCGTCGTTGGCACGCCCGGCGAGTTCGCCGCTCGGACCGATGCCGATGTCGAGCGGTGGCATCCCGGGCGCCCCGTGCTCCACCGGGTGCGATGGCGTTGCGTGTCGGGAGCGGGCGACGCGGCAGCCGTCGACACCTTCGACGACGAGGTCGGCTTCCGGACGGTCGCCGTCGACGGCAACCGGATCCTGGTCAACGGCGAACCGACGTTCCTCCGTGGCATCTCCATCCACGGTGAGGGCCCATCCGGTGGCCGGCGGGCCAGCGGCCCGGACGACGCCGGCACGTTGCTCGACTGGGCGGTCGACCTCGGCGCCAACTTCGTTCGCCTCGCCCACTACCAGCACGACGAGCACATGGTCCGCGAGGCCGACCGGCGCGGCCTCCTGGCCTGGTGCGAACTGCCCGTCTACTGGAACATCGCCTGGGACGATCCACGGGTCCTGGACAACGCGTTGGCCCAAGCCGACGAGCTGGTCGTCCGCGACCGGAGCCGGGCCTCGGTGGCGCTGTGGTCGGTGGCCAACGAGACGTTGCCGGGCGAGGGACGCCACGAGTTCCTCGGCGCGCTCGTCGACCGGGTCCGGCGGCTCGACCCCACCCGCCTGGTCAGCGGCGCGCTGATCACGCTCCCGACTGGCGGGCTCGACTTCAGCGCCGACGACGAGTTCGGCTCGATCCTCGACGTCGTCGCCATCAACCAGTACCTGGGCTGGTACTACGGCGAGCGCCACGAGATCCCGTTGGCCACGTTCACCACCCCTTGGGGCAAGCCGATCCTGTTCAGCGAGCTCGGCGCCGGCGCCAAACACGGACTCCACGGCGACGACGACGAGATCTGGACCGAGGAGTTCCAGGCGGCGGTGTACCGGGCCCAGTTGGAGATGATCCGACGCCAGCCGGACTGCGCCGGCCTCTCGCCCTGGATCCTGAAGGACTTCCGCACGCCGCTGCGGGTGTTGCCCGACGTGCAGGACGGCTACAACCGCAAGGGCCTCGTGTCGGAGGAGGGGGAGCGCAAGCTGGCGTTCGACGTGGTTGCCGACGCCTATCGCGACCTGGCGTGATCGGCCGGTCTGACGCTCAGCCGGCTCCGGGGATGATCAGCTCCTGGCCCGGCTGGATGGCGTTGACGTCGGTGATCTGGTTCGCCTCGGAGATCGCCTGGACCGAAACCCCGAACTGCTCGGCGATCACCGACAGCGTGTCACCCGGCTGGATGACATAGGTCCCGGCGGCTGCGGTCGGCGGCGGCGGCGCAGTTGTCGTCGTCGTCTCGGTCACCGGCGGCAACGTGGTCGACGACGGAGGCACCACGGTCTGCTCGCTGACGACCCGGACCCCGGCGGCCACCGGTTCGGCACCATCGGTCGACTCGGCAACGGCACCCTCCGGCGCCGAGCGGCCACAGCCGGCCGCAACAAGCACAAGCGCCGCCGCCACCGACACGACGACGAGCCGCCGCATGGGCTGTGGGAACGGCCGTGCGCCGCCGGGTCGAAGCCTGTTGGTCACTCCACGAGTATGGCCCACGGTCGTCGTCGATCTGCGGAGGCCCGACCCCTCGACCTTCATCGTCGACCACCGCCCCGGCGCTTGCGTCGCTGATCTGACCGGGATCGGCGGCGGGTGTTGGAGCGCTCGTCGTCTCGTCGGCGTTCCGCCTCGGCCCGGTCCCTCGACTCCGATCGTCTGGCGAACTCCTCGAGCTGCTGCTCCTGCAGTGCCAACTCAGCCAGGAGGTCACGCCAGTGCTCCAGCCGACGGTGCGGTATGAGCCCGTCGGCCAACGCCGCCTGGACCGCGCACCCCGGCTCCGACCGGTGCTCGCAGTCGGCGAACCGACACCGCATCACCTCGCCCGCGATCTCCGGAAACGTCCGGTCGAGCCCGTCGTAGGCCTGCCACAGCCCGATCTCCCGGATACCGGGGGTGTCGATGATGAACCCGCCGTCCGGCACCGGGATCAGGTCACGGGTCACGGTCGTGTGCCGGCCACGCCCGTCGCTGGCCCGTACCTCACCCGTACGTTGCACGACGCCGTCGGTGAGCGCGTTGACCAGGGTCGACTTGCCGATACCGCTGAGTCCGAGCATCGCCACCGTCCGCCCCGGCGCCACCCGCTCGGTCACACGATCCAGCTCACGACCCGACACGGTCGACACCGCCAGCACCTCAACGCCAGGGGCGACGGCTCGAACCGAGGCGACGGCGTCGTCGACGTCGTCGCTGGCGTCGGCCTTGGTCAGCACGACGACGGGCTCCGCGCCGGACTGCCAGGCCACGACCAACTGGCGCTCGATGCGTCGGATGTTGAGCTCACGGTCGAGCCCGTGCATGACAAAGACGTCGTCGACGTTCGCCGCCAGCACCTGGGGCTCGGGCACCCGCCCGGCGGCCCGGCGCATGAGCGCCGAGCGTCGGGGAGCGATGGCCGCCAGCACCGGGCCGTCGTCGGCGGCGTCGCCCGACCCGCCGTCGACCACGACCGCGAAGTCGCCCGTCGCCGGATCGGTCTCGGCCTGACTGCGGATCGACGCCGAAGCCGCCAGCACTGCGTCGGCGCCCGTGAAGACCAGGCTGTACCCCCGACTCACCTGCGCGATCCGGCCTCGCACGATCTGAGCGGGCTCGTGCTCGACGTCGGCCATGACCTCGGTCGCCCAGTCGCCCAACTCGTCGTCCCAACCGAGCGAGGCAAGGTCGGGCGTGAGCCGAGCGAGGTCGTCGATCATGCGTCTGCCGGCCGCCCCAGTGTCTCGCGCAGGAAGTCGAGCTGCAGCCACAGCAGGTTCTCGGCCACGACCTCCTGGGGTGTCATGTGGGTCACCCCCGACAGGGGGAGGACCCGGTGTGGCGCCCCCGCCGCGAGCAACGCCGAACTGAACTGCAGCGTGTGGGCGGCAACCACGTTGTCGTCGGCCAGCCCGTGGATCAGCAACAGTGGCCGGCTCAGCCGGTCAGCCTCCCCGAGCAGGTCCGTCTGCTCGTAGTGGATCGGCTGCAGATCGGGCCGTCCGAGGTAGCGCTCGGTGTAGTGCGTGTCGTAGAGCCGCCACGACGTCACCGGAGCGCCGGCGATCGCAGCGTGGATGCGGTCGGGTCGTCGCAGTGCAGCGAGCGCCGCCAGGTAGCCGCCGAACGACCAGCCTCGGATCGCCACCCGGTCGAGGTCGAGCAGCTCGAACTCTTCGACCGCGGCGTCGAGCGCCTCGATCTGATCGGTGAGCACCGGTTCGGCCAGGTCGCCCCACACCTGTCGCTCCCAGGCGGGACCTCGCCCCGGGGTGCCCCGCCCATCGGTGACGACGACGACGAAGCCCTGATCGGCGAACCACTGCGACACCAGGTGTGGGGTGTGGGTCTTCAATACCCGCTGGGCGTGCGGGCCGCCGTAGGGGTCGAGGAGCACCGGCAGCTTGTCCGTGCCGTCGTAGCCGGTCGGGAAGAAGACCGCCGACTCGAGCCGGTCGGCCCCGAGCTGGCAGAATGTCGGTGCGGCGGCGATCGGCGATCGGAGCGAATGGTCGGCCACGAGGGCAAGCGGGTCGCCGAGCGAGGCGCTCGAGGTGAGGGCCCGCAGGGTGACCGTCGTGCCCTCCGTCGTCGGCGTCGCGCTCGTCAGTGCGACGAGTGCGCCTTGGCCGTCGCTTCCCCCGATCGCAGCGCCATGGACGCCGGGCACGTCGGTCAGCGCAACGGGATCACCTCCGTCGAGATCGACGGCCAGCACGTGGATCTCGGTCGGCACCGTCCACGCGGTGACGATCACACGTCCGGCGACCACGCCGACGATCGATCGCACGTGGACGTCCGGCCCCGTCAGCGGTCGACCGTCGAGCACGAGCGCTCGATGACCGGCCCCGGCGGGATCGGCGTCGCTCGCGCCCGGCGACAGGTCCTCGACCGTCAGCAGGCCCCGCTCACACGGCGTCGGCGAGCTGGCGATCAGCTCGACCCACACGTCGTCGGTGATGCGGCGCCGCTCGGTCAGGGCCAGCGTGTCGAGGTCGAGCGAGGCGATCGAGACCTCCCGCTGACCCCTGGTCTGGCGGACGACGAGCGGCGGGTGCTCACCGGACCACACGACGTTGGCCAGGTACTCGAAGCGGTCGTCATCGCTCCAGGCCACCGGCTGGGTCGAGCCGTCGAGGTCGATGAGGTGCAGCTCGACCGAGGCGTTTGCGGTGCCCGCGGCCGGGTAGCGGACGGCGTTCGGCGCACGGTCGGGATGGGCCGGATCGGCGATCCACCACGTCTGGACCCATGACTCGTCGACCCTCGTGAGCAACAGCTTCCTCGAATCAGGGCCCCACCAGTAGCCGCGACTGCGCTGCATCTCCTCCGCGGCGATGAAGTCGGCCCGGCCCCAGGAGACCGACTCGTCGTCGGCGATGGCCAGTGCCCGATCGTCGGCCGTTGCCAGCTCGACCACCCGCAGATCGTCGCCGGAGACGTAGGCGACGGTGGAGCCGTCCGGGCTCGGCCGCGGATCGAACACCGGGCTCCGGGCCGGCGGGGCCGACACGTCGCCGTTGGTCAGATCGACCACGTACAGCGCACCAGCGAGAGCGAAACACGCCAGGCGACCACCCCCGTCGACCGCATACCCGACGATGCCGCCGGCCGATTCCCTTGCCCGCTCCCGCCTGGCCCGTTCGGCCGCCGGCAGGTCGCTCTCGTCGATGCCGATCTCCGCCGGGTCGACCAGCAGCTGCTCGTTGCCGGAACGATCGAGCGACCACAGGCACAGGACCGGATCATTGCCGCTGCGGGACCGGAGGAACAGCACCCGCTCGGCGTCGAGCACCGTGACATTGCGGGGCACGCCGATCGAACCGCGTCGGGTACGGGCGTAGTGGCCGGGAAATGCCTCGGGGTCTCTTGATGCGGCCGGACGGCCGATCGGTTCGGGGGGTGCGCTCACCTCGCGAACCGTATCAGCCGGCCCGATGGCGACGGCCGCCGAACCCGCTCGCCCGGCTACGGGTTGACCGGCCTGCGCCGATACACTGGGGACCGCGATCACTTCGCTCGGCGCGATTCAGACCATCGATCGGGATCAAGCCGAGTTTGCCCCTCGGGAGCGGATTCCCCAACCGGCCCGTCAAAAGGAGTACACACACATCATGTCTGATCTGAAGGTCTGGATCGATCAGGATCTCTGCACGGGTGACGGTCTCTGCGCCGAAATCGCGCCCGACGTGTTCTTCGGTATGGACGATGGGCTCTACTACGTCAAGGAATCGGCGGAGAACTTCGGTGCCGAGAAGCTGTTCGACGGTGAGGCCAATCCGGCCGGCGCCGAGGGCATGGCTCGCATCCCCGATGGCGGCCTCGAGCGGGTCATCGAGTCCGCCGAGGAGTGTCCCGGCGAGTGCATCTTCATCGACGTTCCCGAGTAGGTCATCGCTGACCGCCACCGCCGCCATGGGCGAGCGGCCGGGCTGGTCACCATGAACTAGGAGGCTGGGCCGAAAGGCTCAGCCTTCGTCGTTTTCGGCCGACGGGATCGGCGTGCGTATGGTCAAGGCCGTCCTGGCCGGCCTCCTCGTCGTGGCCCTCGGATTGATGTGGACCGATCGGTCGACGGTCGTCGACGCCTATCGATCCAGCGAGGAGTCGACGCCGCTCCGCCTGAGCGGCGTCGACCTCGACGTGGCGACGACCCCCATCGAGCCGTCGCCGTATCGCCGACCGGCGGCACCGCAGACACTCGCCGTCCCGCAGCCGGTTGGCCTCGGCGTCGGTGCCGAACCACCGGAGGTCGACGAGCCGACGCTGAGCGGGGGCGAGGCCCGCCTGCTCGGCACCGTCGTTGGGCCGGACGGCCCCGTCTCGGGCGCAGTGGTCCGCATCGAGCGCCACAGCGACGAAGGCGTCGCCGCCATGGACGCCATCACCGGAGACGACGGTGGCTGGGCCATCGCCCCGCTGGCCGGCGGTCGCTACCGGGTCCGGGCCTGGCTGCCGGGTCTGCTGACGATGGGCCGCTCTGAGGTCCGCTTCGTTGCCGAGGACGAGGTCGCCACCTTCGACTTCTCGTTGTGGGGCATCGATCCGACGCCGGTCGTGGAGCTGGTCGACGGCGGACCGCTCTATGACGGTCTGGCCAGCCCGGTTGCACTGGTCGCCGGCTGGCGCTCGGTCGACGCCGATGGCCTGGTGGTGACCAACCCACTGGTCGGCGCACCGATCACCGTCGAGTCGACGGCCCAGGTCGAGGTGCTGAGCGCCCAACCGCTGCTCACCGAAGCGAGCGGGGTGGCCTTGGTCGACTTGCGGTGCGTGCCGACCCCGTCGGTCGACGCCAGTGGACCAGGGGCCGCCGGCACGTTGATCGCACGGCTCGGCACGATCGAGGCCACGTTCGTGCTGCCCGGTTGTCAGCCGGTCCCCGAACCCGACCCGGCCCCGGGGCCGGCCGACGCCCCAACGACCGATGACCCGACGACCGATGACCCGACGACCGACGACCCGACGACCGATGACCCGGTGACCGACGACGAGGCGGACATCGATGGCTGAACGCTCGCCGCTCGATCGCCCGAGCCGTATCTACCCGACGTTGCTCGGCGGGCTGCGGCTCGCCGCTGCGCTCGTCCTCACCGCCGTCGTCCTGCCGCCGGTCGCTGGTGCCGTCGCCGTGACCACACTGATCCGAGGACCGCTGCCGGTCGGCGACCTGCCCGAGGAACGGGACACGGTGACCGCCGAACCGTCGCTGGTCTACGAC
The DNA here is from genome assembly GCA_039195375.1 of Actinomycetota bacterium. Lineage (GTDB taxonomy): Bacteria > Actinomycetota > Acidimicrobiia > Acidimicrobiales > SZUA-35 > JAHELU01. Next base: position 7,459 of record JBCCVL010000206.1, read on the forward strand.
GCCTCCGGCCGCCAGATTGCGCTGTTCCGTGGCTTCGACCAGAGCAAGGAGATCGACGCCGACGACGTGCCCCAGGTGCTCGTCGATGCCGTCGTCGCCATCGAGGACCAGCGGTTCTGGGAGCATGACGGCATCGACTACGAGGGCATCGCCCGCGCCGCCAGGACCAACCTCGAGGTCGGCGGTGTGGCCCAGGGCGGTTCGACGATCACCCAACAGCTGGTCAAGAACCTCTATCTCACCCGGGAACAGACCATCGAGCGTAAGGTCGAGGAGGCGCTGCTCGCCGTCGAGCTCGAGAAGCGGATGACCAAGGACGAGATCCTGTTCGGGTACCTGACGTCGTCGTACTACGGGTCCGGCGCCTACGGGATCGGGGCCGCAGCCGAGATCTACTTCGACAAGTCGGTCGCCGAGCTCGACGTGTCCGAGGCCGCAACCCTGGCCGGCGTGGTCAAGGCCCCGTCGCGGCTCTCGCCCTACGTCGACCGGGATGCGGCCGACGAGCGGCGTCGGCTCGTGCTCCAGGCGATGCTCGACCAGGGCTACCTCGATGAGGACGAGTACGACCGGGAGGCACGCCGCCGCCTGTGGTCGGCCGACGACACCGGCCCGCCCGGCGGCCCCGTCACCCTGCTCGTGCCCCGCCCGGCCAAGGGAGCGATCCACTACCCGTACTTCGTCGACCACGTCGAGGCCGAGCTGCTCGACCGGCTCGGGCCCGACCTCGTCTACAACGGCGGTCTCACGATCGAGACCACCATCGAGCCGGGCCTGCAGGCGGCCGCCGAGGTGGCGGTGGCGGATCGTCTCGACGGCACCGAGCACCCGGTCGAGATGGCGGCCGCAACGATCGACCCGGCAACCGGGCACGTCGTCGCCATGGTCGGCGGCCGAGACCACGACGCCAGCCAGGTCAACCTCGCCATCGGCGGTAGCACCGGCTTCCAGCCCGGCAGCTCGTTCAAGACCCTGGTTCTGGCCCGGGCGTTCGAGATGGGCCTCGGCCCCGACACCGACTACCCGGCGCCCGGCACCTGGGTGGTGCCGGGCTGCACGGGCAACCAGTGCACGGTCTCGAACTACGACTATCGCGGTCGCGGCGAGATGTCGCTGCGGGCCGCCACCCACGCCTCGGTCAACACCGTCTACGCCCAGCTGGTGCTCGACGTCGGCATCGACGAAACCGTCGAGCTGGCCAGACGCCTCGGCCTGGATCGCCTCGACCCCGACGGCAGCTACGGCGCTTCGCTCGCGCTCGGCGCCGCCGAGTCGTCGCCGCTCGAGATGGCCTCGGCCTATGGCACGTTTGCCAACCGGGGCGTGCGGGTCGAGACGACCGGCATCCTGCGGGTCGTCGACGGCGACGGCAACGTGTTGATCGACAACCGGGCCAGGCCGGGCGAGCGGGTGGTCAGCCAGACCACCGCCGACAACGTGACCGACGTACTGGTCGGCGTCATCGAGGAGGGCACCGGGCGCCGGGCCGACATCGGCCGTCCGGCGGCGGGCAAGACCGGCACCGCCCAGGCCTACCGGGCGGCCTGGTTCGTCGGCTACACCCCGCAGTACGCCACGGCCGTGTGGATGGGGCATGCCGACCGGCTGGCCTCGCTGCGCAACATCAACGGCGTCGGCAACGTGACCGGCGGCTCCCACCCGGCGATCGCCTGGAACCGGATCATGAGTGCCGCCCACGACGAGCTCGACGTCGTCGAGTTCCCCGAGCCGGCCGAGATCGTGCCGATCGCCCAGTCGGTCGAAGAGCTGGAGCCGTACCGCTGGCGGGCCGAGACCGAGGCCGCACCCCGCCGGTCGTTGCCGCTCCTCGCCGGCGACTGCGGCGGCGTGTCGTGTGAGTACCGCAGCGTGCCCCTGCCCGTCGTCCCGACCCCGACGGTGCCGACGACCGCCCCGCCGATCGATCCGAACGACGGCCTCGACCCCGAGACCGGCCTACCGGTGACCCCGACGGCGACCGCCCCTGAGGATGGCGGCCCACCGACCTCGCCATCCTCGTCCTCATCCTCGTCATCGAACCCATCAACCGCCGGGGCCGATGCCGAGCGTTCGTCGACCACCCGACCCTGACCCACGACCCGCCGCCGGAGCACGACGATGCCCTCCACCAAGCACACCGACACCGACACCGCGACCTCGACCGACAC
>JBCCVL010000207.1:0-9540 GCA_039195375.1 Actinomycetota bacterium
AGCCGTGGATCGCCAGGAGGCCGACCTCGGCCGCCAGTGCGGCGTTGCCAATGGCGAGGTCGATCCCGACCGCATCGTGGCCGGCGGCCCTGAACGCCTGGGCGTCGCCGCCGGGACCGCCGCCGAGATCGATGACCGAACCCCGGCCATCCGCCGCCAGGTGCTCGACGAAGTCGGTCCGCAGGTCGAGGCGACGACCTCGTACCGGGCGCCGTCGCCGCAGCTTGGCTTCGTGCTCGTAGTAGTCGCGCACGTCGTCGCACCCCGGTGGCCCCACGGGGCGACGGTACCCGCCCGACCGGAGCGTCGCGGGCCGTTGGGGAACGCGACCGTCCCCGTCCACCACAACGGTGGCCGGGGACGTCCCATGGAGGGGGAAACAGGATCCCTCAGGTTCGGGTTCTGGTGGGGCTAGACGGCGTCGGGGCCGGCCTCACCGGTTCGGATGCGGACGAGCGACTCGACCGGGGTGACCCAGATCTTGCCGTCGCCGATGTTGCCGGTACGGGCTGCGCCCTGGATGGCCTCGACGACCTGGCCGGCCACCGGTTCGTCGACGACGACCTCGAGCCGGAGCTTGGGGACGAAGTCGACCTTGTACTCGGCGCCTCGATAGGTCTCGGTATGGCCACCCTGGCGGCCGTAACCCTTGACCTCGGTGACGGTCATGCCGGACACGCCGACTTGGCCGAGGGCATCTTTCACCCCGTCGAGCACGTGTGGTTTCACCACTGCGGTGATCAGTTTCATGATGCGTTACCTCTCTGCTCGGTCGTGACCTAGATCGTCGAACTGGACATGATCTCGGGGCCGTAGCCCGGGCTGCCGTGCTCCTCGATGTCGAGGCCGGCCAGCTCCTCCTCCTCGCTGACCCGGAGGCCGAGGGTCGCCTTGATGGCGTAGAACATCGCACCGGAGGCGGCGACGACGAAGATGAAGTGGACGACGACCATGATCAGCTGGGTGCCGAGCTGGCTGAAGCCGCCGCCGTAGAAGAGGCCGGCGTCCTCGCGGCCGAGGAAGGCGTCGTCGTAGGTGGCGAAGAGGCCGATCGAGAGCGTGCCCCAGGTGCCGCAGACGCCGTGGACGGAGATCGCACCGACCGGATCGTCGATCTTGATCCGGTCGAACATCTTCACCGAGCCGACGACGATGGCGCCGCCGATCATGCCGATGATCAGCGACCACCAGGTGGTGACCGCGCCGACCGGAGCGGTGATCGAGACCAGACCGGCCAGGAGGCCGTTCGCCGCCATCGACACGTCGGGCTTGCCGTCGACGAGCCAGACGAGGAAGGTGGCGACGACTGCACCGCCGCAGGCGGCGATCAGGGTCTTGACCGCAATCGGCATGACCAGGTTGTCGGCTGCGAGCTCGGAGCCGGGGTTGAAGCCGAACCAGCCGATGAAGAGGATCATGGCGCCGAGGACGACGAACGGGATGCTGTGGCCCGGCAGGGCCTGGAGCCGACCCTCGGACGAGTACTTCCCGATACGGGGTCCGAGCACGATGGCGCCCATCATGGCCGCCCAGCCACCGGTGGCGTGCACGATGGTCGAGCCGGCGAAGTCGGAGAACGGGGTGTCGAGCTGGGCCAGCCAGCCGCCGCCCCAGGTCCACCGCAGCACGATCGGGTAGATCAGCGCCGTGATGATGAACGAGTAGAAGAAGTACGACCGGAACTTCGTCCGCTCCGCCATGGCCCCGGACACGATCGTCGCCGCCGTTGCTGCGAACGCCGCCTGGAAGAAGAAGAACGTCGGCGTCGACAGGTTGCCGGCGAACGCCGTCTCCGGGTCCTCGAAGTCGGCGAAGAAGAAGCCGCCCCAGCCGAACCAGCCGCTGAGCTGCTCGGTTCCGGTGAAGGCGATGCCGAAGCCGATGAGACCGAAGGCCAGCACACCGGCCGACATGTCCATCAGGTTCTTCATCATGATGTTGGACACGTTCTTGGCTCGGGTCAGGCCGGCCTCCAGCAGGGCGAAGCCCGCCTGCATGAAGAAGACCAGCACACCGGCCAGGAAGATCCACAGGTTGTCGAGGACGACCTGCGACGCCGGGTCCTGAGCCGAAGCCGTACCCGAGGTCAGGAGCAGGAGCCCCAACATGACCGCCAGTGACACTCCCAGTTTGCGTTTCATACGCCTACCCACATTCGTCTCCCTTCTGGACATGGTTCACGAAGCTACGAAGGTCGGGTTTCCCCGCTGTTCCATCACCGTTGCGCTCCGGTCACGCATATCTTTCGTGAATCTGAACGAGGATCGGCCGCCGTGCCGCGCTGCGTTGCCATGGCCACCGCCAGCGCGAACGTGGGCCGGCGGGTGGCCGGCGCGTCAGGTCGGCCGCAATCGGCCCCGCCCGGGTCGCGCCCCGCCGTTGCCGGCCTGGTGGTGGTGTCAGCGGTAGCCGGGTTCGAGGATGTAGCCCCGCTTGCGAACCGTCCGGATGCGGAGGTCGATCGGCTCGATCCGCCGGCGCAGCCGATGCAGGTGCACGTCGAGCACGTTGCGATTGGGGGTCTCGCCTGGCCAGCCGGCGGCCAGCACCGACTGCCGGTCGGCCACCCGACCGAACCGCTGGAGCAGGACCTCCATGATCCTGGCCTCGAGTTCGGGCAGGGCCACCCAGCCGGCCGCCGTGCGGAGCACGCCGTCGTCGAGGATCGGCTCCGCCTCGGCCCGCCGCCTGAGCGATTCGATCCTGGCCTGCACGTCCTCGTGGTTGGCCGGGAGTCGGACCCAGTCCTCGCTCGGATCCACCGTCAGCGGTGGGTCGGCCTCCGGATCGACCAGGAGGAGCCGGGGCTGGTTCAGCTCATGCAGGCGGTCTCGGCGGCTTCGCTCCTTCGGCCAGTGAACGAGCTCGACCGTCATGCACCCGACGGTAGAGGGATGATGTTTCCCGATTGTTTCGTGGAGGTGAAAGGGTGTCGGTGCCACCGGGTGATGACCTCGCAGGTCATCGTCGGCTGACCGGTGAGCCGTCACGATGAGCCCCATGCAGACACAACGGGTGGCGTCCCCCTCCGGCGTCCGACGGTTCTATCTCGCCGCGGCGGTGGCCGGCACGGTCGTGCCGTGGCTGTTCTTCGGCTCGTTCCTGGCCGACGACGGGGTCGACCTCGTCGCCTTCGTCGAGGCGCTGTTCGCCAACGGCGCAGCCGGTGGTTTCACCGCCGACCTGCTGATCACCGCAACGGTGTTCTGGGTGTGGTCGTACCTCGACAGCCGCCGCGTCGGCGTCACCCGCTGGTGGCTGGTGGTGCCGGCCACCTTGTTCGTCGGCCTGTCGCTCGCCTTCCCGCTCTACCTCTACTGGCGGGCGGGGGTCCGATCGACGGACGGGGCCGAGCGAACGGCGTCGGCTTCCGACCGAGCGGCTAGTCGAACGTGATGACGTTGCGGGCGACGGTGCCGGCCTTCATCTCCGCGAAGCCGTCGTTGATCTGCTCAAGGTCGATGTGCTTCGAGACCATCTCGTCGAGCTTGAGGCGGCCGTCGAGGTACATGTCGACGAAGCGGGGCATGTCGGTCCGGAACTGGTTGGAGCCCATGTTGGAGCCGGTCATCGTCTTCTCCGAGAGGAAGTCGACACCGTGCAGCTCCACCTTGGTGCCGACCGGGATCATGCCGATCACCGTGGCCTGACCGCCAGATCGCAGCATCCGGAACGCCTGCTCGGCGGTCTCCTTCATGCCGACGGCCTCGAAGCTGTGGTGCACGCCGGCGCCGTCGGTCAGCTCGCGGATCTGCTCGACCGGATCGCCGTCGGCGGCGTTGACCACGTGGGTCGCACCCAGGGTCTGGGCCAGCTCGAGCTTGGACGGGTTGGTGTCGACGGCGATCACCTTGTTGGCCCCGGCGATGCGGCCGCCCTGGACAGCCGAGAGTCCGATACCGCCGCAGCCGATGACGGCCATGACCTCACCGGGCGCCACCCTGGCGGTTCGGAACACGGCCCCGAGCCCGGTGGTCACGCCGCAACCGATGAGGGCCGCCTTGTCGAGGGGCATGTCCGGCTGGATCTTCACCAGGGCGTGCTCGTGCACGAGCATCTGCTCGGCGAACGACGACAGGTGCAGGAACGTGTTGACGTCCTCGCCGTCGCGCGACAGCCGCGACGGCTGACCGGGCCGGCGGACGAGCTCGGTGGCCTTGCGCTCGCAGCGCGACAGGTGACCGCTGATGCACTGCTCGCAGGTGCCGCAGAACGCCGAGAGGCAGGTGATGACGTGATCTCCCGGCTCGACGTAGTGCACATCGGAGCCGACCTCGGCCACGATTCCGGCCGACTCGTGGCCGAGCACGGCGGGCAGCGGATAGGGGTAGAGCGCCTCCATGAAGTGGAGGTCGCTGTGGCACAGCCCGGCCGCCTTGGTCTCGATCAGGACCTCCCGGGGGCCAGGGCTGTCGATCTGGACGTCCTCGATCTCCAGATGACCGGGTGCGGCATTCAGGACGGCGGCCTTCATCGGCTCACTCCTTCTCTCGAGCGTCAGCTCGGTCGGGTCTGGTCATGGTGTGCGTTCGGCCCGGCGTCGGACACGCTGCCGTTGCCGCCGGGCTCGGCGGACCGAGGACGTTACTGCTGCTCGGCCGACTGTGCGAGTTTGTCGACGGCGGCGACGAACCGCTCGAGGTACTCGGCCAGCTGGGCCTGCTCGTCCGGGCTGAAGTCGGCGAGGATCTGGTCCAGCCCGTACTGGACCCGCCTGGCGATCTCGCCGTAGCGCTCGCGCCCCTCCATGGTGGCCATGACCACGATCGATCGCTGATCGTCCTCGGCCCTGACCCGTTCGACGAAGCCCTTGTCGACCAGGCAGCCGACCGCCCGGGTGGTGGAGGCCGGCGTGATGTGCATCAGCTCGGCCAGCTCGCCCATCCGCATCGGGCCCTTCTGGCAGATCAGGGTCAGCGCATCGGCGAGTGCGATGTCGAGGGGCTCCCCACCCTGGCCGTAGAACAGGTCCTTGACGGTGACCATCGACGCCCCTCGCCGGATCTGCCGCCAAGCGGAGCCGACACGCCGCTGGATACGGGCGTCTGACGTAGCTTCGGTAACGGACACCCCAAGAGTTTGGCCCTGGTTCGGGGCGTTTTGCTAGTTCATCTCGCCGCCCGTGGTCGGATCACCACCGGGATCGTCGTTTTCGGAGCGGGCGGCGATGGCCTCGGCCGCCAGTCTCCTGACCGGGATGCCGGTCCCGACTGCGGCCTCGACCAGGTCCTCGTGCTCCGGCTTGGCCCCGTGCGGCCCGACCTTGATACGGATCCGGTGGCCCCGGATCTCGACCGTCTCGAACCGGCGGTCGAGCACTCTCTTGTCCATCGGCTGGACCCGGAGACCGAGCGTGCCGGTCTCGGCGAACACCAACTCCTGCAGCTCGGTCAGCCGATCGGGATGGCACAGCACGTGGAGGGCGACACCGGGCCGGTTCTTCTTCATGACGATCGGCCCGGCCCAGGCGTCGTCGGCGCCGGCGGCGATGGCCCGGGTGATGACGTGCCCGATCACCTCGGGGGTGAGATCGTCGAGGTTGGTGGTGAGTTGGACGGCCGGTTGGTGGCTGGCTCCCGGACCGGCGCCGCGGCCCGGGACGTCGGCCACGTCGAGGAGGTGGGCGGTGACCACGTTGGGATGGCCGTCGGGGTCGCGGCCACCGGCGCCCCTGGCCGTGCCGAGGAGCCGCCCGGCCGGGATCGGTCCCCAGCGGTCGGTCATGGTGGCGAGCAGGGCCGCGCCGGTCGGGGTGACCGTCTCGGCGGCGACATCGATCGGATGGATCGGCGCCCCGGCCAGCAGGTCGGCGGTGGCGGGGGCCGGGACGGGCAATCGTCCGTGGGCTGCGGTCGTGGTGCCCGAGCCGAGCCCGACCGGACCGGACGAGGCCCCGGCCGCGCCGAGGAGGTGGAGTGCCAGCCACGAACCGACGATGTCGACGATGGCGTCGAGCGCCCCGACCTCGTGGAAGTGGACCTGGTCGAGGTCGACCCGGTGGATGGCGGCCTCGACCTCGCCGAGTCGACGGAAGGTGGCCCTGGCCCCGGTGCTCACCGTCGTCGGCAGGTCGGCGCCGGCCAGCAGGGTGTCGATCGACGACCAGCTGCGGTGGTGGTGCCCGGCCGGCGCGTCGACCTCGGCCCGGTGGGCCGACAGGCCGCTCCGCTCGACGGTGGCGTGGTCGAGCGTCCAGCCGTCGACCCCGAGCCCGTCGAGCCCGGCCCTGACCTGGCCGACCGGGGCGCCGAGGCCCAGCAGGGCCCCGAGCAGCATGTCGCCGGCGGCCCCGAAGGTCGGGTCGAACCAGACGTGACGGACCGGGCCGGCGGTCGACTCGACGGCCGATCCCGCAGTCGACCGCGCCGGGTCGTTCTCGGGCCTGGCCCGCTCGCCGGTCATACCCGGTCGGAGCCGAGCCGGCGGAGGAACCGGTGGGCGGCGCAGGCGGCGCCGTAGCCGTTGTCGATGCCGATCACGGCGACACCGGGGGCGCAGCTCGTCATCATCCCGGCCAGGGCGGTCATGCCCTCGAACGCCGAGCCGTAGCCGACCGACGTCGGCACGGCGATGAGCGGCTGGGCCACCAGCCCGCCGAGCACGGTTGGCAGCGCGCCCTCCATGCCGGCGACGGCCACGATGACGTCGGCCGTCGCCAGCGATGGCACGACGTCGAGCAGCCGGTGGAGACCGGCGACGCCGACGTCGACGCTGAGGTCGACTCCGTGACCCATCGCCTCGAGCGTGAGCCGGCACTCCTCGGCCACCGGCAGGTCCGAGGTGCCGGCAGCGACGACGGCGGCGGTTGCGCCGGTGGCCTTGCGGGGCCGCCACACGAGCGTGCCCGCGGCCGATGCCTCCGGTTCGATGGCCTCGAGGGCCAGGCGCTGCTCGTCGGTCGTCCTGGTGGCGATCACGGCGTCGGTCCCGTCGGCCAACATCGTGGTGACGATGTCGACGCACTGCTCGACGGTCTTGGACCGGCAGTAGACGGCTTCGGGCAGGTCGATGCGTTCGGTCCGGCCGAGGTCGAGGCGGGCCGCTTCCGTCTGGCCGTGGTTGGGCCGGTCGTGGTTGGGCCGGTCGTGGTCGGGCCGGTCGTGGTCGGGCCGGTCGTCAGGACTCATGGAGAGCCAGGGCGCCGTTGAGGTTGCCGCTTCGCAGGCCGGCGAGGTCGAGCGTGACGTAGCGGTAGCCGGCCGCACTCACCCCGGCGACGATCTCGTCGGCCCGCTCGACGACGGCGGCGAGATCGGCGGCGGGGACCTCGATCCTGGCCGTGTCGTCGTAGTGGCGAACCCGCACGTCGGCGAAGCCGAGACGGCGGATCGCGGCCTCGGCCCGGTCGACCCGGCTCAGCAGATCGACCGACACCGCGGTTCCGTAGGGGAGACGGCTCGACAGGCAGGGCATGGCCGGCCGGTCCCACACCTCCAGGCCCCACTGCTGCGCCATGGCCCGGATCGCCGCCTTGTCGAGTCCGGCCTCGACGAGCGGGAAGCGGGCGCCCCGCTCGGCGGCCGCCTCCTGTCCCGGGCGGTGGTCGCCGAGATCGTCGAGGTTGACGCCGAGGGCCACGGTGGCGCCGCGGGCCTCGGCCAGCGGCTGGAGCTGGTCCATCAGGGCCGACTTGCACCAGAAGCAGCGGTCGCCGTCGTTGGCCCGGTAGCGGGGATCGGTCAGCTCGTCGGTGACCACGGCCCGCCAGGCCAGCCCGTGGCGCTCCGCCAACGAGCGGCAGTGGTCGAGCTCACCATCGGCCAGCGACGCCGAGTCGGCGGTCACGGCCATGGCGTCGTCGCCGAGGACCCTGTTGGCGGCGACGGCCAGGAGTGCAGAGTCGACGCCGCCGGAGAAGGCGACGACCAGCGGGCCGATGGCCTCGATCGTGGCGGCCAGGCGGGCCTCGTTGTCGGTCTCGGTCACGGGGTCAGGGTACAAGCGGCCGGGCTGCCGGGAGAATCGTCCGGCAATACCCTGGAGGGTGATGGATGACACGGTCTGGTCCGGTCAGGGTTGGTTCGACGAGATCGACCTCGACCCGGCGGGCCATTGGCGCCGGCTCGGGACCCGGCAGCTCGGTGACCGGCCGTGGTTGGTGGTCGACGGTCGTCGCCAGGCCGAGCTGTCCCTGAAGGAGCAGCTCAGCGCCGATCGCCACGGGGAGGTCTTCGCCATCGAGTCGGGCGCCGAGGACGGGGTGCTGACAGCGGGCCGCGAGACGCTCGACCTCGTCGACGGCGTGCTCGTCCGACTCGACCTCGACGGGCCGACGACCGGCGACGGGGACCTCCACCCGCTCGATCGGGCCGGTCGCTCGGTCCAGGAGGACCTCTGCCTCGTCCGCCCGGGGGACGGCACCTGGGTCCTGGCCGCCGCCTCGCTGTGCTTCCCCAGTCGGTGGCGGCTCGACGAGAAGGTCGGCCGGTCGATCACCGCGACCCACGGCCCGGTCGATGGCTACGACCGGCACCTGGCCAGCCGGGTCGACCGCCTCTTCGACCACCTCGGCGAGCGGATCGTGTTGCGCCGCAACTGGTTCGTGCACCCCGACCCGTCGCTGTTCCAGCCCGATCGGCCGCCCAACGGTGACCCCCTGGTCGAGGCCGACCGCTGCCTCGACGACCTCCACCTCCGCAGCGAGCGCCAGACGTTGCGTCGGCTCCCGGTCAGTGGATGGATCCTGTTCACCATCCGGATCCAGCAGGATCCGCTTCGTCCGTTCGTCGTCGACGACGAACGGGCTGCGGCGTTGCGCCGCTACCTCGACGAGGCGCCGGTCGAGCAACTGGCCCATCGGGGGCTGTCGCCAGACCAGGCCGAGCGGCTCCGGACCGCGATCGCCGATCGGGCGCCCTGATCACGCACGAGCCCCGCGTGGTTGGCACAATGAACGTGATGGGCACAACAGGGGAACGGCGGCGCAGCCGCGCCGGTACACAGACGCGGGATCGGATCCTCGATGCCGCACTGGAAACGGTGCGAGCGGAGGGCCTGGTCGGCACGAGCGCCCGCGCCATCGCCAGGACCGGCGACTTCAACCAGGCGCTGGTCTTCTACCACTTCGGATCGATCGAGGAGCTCCTGCTCGAGGCGCTCCAGCGGGCCAACGGTCGGCGGATGGACCGGTTCCGGCCCCGCCTGGAGGAGGTCGACTCGCTGGCCGGCCTGGTCGAGGTGGCGCTCGATCTGCAGCGCGACGACGTCGACGGCGACCAGTCGGCGCTGACCGCACTGGTCGCCGGCTGGCCGAGCGACTGCGACGTCGGCAAGCGGATCGTCGAGATCCTGCGGCCGTGGGACGACCTCGTCGAAGCCGCGCTGCAACGGAGCCTTCAGGGCTCGGTGCTCGGTCAGGTGGTACCGACCGGCGACCTGGCCCACGCCATCTCCTGTCTGTTCATCGGGATCGAGCTGATGGGCCGGCTCGACCCGGGTGACGAGCGCACCACCGTCCTGTTCGAGTCACTGGCCGGCGCCGCGCACCTCGTCGGCCCCCTGCTGCAGGCGATGCGGTCGAGCGCCCCGACCGGCTGAGCG
>JBCCVL010000208.1:0-9488 GCA_039195375.1 Actinomycetota bacterium
CCGAAGGAACGTCGACAACCTCGCCGACGTGAACATTGGGCGTTTTTGTTCGGCACCTACTCTTTACGAACTTCTAAACAATCGTCTACTGTTTCATCAAGGGAAGCGCAGGAGCCAGGCCCAGGGACACACGGATCCAGGGTGCCTGATTCGGCGCGCCTCGACCGCCAGGTACCCGACCATCGACGCACGCTTGAGGGAGGAGACGTGACCGTCATCGGTTCGAAGGAGTTCACCAGGCCCCCGGGCTTCGAGCAATTCGAAGAGATCGCCCAACGGGTCGCTGACCGGAGGCCGGATCCCGATCCGGATCTCTCCTGGAGAGGTGTTGCGGCTTGCCGCGACACCAGTCCGGAGCTGTTCTTCCCGATCGGGACGACCGGCCAAGCCGTCGAACAGATCGAGGCGGCCAAGGCCGTCTGCATGGCCTGCCCGTCGCAGGTCCCCTGCCTCGAGTTCGCACTGTCGAGCAACCAGGACTCCGGCGTCTGGGGTGGCACCTCCGAGGAGGATCGCCGCCACCTCCGCCGCACCTACCTCAGCCGACGCCGCTGAGAACCGGGTCGGGCCCAGGTGCCCGGCCCGTCTCCATTCGCCGACCGTCCTTCGTCGCACTCCCGGTCATCGGTCGACCGGGGGTCACGTCGGGGTTGTCCATCGCTAGTCGGGCCCGTCGCCGATCGTGACCCGTACCTCGGCCACCGTGCCCCGCTGCGGGCCGGTGGCCGGCTTGATCCTGAGCTCGCCACCGAGCTCCCCGGAGATCAGGGTGGAGATGATGGTCAGGCCGAGACCGCCGGAGGTGGCGACATCGAAGTCGTCGGCCACCCCGACCCCGTCGTCGTGGACCCGGACCCGGAGCTCGGTCGGGGCGTTGACCAGCTCGACGGTGACCGCGCCGCCCTCGGTGCCCGGCGGGAATCCGTGCTCGATGGCGTTCTGGAGCAGCTCGGTGATGACAACGGCGAGCGAGCTCGCCTTGCTGGCCGACAGCATCGGTCCCTCCCCGACCAGCCGGAACCGGATCGGCCGATCCGACGAGACAAGCGAGCTCTCGGCCATCGACGTGATCGGCTGGATGACCTCGGTCAGCGCCACCTCGTCGCCACCGCTGGCGGCGAGCATCTCGTGGATGGTGGCGATCGACTGGATCCGCCTGACGGACTCGTCGATTGCGGTCTTGGCCTCGGGACTCTCCAGGCGCCGCCCCTGGATCCGCAGCAGCGACGACACCGTCTGCAGGTTGTTCTTGACCCGGTGGTGGATCTCCTTGATGGTGGCGTCCATCGACACGAGCATCCGGTCGCGGCGGCGGAGGTCGGACACGTCTCGCATCAGCACCAGGGCACCGGTGACGGCGCCGTCGGCGATCAGCGGCAGGATCCGGGTGAGGATCGTGACGTTGTCGCCCCGCTCCAGCTCGGAGAGGATCGGCACCTGCAGCTTGTAGGCACTCTCGATCAGCCCCCCGTCGAACCCGAGGTCCTCCAGCCGTCGATCGACGATCCGCCCGTGGTAGCCGGCCCGGTGCAACGCCGAGACGGCGTTCGGCGACGAGAACGTGACCCGGGTGCCGGCCTCCAGCACCAGTGCGCCGTCGCCGACACGGGGCGACTCCTCGCTGACCGCGTCCTCGAACGGGAACGGGAACGCACCGTCGGCCATCATCTGCGACAGCCGCTGGAACACGTCGAGATAGGTCCACTCCAGCTCGGACGGGAGCCGATCCTCCAACTGGCGGCTCTCGCGCGACACCACGGCCAGCACCTCCCCCTCGTGGAGGACCGGGATGGCCGTGATGCGGACCCGGCGGCCGAGGGTCAACAGCTCGATCTCCTCCTCGTTGACCTCGCCGGTTTCGAACGCCTGGCGAACGAGCGGTCGCTGTTCGATCGGGATCAGGCGGCCGATCTGGTCGTCGACGTAGAGGGTCTGGGCGGTGGCCGGCCTGACCTGGCTGAGCACCACCAGCTCGGCGTCGGGAAGGGACTGCTCGGTCAGACCGAAGAGCAGCAGGTCGGAGAAGCTGAGGTCCGACATCGGGGCCCACGATCCGACGAGACGACGCAGGTGGCCGCGGGCGCCGGCATCGAGCGCCATGTGTTGACGGGTCAGCTCCCCGAGGGTGGCCATGTGGTGAGCCTACGAGACGGTCGATGCGACCCGGGCCGTCGGCCGATCGCCCCGGGTCGACGCTCGGGTCACGGGCCGGGTTCGAGCAGGCGGGCCAGGGCATCGACGTCGGTGAGATCGCCGATCGACACCGGGACACCGACCACCGGTGTCGTCGCCGGCACTGCGGGAAGGTCGGCGGACCTGGCCCGGGCGACGAGCACGTCGATGGCCGTGGCCAACGACGGTTCGTCGACCTCGCCAACCGGATCGGCGTCGGCCCCGGGGTCGAACCCGAGCTTCCAGGCCGTCGGTGCCCGGTCGAGGGTGAGCCCGGGCAGGAGGCGGTTGACGAGGACGAGCCCGAGCGCCCGCTGACGATCCCGGAGCCCAGCCAGCAGCTCCTCGGTCCCGGCCACGACGGCCGGGTCGGTGGTCGTCACCGCAACATAGGAGGTGTCCGGTGCGGCGAGGCGCTCCTCGACCCGGCGGGAGCGGTCAACGAAGTTCGGGCGCAGCCGGGCGAACAGGGTGAAGAACTCGACGATCTGGGTGAGGAACCGGTCGCCGAGCAACCGCTCGGCCACGGCGAGGAACGGTCGGGCGGCGGCGCCGCCGATCCCGGAGCCGGCACCGGCGGTCAGCCACCGCAGCAGGCGACTGTCGAAGAACTCGATCATCCGGCCCGGAGCGTCGATCAGGTCGATGGCGTGGCGGGACGGCGGCGTGTCGATGACGATCAGGTCGTGCCGGTCGTCGCCGTCGAGGGTCAACAGGTGATCGAGGGCGATGTAGTCGTGGCTCTGGATGAAGCGCCGGGTCAGCGTCCGGTACAGGCCGTTGTCGAGCAACCGCTGCCTGGTCCGGTCGTCTGGCGCGGTGGCCTCCACCACCCGATCCCAGCCACGGGCCATGTCGATCATCACCGCCCACAACCGGCCCCCCTCCCCGACCGGGACCAGGATCGGCTCCTCGACCAGGCGGGCCATCCCGAGCGCCTCGGCCAGGCGACGGGCCGGGTCGACGGTGACAACGACGACCCGTCTGCCATGGTTGCGGGCCGCCCGGATGGCCAGGGCGGCGGCCGTTGTCGTCTTGCCGACCCCGCCCGGTCCGACGACGACGACGACCTGCTGGCCGGCCAGGATCTCGTCCAGGGCGTTCACATCACCAGACGCCCGGCTCAACGGCTGGCCCGTCACGTCACGGCGTCCACACGTCGTCCCGTACGGCGGCGAGCCCGGCGACGACCGCGGCGACGGGATCGTCGGGATCGTCGTCTGCGGTGGCGACCGGGAGCGAGCGACCGCCCCGGATCGCCCGCAGTCGCTCCAGCCCGGTCTCGGCCACCTCGTGGCGATCGAGCGCCAGGGCGGCCAGCCCCGCGGTGAGGCCGTCGCCACCGGCCCGCTCGGCCGCCTCGCGTCGCCCGGCCGGCCCGAGCGACGGCGGCATGCGGTTCGCCACCAGCAGGTCGACGCCGGTCTCGGTGTCGGCGGTCAGCCGATCGACGAGCTCGCCGGTCTCGGTCACCGACAGCTCGTCCGGGCTCGAGACCACGATCACCCCCGTTCGGGGCGAGGCCAGGATGGCCCGCAGCCAGCCGGTCTGCTCGGCCAGCGGTCCGCTCGGGACGAGTTCGGCCATGGTGCGGGGGGCGTCGAGCAGCTCGACCACGTGGCCGGTGGCCGGCCCGTCGACCACGATCTCGTCCCACACACCGCGGCGCACCTCCCAACCGATCTTGCCGATGACCAGGATCTCCCGAACCCCGGGGGCCGCGGCCGACACGTAGTCGAAGATGCGGGCGAGGGGGCCGAGGCGACGAGGACCGATCGGGAGGCGGAGGTAGATCTTGAGGTACTGGTCCAGGGCCTCGCCGGTGGTCAGCCGGAGCGTCTCGAACGCCGGCGGCGTCGACCAGTCGGCGACGAGCCGGTCGAGGTCACCGGTGCCGAGCGCGTCGACGGCGAGCACCCGGCGCCCGCCGGCCGCGGCCCGGGTGGCCAGTGCGGCGGTGACCGTTGTCCTGCCGACGCCGCCCTTGCCGGCAACGATCCGCAGCGTGGTGCGAGACCCCTCGGCGCCCTTCGGCGCCGGCTCAGGCGCCGAAGCCGATCCTTCGCTCGGTGTCGGTGGTGCCGAGTTCGATGAAGGCGATGCGCTGGGCCGGGACCGCGAGATCCTTGCCCTTGCGATCGGTCAGCCAGAGCACCTCGGACGACCCGGCGACGGCCGACTCGATGCGGGACTTCAGCGCATCACGGTCGGTGTCGTTGTCCAGCTCGACCTCGATGACCTGCGAACTCTCGGCGATCCCGATCCGTACGTCCATGCGGTCCACGGTACTGGCTCGGACCCGCACCGGGGACGATCGAACGGCGAATTTCGCTGCGCCGGGACCGGCTCTGCGGCCCGGCCTCGGCTACATGATCTTGAGCTCGGAGCGGTAGCGCTTGGTCGGGGCCAACTCGACGTCGACCCGCTCGGCCAGATCGGCGAAGGCGGCGCCGGCCTCGGTCTCGGGACGGGCGGCGATCGGGTTGCCGTCGTCGGCCCCCTCCCGCAGCGCCGGCACCAGGGGAATCTGGGCCAGCAGCGGCACCTCGAGCTCCTCGGCCAGGACCTGGCCCCCGCCGGCGCCGAACAGCTCGTAACGTTTGCCGTCGTCGCCGGTGAACCAGCTCATGTTCTCGATGACACCCGAAACCGTGATCCTGACCTTGTGGGCCATGTAGGCGGCCCGCTGGGCCACCTTCTGGGCCGCCGGCTGCGGGGTGGTGACGACGAGCAGCTCGGACCTGGGCAGGAACTGGGCCAACGAGAGGGCGATGTCGCCGGTACCGGGCGGCAGGTCGACGACGAGGAAGTCGGGATCGTTCCAGTAGACGTCGGTCAGGAACTGCTCGAGCGCCTTGTGCAGCATCGGCCCACGCCAGATGACCGGTTGGTTCTCCTCGACGAAGAACCCCATCGAGATGCAGTTGACGCCGTTGGCCTCGGGCGGGACGATCATCTCGTCGATCACCACCGGGTCCCGCTCGACGCCGAGCATCCGGGGAACCGAGAACCCCCACACGTCGGCGTCGACGACGGCGACCTTGTTCTTTCGCCCTGAGCTGTGGTCACGGGCCGCCAGCGCAACGGCGAGGTTGGTCGTGACCGAGCTCTTGCCGACGCCGCCCTTGCCCGAGGCGACCAGGATCACCCTGGTCCGGTTGTCCGGGTCGGCGAACGGGATCGCCCGGCCCTCGGCGTGGCCGTGGGCCTGTTGCGAGCCGGCGGTGGCACCGGGGTCGCCATGGATCTGGCGACGGATGTTCTCCCGCTGCTCGTCGGTCATCACCCCGAACTCGACGCTGGCCCGATCGACCCCGTCGAGGGCGGTAACGGCGGTGGTGACCGCGGTGTTGATCTCGGCCTTGAGGGGACACCCCGGAATCGTCAGGTCGACGGCGACCACGACGGTCTCGCCGTTGATGTCGACACGGGAGACCATGCCGAGGTCGACGATGCTGCGGTGCAGCTCCGGATCCTGGACCGGCCGCAGGGCCTCGATGACCGCTTCCTGGGTGACCGACACGACGGGGCTCCTCCCGTAGGGGGTGGGGGTGACGCTTGACATCCGGCCACACAGCTTGACCGGACGGAGGGGGGTGAGGTCGGGTCGGTCGCCCGAGGCGATACGAACCTCCTCTGCGACGTAGACTACCGATGTGGCTTCTCGAGCCCTCAACCCGACGGAGTTCGCCAACCTGGTGAACGCGATCACCTCGGCGTTCGGCGATCCGACGCGTCGCAACATCTACCTGCTGGTTCGCGAACACGCCGACGGGCTGACCGCATCCGAGGTGGCCAAGGCAACCGGGCTGCACGCCAACGTCGCCCGCCATCACCTCGAGAAGCTGGCCGGCGGCGCCTACCTGGAGATCGGGCAACGGCCGTCCGCCGGGGCCGGGCGCCCGGCCAAGGCCTACCGGGCCACCGAGCAGGAGTTGGCCCTCGACTTCGACGTCGGCCACGACGACATCCTCGTCACCCTGCTCGGCAAGGCGCTGTCCCGCCTGCCGGTGGAGGAGGCGTCGGAGCTGGCCGAGGAGGTCGGGCTGGAGTTCGGCAAGCAGATGGCGTCGACGATGGGCGACACCAGCGAGGGTCAGCGGTCGTTCCGCTCCGCCCTCCACGTGGTGGCCGACGCCCTCTCGGCCCACGGCTTCGCCGCCCACGCCCAGGGCGATGGCGAGGACCTGCGGATCGTGTCGGGTCACTGCCCCTTCGGCGACGTGGCCATCGAGCACCCGGTGATCTGCGCGGTCGACCGAGGCATGGTCAAGGGCCTGCTCGGCTCGCTCTACGGCGCCACCGAGGTGGCCGTCACGTCCTCCGTCGCCCGGGGCGACGACGAGTGCATCACCGGGGTCGCCGACGCAGCAGCCGCCGCCGGTGACACGGCGGATGCCACCGGTTCGGGCGAGACCCCGGTCCGCCTCGGCCGCTGATCTACCGCCACTGACCCCGTCGCAGCGGACAAACCGGCCGCACCGCTCATGTCGGCGAGGGCCTGGCCGACTCGGAGGCCATGACCCGATCGCGCGTCGTCCTCATGGTCGCCTGGGGCCTGCTGGCCGTCGGCTCCGTCGTCCAGTTCGCCCAGTCGGGTCAGGGGTCGACGGCGCCGGGGCCCGAACCGATCGACGGTGAGGACGTGCTCGCTGCGGCGACGCCGGCCCGCCTGCCGGCGACAGCGACAGACGCGGACGACGGACCGGACGAGGCGCACGATCCGGATGAGGCCGACGGTGCAACGGCCGCCGGCCCGTGGCCGCTGGTGGACGACCCGGCGAGCTGGCCGACACCCCCGGCCCCGCCGGCGACCGTCGCCACCGTCGTCGGCGACGGCGTCGGGAGTCGACCCGAACCGGGCGCCGGGACCGTGACCCACTGGTTCCCGAACCCGACCCAGTTCGACGGCGACCGCACCTTCCTGGTGGTGGACGACACCAGCTCGGACGACTGGGTCAAGGTGTCGCTTCCGGTGATGCCGAACGGGCAGGAGGGCTGGATCCCGCGGTCGGCGGTGGAGCTCTCGACGGTGACCCACCGGGCCGAGGTCGACCTGTCTGACGCCACCGTGACCGTCTGGGACGGCGACGACCTGGTCCTGACCACCAGTGCGGTCACCGGACGTCCGGCCACACTGACGCCACTCGGTCGGTTCTACATCCGCGACATCATCGCCCAGCCGGTCCCCGACGGCGACTACGGCCCGTGGATCCTCGCCCTGTCCGGTTTCTCCGAGGTGCTGTCGAGCTTCCAGGGTGGACTACCGGCACTGGCGCTGCACGGGACCGACGAGCCAGGGCAGCTCGGCTCAGCCATCAGCGCCGGCTGCGTGCGGGTCTCGAACGAGGTGATCTCGGCGCTCGCCGCAACCGTGCCCCTCGGCACACCGGTGACGATCGTCGCCTGACGATCGTCGTCCTGACGGTCACGGCTGACGGGGCGGGCGCCTGGTCGACCGGCGCAGCATCGTGACCGGTCGGACGGGGGCGCTGGCCACGTCGGCCAGACCGCTGACGAGCCGGCGACCGGTCCGCAGCCGGGGCCGGCCGATCAGGCCGGCCCGGACGAAGACCACCCACGAGACGGCGGCGAACAGCGCCATGATCGCGGTGACGGTGACCCAACCGAGCCGGCTGTCGGAGCCGGGCAGGTCGGCGACGTTCATCCCGTACCAACTGGTGATCAACGACAACGGCAACAGGATGGCGGCGTACACGGTGAGCACGGTCGCCGCTCGGGCCTGGCGCTCGGCCGAGGCACCCCGGTAGGTGTCGAGGGTGTCGGTCAGCAGGCCCCTGGTCGACTCGAGCGACTGGACGACGACGTTGTGCACGTCGTAGGCGTCGGTCAGCAGCCGGACCGAGCTCGGGGTCAGAAAGGCACCGACGTTGGACCGCAGCGCCCCGATCACGACCCGCTGGGGCGACAGCACCCGCCGGATCGTGGCCTCCTCCCGCCGCAGGACCTGGACCTCGGCCAGCACGTTCGGGTCGGCGGCCAGGGCGCCGTCGGCCAGCGCGTCGATCCTGGCGTCGAAGGCGGTGATGACCTCGATGTAGCGCCGACCCATGACCTCGGCCAGCTGGGCGAAGAGCTCGTCCGAGCCGTGCTCGGCCATGTGGGGATGGGCCTGGACGGCGTCCCACAACCACGCCAGGCCGGCGATGTGGTCGTTGCGGACCGTCACCAGGACCTGGCGGGTCACGAAGCAGTCGACCTCGTGGGTGTCGAGCCGCTCGCCGTCCGCGGTGAGCGCGTGGAGGACGACGAAGAGGTGATCGCCGTAGTCGTCGAACTTCGGGAGCTGCTCGACGTCGAGGATGTCCTCGATCGCCGCCGGGTCGAACCCGAACCGCTCGCCCAACCGGTCGAGCTCGGCTGGATCGCGGCCCTCGACATCGAGCCACACGAAGGCACCGGCGGCCAGCTGGCGGTCGAGATCGTCGTACTCGGCCGGTCGGAGGCAGTCGTCGTCGGCGCCCCGAGCCAGGATCCGGTGCACCGCCCGCCCCTCCCCCGTCAGTCCAGCGAGACCGGGGCCGGCTCGAACTCGAGGCGACCGTGGTCGAGCTCGGGCAGCACGTAGCGGGCGAAGAGGTCACACTCGGCCTGGTGGGGGTAGCCGGAGAGGATGAACGCCCCGACGCCCGCCTCCTGCAGCTCCCGGATCTTGCCGAGCACCTGGTCGGGGTCGCCGACGATGGCGGCCCCGGCCCCCGATCGGGCTCGACCGACACCGGTCCAGAGGTGCCGCTCGACGTAGCCGTCGTCGTCGGACGACTCCCGCAGCTCGGCCTGGCGGGCCACCCCGGCCGACGTCGAGTCGAGCGACCGCTGGCGGATCTTCCGACCCTCCTCGTCGTCGAGCTTCGACAGGAGGCGGTCGGCGGCGGCCCTGGCCTCGTCCTCGGTGTCGCGGACGATGACGTGGGAGCGCCACCCGTAGCGGAGGTGGCGGCCCTTCGACGCGGCCCGCTCGTCCATCTCGTCCATGACCGTCTTGACCTTGTCGGTGGTGTCCGGCCACATCAGGAACACGTCGGCGCCAGCCGCCGCACACTCCTTGGCCGCCGGCGACAGCCCGCCGAAGTAGAACAGCGGGCTGCGACCGGAGACGGTCGAGATCCGGGGCGGGTCGATGGTCAGCCTCACGAAATCGCCGTCGAGGTCGACCGGGCGGCGGTCGAGCAGCTCCCGCAGGGCGTACATGATTTCGGTCGAGCGTCGGTAGCGGGGCTCGGAGTCGAGCGACTCACCCGGCATCTCGGAGGAGATGATGTTGATCGTGAGCCGCCCCTCGAGGATCTGGTCGA
>JBCCVL010000209.1:0-9416 GCA_039195375.1 Actinomycetota bacterium
CGGCCGACGAGGTCGAGAAGGAGCGGGCGGCGCTGCTCGAGATCACCAAGAACGAGGGCAAGCCCGAGGCGGCCTGGCCGAAGATCGTCGAGGGCCGACTCAACTCCTGGTACGGCGAGCGGGTCCTGCTTGAGCAGGGTCTCTTCGGCGACAAGGAGACGGTCAAGGCCAAGATCGGCGACGGCTCGATCAGCCGCTTCGTCTTCGCCCAGGTCGGCGGCTGAACCGACCCCGGCCCGCTCCCGGCCCGCCTCGGCCACCATCGGTGGTCGGCGCCGGGCGGCCGGGAACCGCTCGGGCGACTATCGTGGCATCGGGCCGGTGACGGCCCGACCCCCAACCCCCCACCCGGCCCAACCAGGGTCGAACGGCGCCCCACCCGGGCGCTGACAACCAGGCGGCCCGACCGGGCCAGACGATCCACGGCGGCCCGAGCGGTCGCAGACGGAGGCAAGCGTGAGCGAACCGTGCCAACCTCGATGGCGTCGCATCCTGCTGAAGTTGTCCGGTGAGGCCTTCGCCGGCGACGGGGAGTCGGGCATCGACTCGAAGGTTCTCGAACGCATCAGCGACGACATCATCGACGCCAGGACCAACCTCGGCGTCGAGGTCGCGGTTGTCGTCGGCGGTGGCAACTTCTGGCGCGGTCTCGCCGGCGCCGAGGGCGGGCTCGACCGGGCCCAGGCCGACTACATGGGCATGCTGGCCACCGTGATGAACGGCCTCGCCCTCCAGGACGTGCTGGAACAGAAGGAGGTCCCGACGCGGCTGCAGTCGGCGATCCGCATGCCCCAGGTGGCCGAGGAGTACATCCGCCGAAAGGCGATCCGCCACCTGGAGAAGGATCGCGTCGTCATCTTCGCCGCCGGCACCGGCAACCCCTTCTTCACTACCGACACCACGGCCGCCCTCCGGGCCGTCGAAATCGACGCCGAGGTGCTGTTGAAGGGCACCCACGGCGGGGTCGACGGGATCTACACCGACGATCCCCGCACCAACCCCGAGGCGACCAAGATCGACGAGCTGACCTATCTCGACGTCCTCAATCGGGACCTCCGGGTGATGGACTCGACGGCGATCACCCACGCCAAGGAGAACGACCTACCCATCGTGGTCTTCGATCTCATGGCCGATGGCAATCTGCGAGGCCTACTGTGCGGTGAGTCGATAGGTACCATGGTCAGATGAGCGAGTTTGCGGAGCTGGTGCTCGAGGACGCCAAGGATCGGATGGAGAAGGCGATCGCCCACTCGCGTACCGAATTCGCCTCGGTCCGGTCCGGTCGGGCCGCGCCCCAGCTCGTCGAGCGGCTCCAGGTCGAGGCGTACGGCGTCGAGGTTCGCCTGATCGAGGTGGCGTCGGTGTCGATCCCCGAGGCTCGCCAGCTGATCGTCACCCCGCACGACCCGGCGAACCTGGAGGCGGTGGAGCGGGCGATCCGCCTGTCCGACCTCGGTATCTCACCGAGCAACGACGGCCGCTCGCTGCGACTGAACTTCCCCCCGCTGACCGAGGAGCGCCGCAAGGACCTCGTCCGGATGGTCAAGAAGATGGCCGAGGACGGACGCATCTCGATACGCAACATCCGGCGAGACGCCCGCAAGGAGCTCGAGAACGCCGACGACCTCAGCGAAGACGAGGTCAGCCGAGCGGAGAAGGACCTCGACAAGTTGACCCAGCAGAGCGAGGCTGCGGTCGACGGTGCCCTCGCCGACAAAGAAGACGAGCTGCTCGAGGTGTAGCGAACCAGGTGGCACCGGTGACCGAGGCCGCCACCAGACGTCAGGGAACCCCCCGCCGTACCCGCCACCAGCCGCAGGTGGCGAGCCGGCCCAGACGTTCGTGAAAGGACAGGACATGGCCGACAGGTACGACGACCGATCGGACAACGACGCAGGCGAAGGTGAGCCGAGCGTCTTCGACCTGTTCGAGCCGCCGCCGACCAACGACCCCAACACGTTCGGCAAGGTGCCGGTGATCAAGGACGCCGAGGTCGACCTGACCGACGGGCTCTCGCCGACCGAGCGGAAGGCGGCGGCCGACGTCGAGGCCGCCGGGCTCCAGCACTGGACGGCTCCACCGACCGGCCAGGTGCCGGCCGTGCTCTCGGAGAAGGAGCAGAAGTCCGGCATGTGGGGCGACGTCGCCGGCCCGAGCTGGCACGGCGACGATCCGACCTGGTCCGGGCCCGACCTGGCCGACGTGTTCGCCGACGCCGAGTCCATCCGGCTCGACTCCGACGAGGAAGACGACGAGGAGGAAGAGGACGAGCACTACCGCCGTGCCACCCCGCCTCCACCGAGGGCCCGGCTGGCCGACCCGGCCCCGACGGCCGATCCGCCCATCGCCGCCGCCCCCGGGCGCCGTCCGCCCCCGGCGGAGCAGAGCTGGCCCGGCGACGCCCCCGACGGAGCCCTCGACCGTGCCCCGGACCGGGCGCCGGCCCCGGCCGCCCGTCACGCCCCGGCTCCCCGGGTCAGACGAGACCCAGACGGCCGGGAGGCCGGGCCGGCTCCGGCGCCCCGCCCGGGTGCCGCCGACGATCGTCAGACGTGGCCGACCAGCCCCGACCACCGATCCCGGCCCGACATGCCGGCCGCCGGCACCTCGACGCCGTCGCCCCGCCCCGGCCCGCCGCACCGGACGTCCGTCACCGGCGAGCACGAGCTCGACGGTCTCCGAGACCAGGCACGCCGTGGCCAGCCGCGGTCGGAGCGTCGATCGATGCTCGACGACGAGGGCAGCGTTCCAAGCATCGACGACATCGAGTTCGCCGACCCGCCCAAACGGATCCGTGAGCCGGCCAGCCGGTCACGGGTCCGGGGCCTCGACCGAGACGATCGCGGCGGCCGTGGCCGGCGCGACGAGCGCCTCGACCGGGAACCGGTCCGAGACGACGATTTCGACCTCGACCTCGACGAGATCATCGAGGAGGGCAACCGTCGCAGCGGTCGCAACCTGCCGGCCGCCATCGGCGTCGGCGTCGCCCTCGTCGCCCTGCTCCTGGCCGCCATGCGCTTCGGGCCAGAGACCACGCTGCTGCTGGTCGTCGTCGCCGCCATCGTCGGCGTCGTCGAGCTCTACAACGCCATGCGCCTCGCCGGGCTCCGTCCGGCCAACCTCCTCGGCATCGTCGGCACCGCCGCCGCTCCGGCCGCCGCCTACTACCGCGGCGACGCCGCCCTGCCGCTGATCATCGGCCTGACCGTGGTGTTCGGCAGCCTGTGGTACCTCGTCGGTGCCGACACCGAGCGCCCGGTCCTCAACCTCAGCCTCACGATGATGGGCATCTTCTGGATCGGTGGGCTGGCCGCCTTCGCCGGCCTGATGCTCCGGAGCGAGGGTGGGGTCGAGCTGCTGCTGGCCGCCATCATCATCACGGTCGTTTCCGACACGATGGCCTACGTCGGAGGCCGGGCCTACGGGCGCAGACCGTTCCATCCGGCGAGCCCGAACAAGACGTGGGAGGGCACCACCACCGGGTTCCTGGCCGCGGTGTTCGCCGGCTTCGCCATCGGCATCACCGAGATGGGCACCCTGTGGGACGGCAACCTGCTGCCGGCCATCGCCCTCGGCGCCGTCGTCGGGCTCCTCGCCCCGATCGGCGACCTGGCCGAGTCGGTGGTCAAGCGTGACCTCGGGATCAAGGACATGGGCACGTTGCTGCCCGGCCACGGCGGGGTCCTCGACCGGGTCGACGCCCTCCTGTTCGCCCTGCCAGGCGCCTATTACGTCGGGCTGGTCAGCGGCCTCATCTGAGTGACGCACGGCGCCAGACGATGACCACCACGGTGGCCGTGGCCGGCTCGACCGGCTCCATCGGCACGCAGACCCTCGAGGTGGTGGCCAGCCGACCCGATTGGTACCGAATCGTGGCCCTGGCCACCGGCTCCCGGGTCGACGAGCTCGTCGCCCAGGCCGAGGCCCACCGGCCCGAGGTCGTTGCCCTGGCCGACGAGTCCCGCCTCGACGAGCTCAGGAGCCGCCTCCCGGCCGGCATCGACGTCCTGGTCGGGCCAGACGCCATGGGGGACATCGCCACCACGGCCGATGTGACCGTCAACGGCGTCGTCGGGTTCGCCGGCCTGCCCGTGACGCTGTCGTGCCTCCGGGCCGGCCGCCGGCTGGCGCTGGCCAACAAGGAGTCGTTGATTGCGGCCGGCCCCGTCGTGCAGGGGGCGAGGACGACCCCGGGCGCCGAGTTGGTGCCGGTCGATTCCGAGCACGCCGCCATCCACCAGTGCCTCCGGGCCGCTGGCACCGACCGGGTGGTCGAACGGATCCAGCTCACCGCCTCGGGCGGACCGTTCCGGGGCCGCTCCGCCTCGGCGTTGGCCGAGGTCAGCATCGACGAAGCGCTGGCCCACCCGACGTGGTCGATGGGGCCGAAGATCACCGTCGACTCCTCCACGCTCATGAACAAGGGCCTGGAGGTGATCGAGGCGAACGAGCTGTTCGGGTCGCCGGCCGGTGCTGCCGGTCACGATCTGGCGATCGACGACATCGAGGTGGTGGTGCACCCGCAGTCGATCGTGCACTCGATGGTGACCTACGCCGACGGCTCGACGATGGCCCAGCTCTCCGAGCCCGACATGCGCCTGCCGATCGCCTACGCCCTTGCCTTCCCGGAGCGGTTCGACGTCGCCTACGGCCGCATCGACTGGACCACCCTCGGTCGACTCGACTTCGAGCCGCCCGACCGGGTCGCCTTCCCGTGTCTCGACCTGGCCTTCGAGGCCGGGCGGGTCGGCGGGACGGCGCCGGCCTGGCTCAGCGCAGCCAACGAGGTGGCGGTCGCCGCCTTCCTCGATGGACGCATCCGCTGGGTCGACATCGCCCCGGTGATCGCGACGACGATGGATGCGGCCGACGGCGCAGCGGCCGACTCGCTCGACGCCGTGCTGGCCGGCGACGCCGAGGCCCGCCGGTACGCTGGATCCGTACTCGACCGCTCGACGACGGGCCCGGTCGGCCGGTGACCGCCGGCGGCGGCCCGATCCCGCCATCCCCGACCGACGACCCGACCCCGCGCCCCGTCCAACGATGGCGTATCGTCGGGTCGGAGCGGTAACGACGCACCGGAGCCCATGACCGACCAGACGAAGACCGACACCGAACCGCCGCACGAGGGCCGGGACCGCCCGCCGCTCGTCATGGCCGAACCCCGGGAACGTGACCCCGAGGAGGTGCAGTCGAACCCGCTCGGCCTCGTCTTCATCCTCGGCCTGTTCGCCATGCTCTGGTTCTGGGCCGGTCCGAGCTACTTCTTCGTGGTGCTCGGGCTGGTCATCATGATCTTCCTCCACGAGCTCGGGCACTTCCTGACCGCCCGTTGGACCGGGATGAAGGTCACGCAGTTCTTCCTGTTCATGGGGCCCCGGATCTGGTCGTTCCATCGAAACGGGGTCGAGTACGGCGTGCGGTCGCTCCCGATCGGCGCCTTCGTCCGCATCATCGGCATGCACAACCTCGACCCCGTCGAGGATCCGGAAGATGCGCCGAAGGCCTACATGAACAAGAGCTATCCGCGGCGCATGCTCGTCATCACCGCCGGCTCGATCATGCACTTCATCCAGGCGATCCTGCTGTTCCTGGTCGTGACGATCGCCATCGGCGTCGACGACGAGAACCAGTGGTCGATCGCCACGATCTCCCGGCTGGAGACCGGCGAGACGCCGGCGGTCCAGGCCGAGCTCGAACCCGGCGACACGATCATCGCCGTCGACGGCACCGACGCAACGAACTGGGGCGAGCTGGTCGAGTACATCCAGGACCGGCCGGGCGAGGAGATCGCCCTGACCGTGCAGTCACCCGACGGCTCGACCGAGGTCAGGAGCACCACCCTGGCCACCGTCACCGATCGTGACGACGGGAGCGACAACGGCTTCCTCGGGGTCTCACCGACCTTCGAGCACCGACGGAGCTTCCCGGTTGCGTTCGAACTCTTCGGTCGGACGTTCTGGCAGGCGCTCACCTCCATCCCCCAGTTCCTGTCGCCGTCGACGTTCGGTGACCTGGCGGCGCTGATGTTCGAGGGTCAAGCCGACGTCAGCGTCACCGACGACGAGGCGAACCGCCCGATCTCCGTCGTCGGCGCCGTCCGCTTCGCTGGCGAGCCCGACACCGACATCGCCGAGCCGATCGCCCTGTTGGCCATCCTCAACATCTTCATCGGGCTGATCAACCTGCTCCCGCTGCTGCCGCTCGACGGCGGCCATGCCGCCATCGCCACGTACGAACGGATCCGTTCCCGCAAGGGCAAGCCGTACCACATGGACGTGGCCAAGCTGCTGCCGCTGACCTACGCCGTCGTGATGGTGTTGGCGTTCCTCATGATCTCCACCGTCTATCTCGATATCGTTCGACCGATCTCGAGATAGGCACCTCGGACAACCAGCCGATCTCGTTCCCCCCAGGAGTTCGTCACATGGAAGCCGGAGCCGTTTCGTTCCCGCGCAGGGAGACCCGCCAGATCACCGTCGGCGACGTGCCGGTCGGCGGTGGGGCACCCATCACCGTGCAATCGATGACGATCACGAAGACGGCCGACGTCGATGGCACCCTGCAGCAGATCTATGCACTGGCCGCGGCCGGCTGCGACATCGTCCGCTGCACCTGCAACGAGCCCGAGGCATCCGAGGGCCTGGCCCGCATCGTCCCCCGGAGCCCGATCCCGATCATCGCCGACATCCACCACCAGTACCGGCGGGCTCTCGAGGCGCTGGAGGCGGGGGTCGACGGACTGCGGCTGAACCCGGGCAACATCCGCAAGCCCGAACACATCAAGGCGGTGGCGGCCGAGGCCCGCGACCGCAACGTGCCGATCCGCATCGGGGTCAACGGCGGCAGCCTCCATCCCGACCTCTACAAGAAGTACGGCGACCGGGTCACCCCGGAGGCCATGGTCGAGTCGGCCATGCAGGAGATCGCCTACTTCGACGAGGTCGATTTCGACCTCATCAAGATCTCGGTCAAGGCCTCGAACGTGCCGCTGATGATCGACGCCTACCGGCAGCTGGCCGAGGCCACCGACCACCCGCTGCACCTCGGTGTGACCGAGGCGGGACCGCCGCCGGCCGGCATCGTCAAGGCCACCGCCGGCATCGCCACCCTGCTGGCCGAGGGCATCGGCGACACGATCCGCTACTCGCTCACCTCCGACCCGGTCGACGAGGTCAAGATGGGGCGGGTCCTGCTCGAGTCGCTCGGGCTCCGGGAGCGAAAGAACGTCGACCTCATCGCCTGCCCGTCGTGTGGCCGGGCCGAGATCGACGTCTACAAGGTGGCCCAGGACGCCCAGGAGGCCTTCGAGGACCGCCAGATCCCACTCCAGGTCGCGGTGATGGGTTGTGTGGTCAACGGGCCGGGGGAGGCCCGCGACGCCGACATCGGCATCGCCGCCGGCAACAAGCGGGGCCACCTCTTCATCAAGGGGCAGAACGTCGCCGTCGTGCCAGAGGACGAGATGGTCGGCACCCTCGTCGAGTGGGCCGAGTTCATCAACGACGAGGGTATGGACGCCGCTCTGGCCCGGGCGGTCAAGACCAAGGACGAGGCCAGGCGGGCCGCCGAGGAGGACCGTCGCCGCAACCTCAACGAGCGGGGCGACGACGCCAACGCCTCCGAACAGGTCGTCGAGCTGTTGCGGACGAAGCGCTAGCGGCCTCGACCCGGCCGTCAGCCGGTCAGGCCGTCGGCTCGTCTGCGGCTCCGCCGTCAGTTCGGCCGTCGGTTCCGCCATCGCCCTCGGGTTCGTCGACGAGCTCGGCGTCCTCGATGTCGTGATCGGCGGCCCCGTCGACGTCGGCCACCTCCTCGACCGCCTGCGCTCGCAGGCCACGGCCCTCGATCTTGTCCCGGATCGCGTCGAACGCATCGCCGCCGTCGGCGATCTGCTCCTGCAGCTGCTCCATACGCTCGGCTGGCGTCGCCGCCGCCTCGGCCTCCCGGCGGTCGAGATCGGCCTCCATCCGACTCTTCGTCGTGTCGAGGAGGTCACGTGCCTCGTTGGATTCGGTCCGGAACCACGCCTTGAGCGAGTCGAGGAAGCCCATCGCCGCAGCCTACCGCCACGCCCCTGACCGCTGGACGTGGCCACTTCCCCGATAGGATGGACTCAGCGTGGGCATCGAGCCCGCGCTTTTTCGATCGGGCCGGTCCGACCGGGACCCGACCGAGCGACCATCGAGATCCATCGAGGAGGTGAGCTGGATGACACCGACCGAGCGCCCCGACGCGCCCGCCGGGACCGACACCCCCGCCGAGACGGCCGACGAGACTGCCGCGACGAGCGCCGAGCTGATCGGCACCGGTGGGTTCGGCTCGCCCGTGGCCGATCGGGTGTACGAACTGCTCACCCCGATCATCGCCACCACCGGGAACGAACTGGTCGACGTCCAGTGGTCCGGCGGCACGCTCCGCCTGGCCGTCGAGGCGCCGATCACCGGCGATCTCCCGCCGACGCCGGGCCAGGGTGGCATCACCACCGACGCCCTGACCGAGGTCAACCGGCTCGTCTCTCCCCTGCTCGATCAGCACGATCCGGTGCCCGGCCGCTACACGCTCGAGGTGTCGAGCCCCGGCGTCGAGCGGCCGCTTCGCCGGATCGAGCACTTCGAGCGGGCGGTCGGCGAGGCCGTGATCGTGAAGACCGTTCCCGGCCACGAACGGCGCCGGTACCGGGGCCTGCTCCGGTCGGTCGACACCGACCAGATCGTCATCGACGTCGTCGAGATCGACGGGGTCGACCTCGACGAGCCGACGGTGGTCGAGATCGCCATGGCCGACGTGGCCAGCGCCAAGACCCACTTCGACTGGGGTCCCAAGCCGAAGCCGGGGGGCAAGGGCAACAAGGCGAGCAAGGGCGCCCGATCGAAGAAGCAGGCGAAGACGCAGCCGAAGAAGAAGCACACCACAACCGAAGAGGAGCGAGGACGGACATGAGCAACGAGATGACCGAGGCCCTGGCGGCCCTGGCGGAAGACCGCGGCATTTCCGTCGACAAGCTGTTCGGGATCATGGCCAACGCCCTGGAGTCGGCCTACAAGCGGATGCCCGAGTCCTACGAGTACGCCTGGGTCACGATCGATCCGGCGACGTTTGACATCCGGGTGTTCGCCCAGGAGCTCGACGAGGATGGCCTTCCCGACGGCCCGGAGCTCGACGTCACCCCCGACAGCTTCGGTCGCATCGCCGCCCAGACAACCAAGCAGATCCTCACCCAGGGGATCCGTGAGGTCGAGCGGGAGATGAAGTACGAGGAGTACGCCGGCCGTGAGGGCGACATCGTCACCGGCATCGTCCAGCAGACCGACTCCCGCTACACCCTCCTCGACCTCGGTCGGGTCGAGGCGCTGCTGCCCCAGGCCGAGCAGGTGGCCATGGGCCCCCGGTCCGAGGGCGGCAACCGGGTCAAG
>JBCCVL010000210.1:0-9413 GCA_039195375.1 Actinomycetota bacterium
CGGCTCACCGTCGACCACCGCAGCCGCGCCGACGACGGGGGAGCCAGCCGACGACGGACCGACGGAACCAGGCGGACCGCCTGCCCTCGGCGAGGTGACCCCGCCGACCGTCGCGGCACAGGCGACGCTGCGCCGGGTCCGGGTGCTCGTCGGCTCGGACGGTGGACCGTCGACCGCGATCTCGTCATCGTCGCTCGGTCGATCGGACCCGGTGTCGTTCGTCGGCGAGGACGGTTGGGAGGTGACGATCGCCTTCGGGACGGTCAGCGTCGAGGTGGCACCGAGTGACGCCGCCGCCACCTGGTGCCGGATCCTGGTCGACGAGGTCGAGCGCAGCTTCCAGGCCGGTCTGGCCGGTCAGACGTCGGCCTGTGCCGTCGATCTCGACCCCGCCGGCTGACGTTCGGTCTCGCCGGTCGAGGCGGTCGAGGCGGTCGAGGTGTCCGACTCGGCGGAGGCGGGGGCCGTCCACTCGACCAGCAGCGCCAGCAACCGCTCGTCGAGCGGCTGCCTGGCCTGCTTCTTGTAGGTGCGGACCGTCGGCGGCCCCGGTTCGTTGCGCAGGAGGTGGGACACGTCGACGACGACCTCGCCGGTCACCGGGGTCGGGACGTGTCGCCACATCTCGCGGACGTCGTCAGGCGGGACCTGGATGTCCTTGCTGCCGGTAAGGGCGAGCACCGGAACGGCGACCCGGGCCAGCGCCTCGGTCGGCTCGAAGGCCATGAACTCACGGAACCACCTGGCGTTGAGCTTGACGAGCTGGATGCGGATCACGTCGTCGGTCGACGTCTCGATCCGGTCGAGCCGCTTCCGCTGGGTCCGGACGAGGTCCTGGCGAAGGAGCTTGAGCAGCCAGCGGACGGGCGTCGGGAGCGTCGGGGCGACCTGCTCGGCCTGCCAGGTGAGGAGGTCTCGCCCGTTCCTGGTCGTACCGGCGAGCAGGGCGACGCCGGCGACCCGCTCGTCGTCGCCGAGCGCCGAGGCGATCAGCGCACCCTCGCTGTGGCCGATCACGGTGATCCTGGTCGGGTCGACGTCCGGCCGGGCCAACAGCACCTCAAGGGCGGCCCTGGCGTCGGCGACGTTGTCCTGGAAGCCCGTCGACAGGTAGTCGCCCCCGCTGCCGCCGACGCCCCGCTTGTCGTAACGCAGGCTGGCGATGCCGTGGTCGGCCAACGTCGCCGCGATCCGGCCCATCACGCCGATGGGGAGCCGCTTGGCGTCGGAGTTGCGGTCGATCGGGCCGGACCCGCTGATCAGGAGGGCGGCGGGTCCGGGTGCGCCGTCGGCGATGGTGAGCGTCGCCGCCAGCGTCAGGTCACCGGTCGCGGTGGTTGTCGGGATGGTGAGCTCGATGTCGGTCATGGGTCCCTCTCGTGTCCTGGATGCCTGGCGGGGCGGTCGGCGTGCGGATGCGCGCTGCGATCGTGCTCGCAGTCGACTCTTGCGAGTCGATTATTCTCAGAATCGATAATGTAATCGTACGTGATAACGTTGGTGGTGGCAACCGGAAGGTCGGGAGAGGACGCCAGCTGATGCTCGAGACGAGGGATCTCCTGCTGCACCCGGTCCGGCTTCGGATCGTCCAGGCCCTCGTCGGCGACCCGATGACGCCGCTCCAACTGAAGGAGCGGCTCGGCGACGTGGCTCAGGCCACGCTGTACCGGCACCTCAAGCAGCTGACCGACGGCGGACTGCTCGAGGTGGCCGACGAGCGACGGGTTCGAGGCACCGTCGAGCGGACCTACCGGGTGGTGGCCAGCGCCGTCTCCCTGACCGACGCCGACCTCGAATCGGCCACCACCGACGACCACTTCCGCTACTTCGCCACGTTCGTCGGGACGCTGCTCACCGACTACGCCACGTACCTCGCCGGTGCCGGTCCGGATGGCCAGCGGTCGCTCGGCGCCGATCGGGTGGGGTATCGCCAGGTCCCGATCTGGCTGACCGACGCCGAGCTCGATGCGCTGATCGAGCTCCTGAGCGAGGCCGTGGCCAGCGTCGTCGACAACGAGCCGGGTCCGGGTCGCCGCCGTCGCCTGCTCTCGACGATCATCCTGCCGGACGACCGGGAGGAGCCTCCAGGCGAGACGTGACGCCACACGAAGGTCGGCGCAGTAGGGTCGGCGCCATGTCGCCAGTGTTCGAGGCCGATGGGTGGGATGCCCGACTCCGGGTCGGGTTGCTCGTACCGGACGGAGACGTCGGGCCCGAGTCCGAGTGGTCGGTCATCGCCCCAGCAGGGGTGGCCGTCAACGCGAGCCGATTCCGGTTTCCCGTCGGCCCCGTCGCCGCGGCCGCCGACCGCATCGACGTCAGCCCGGTCGAGTACGTCGCCGCTCCCGGACCGCTCGACGACGCCGTCGGCCTGTTGAACCCGCCGAGCATCGACGTCTACGCCCTGGCCTTCACGTCGACCAGCTACGTCGCCGACGATGCCGACCTGACGGCCCGCCTGTCGGCCGTGGCCGACGGTCGACCGGTGGTGACGACCGGCCAGGCGATGCTGGCCGCCGTCGAGCGCTTCGACGCCGACCGGGTGCTGCTGGTCGATCCGCCGTGGTTCCCGGCCGAGCTGACGACGATGGGGCGGAACTGGCTCGAGGGCAACGGCGTCGGCGTGGCGAGGGCCGAGGCCGCCGGGCTGCCATCGGGCCAGGGCAACATCCACCCCGGCGCACTCCACCGCTGGTTGTGCGCCAACGTCGACGGGATCGACCTCGTGCTGATCGGCGGCAACGGGTTCCGGGCCGTCGGCGCCATCGCCGCGGTCGAGGCCGACACCGGCGTCCCGGTGGTGACCGCCAACACGGCGCTGCTGTGGCACACGTTGCGCACGGTCGGCCGACCGATCGACGCCGTCACCCGCTACGGCCGACTGTTCCACTCGACGTGACCACCGGCCGGCCGACCACCGGGTCGAACGGCGCATCGGCCAGGCTGGCGGTCTACGGGACGCTCGGCCCCGGCGGGCCGAACCACCACGTCCTGGCCGACCTCGGTGGCCGATGGTTCCCCGGGACGGTGCGGGGCCACCTGCGAGCCGAGGGATGGGGGTCGGACCTCGGCTATCCCGGCATCGAGCTCGACCCCGACGGTCCCGAGGTGGCCGTCGAGGTCCTCGAATCCGCAGCGCTCCCCGAGCACTGGGATCGACTCGACGCCTTCGAGGGCCCCGGCTACCGGCGGGTCGATGTCGCCGTGGCCACCCGGGACGGGTCCGTCGTTGCGGCGATCTACGAACTGGCCGGGGAGGCCGGCCCCTGACCGGCGCCGCCCCGGTCGAGCCCTCGTCCGCCAGCGGCGAGCGCGTCAGCGACCGAGGTACCGGGTGATCATCCGCTCGACCGATTCGGGATCGAGCGCCGTCCGCACGACCACGATCTCGCGATCGGTTCGCTGCGCCGACGAGATCCCCGGCCGCTCGGCCAGGTGGCCGACCAGCGCATCGACATCGGCCGAGCGCTCGGCGGCCACCGCGTCGCTGAAGGTGGCGACGACCTCGTCGCCGTCGGCCACCACCTCGACTGCGGGATCGATCGGACCGGGGTCGTCGCCCGACGCCACCCCCTCGTCGAGGTGGGCGACCAGGCGAGCCAGGCCGTCGACCGGGTCTGGCCCCGGCTTCGGGCCGGTGAGCCCGACCGCCCGGCGGGTCAGGACCAGCACCTGGGTGGCCCGCAGGATCGTCTGACCGGCGATCTGGAGGACCGGTTGGTTGACGTCGCCACCGTCCTCGTCGTCGTCGATCGCCCAGTCGACGTCGGCCCGGTTCCGGCGGACCGTCTCGAGCAGGTAGGCCGCCAGGTCGTTGATCTGCCAGCACGCGGTCGGTCCGAGTGGCTCGACGAGCGGCACATGGAACGGGGCCCAGTAGGGGCCGTCGGCGACCCAGGTCTCCGGGCTCGGCGGACCGCCCCGCCCGAGTCGCCGCCGAGGCACCCGGAGGTCCGCCAGGTGCCAGGTCCACGCCGGGCGAAGGCTGGCGAAGCTGAGGTCGAGCGATGACCGGTCACGGCCCGTCGACGACGACCGCTCGTCGACGAACCGGGCGACGTAGCCGTCGTGCTCGGCCAGGTAGCGGTCGAGGACGGCGGCGGCCTCCTCGGTCGAGAGATCCAACCAGCTGCGTCTCACCACACCACCTCGGTCGGCCGATCCGCGTTCACCGCAGACCGCTCAGGGTAGATGGATCGTGTAGGGGATGCCCGCGTCGTCCAGTGCCCGGAAGAGGTCGGGGTCGTCGGCGATCCGGTCGGAGGCGCCGCTGGCGAAGAAGTGCCACTCGACCTCGTCGAACACGCCGGCGTCGCGCAGTTCCACGTCCTTGTCGATCTGGCGTTGGGTCGGTCCGTTCAGGCGTTGCTGGCCGACCTTCGACTCCAGGCTGGCCCGCTCCGATGGGCTGAATGCATCGGAGATCCGCCAGTTGCGCCGGCCAGGCGGGACGACGGACGGGTCGGCGAAGCCGCGCCCCCGGGGCAGGAAACCACCGAGCGAGCGGAGTTGGGCCTCGCCGTCCTGCCAGCGCCCGAGGAAGCGGTTGACCCTGGCCACCCGAAGCTCCCGGCTGCCGGCCATGGCCCGCCCGAGACCCTTCAGGTTGACACCGGAGCGGATCAGGCGGGCCTCGTTGGCCTGCGACAGTCCGCTGGCCCGGAGGAACCGTCTCCCGTCGCCGATCAGCAGGTCGAGGAACGTCTCCTTGACGTTGGCCGGGATCGGCATGTCGAAGACGGTCTTCACCAGGCGGGGCAGCGCCCGCAGCGGGATCCGGTTGGCGATGCGGCGGACGACGGCGGTGGCCTTGACGCTGTCGCCGCCGATGGGGATGAAGGCGATGATGGCCAGCCCGACCCCGGGCAGGTCGCCGTTGATGATGGCGGCGAACGTGTCGCGGACGTCGGCGATCGGTCCGCCGAACCCGCTGACGATGCTGGCCGCGATGAACGGGGCCGAGTTCGCCTCCTCCTCGGTGACCCCAGGACAGCGGGCGCCGAGGTCACCACACAGGAAGCCCTTGTCGAACAGTGCCTCCCAGCCCTCGATCGTGTCGGTGGCATTGGGGATCCGGGGATCGATGTCGAGGAATGCGAAGCGCTCGGGGTCCTCGTTGAGGAGGTCGATCTGCTCGTACTTGTCGTCGAACCCGTCGCCGTCGGTGTCGCGGCTGAGGGGGTCGGTGCCGTTGAAGAACTCGGTGCCGTCGTCGAGGCCGTCGCCGTCGGTGTCGTCGCGCAGCAGGCT
Source organism: Actinomycetota bacterium (assembly GCA_039195375.1). Lineage (GTDB taxonomy): Bacteria > Actinomycetota > Acidimicrobiia > Acidimicrobiales > SZUA-35 > JAHELU01. Next base: position 5,251 of record JBCCVL010000210.1, read on the forward strand.
CGTACCCTGCTGGAACTCGTAGGAGTCGGTTGCGCCGATGAAGTCGTTGTCGCTGTTGGGATTCTGCGGGTCGCCGATGACCGGGTAGAAGAAGGTCCCTGGTTCGATCCCGTAGTCGGGGAAGAGCAGGCCGAGGCTCCGCTGCCGTTGCCCGATCTCGATGCCGTCCGGCAGGTCGTCGTCGTCGCTGTCGGGGTCGTCCGGGTCGGAGAAGTAGGTCGTGCCGTCCCAGGCGGTCATGCCCGTGACCTCTTCGCAGTCGCTGAGGCCGTCCTCGTCGGTGTCGACGCCGCCGAAGCCGCCGCCGATGTCGACGAAGACGTCTTCGAGCGACTCGGCGTCGTCGATCGGGAAGTAGCGACCGCCGGTGGCGGTGGCGATGCCCTGGAGCAGCCCGTCGTTGACCGCGTCGCCGAGTCCGATGGTGAAGATCGTGACCCCGGCGGTGATCGCCCGGTCGGTCAGGCTGTCGCGATAGGTCCCCGAGCCGTCGGTCAGCAGGACGATCACCGGTTCGCTGGTGGCGTCGCCGGCTGCGTCGAGCTCGTCGAGGGCCACCTCGACGCCGAGCCCGATGTTGGTGCCCCCGGAGGCGTCGATCGAGGCCAGGGCGGCGAGCAGGGCGGCCCGATCCGTTGTCAGGCCCTGCAGGAGCTGGGCCGTGCCGTCGAAGTCGACGATGGCGGCCCGGTTCGGCCGGCGGGGCGGGTCGACGTCGCCGAGGATGTCGATGAAGCGCTCGGCGGCCGAGATCCGGAGTCTGGCCGGGTCGTTCAGCGCCATGCTGCCCGAGCTGTCGAGGGTGAGGACCACGTCGACGGTGGCCCCCGGCTCGTCGGGCGAGTTGCAGGCGTCGTCGAGACCGGACCAGAACGCGACCCACTGCGACACGCTGAACAGGGCGAAACTGGAGAACCCGTCGACCTCGGCCGACACCGTCCCGGCGCCGGCGTCGACGACCGAGTCGCCCTCGACCGGCAACCAGATCTGCAGCTCGTCGCTCCAGCGGAAGATCTCGAGGTCGTCGGGGTCGTCGATCAGGTCGGTGTCGTAGGTGATCGTCACCGCCGCGCTCGAGAAGGAGGCATCGTCCGAGGCCTCGAACGTCACGTCGAGCACGTTCGACATCTGGCCGGGGGCGCCGGTCAGGCTCTCGGGACCGGCGCGTACGTCGAGGGCCGAGGCGAGGTTGCCCGAGCCGTCGACGCTGGCCCCGCCTGCTCCCATCGACGCCTCGTAGGCCACCTCCTCGTCGCCGTCGGGCACGCCGTCGCCGTCGGTGTCCGGGTTGGTCGGGTCGGTGCCGAGTCGGTCCTCGTCGCCGTCGAGCACGCCGTCGCCGTCGGTGTCCGGGTTGGTCGGGTCGGTGCCGAGTCGGTCCTCGTCGCCGTCACCGAGTCCGTCGCCGTCGGTGTCGGCGGCGAGCGGGTCCGAGTCGAAGGCCTGTTCGGCCAGGGCCGAGAGCCCGTCGCCGTCGGCGTCCTCGTCGCCGTCAGCCACGCCGTCGCCGTCGGTGTCGGCGGTCGTCGGCCGGTGCTGGTTGTCGCCAAACGTGATCTCGAACAGGTTCGAGAGGCCGTCGCCGTCGGTGTCGTCGCCGCCGGACCCGGTGCCGTCGAGCCCGAGCCGTCGCTCGATCTCGTCCGGGATGCCGTCGTCGTCGACGTCGAGGGCGGCGAGCGCGAGCGCACGATCGCAGGAGCCGTCGTCGAGCACGACCGCCCGGGGGACGACGGAGTTGGCGTCGTGTGACACCGCGGCGTGCACGGCTCGCCCACCGCTGGCACCCCGCACGTCGACCTCGCCAACCTCGGTGACGACGACGGTCGCCTCGTCCGGTACGTCGTCGGTCGGGTCGGTGGTGGCGACGACGTGTCCATCCGGGCCGGTGAACTCGAAGCGCCACCGCTCGTCGGGTTGGGTGAGCTGATCCGGGTCGTCGTGGAACGGGTCGAACGAGGCCAGGACGACGTCGTAGCGACCATCGGGGATGTCAGCGGTGCGTGCCGGCCCGACGTTGCGCCGTCCGTCGAGGCCGATCAGGCGGGTGGTCCCGAGGTCGATCACCACACACTCGGGCTGGTCGGCGATCCCACTGCAGTCGTCGGCAACGAAGGCCACCCGGCGGGGCTGGATCGAGTTCGGGTCGGACCCCGGAGCGGCGTGGGTGGCCCGGATGGCCACCGCCTCGGACGGAAGCTCGATCGGGCCGAGGTTGCTGAAGCCCTCGGTGCTGGCATCGGCCAGGTCGCGGGTCGGGCCGATGCGGTCGATGACCGACCCGTCGTCGGCCAGGATCTCGAGGAAGAACGACTCGTTCGGCTGGTGCGGCGCCGACGGTGACGCGTGGGTCTCGTCGGCATACGTGGCGATGACCTCGAACGAACCGACGAGCCCGTCAAGCGGAACGGGCTCGGTCGTGTTGTCGCCGCCGGTGAACCCGATCAGCCGCTCGTCGTCCGCGAACTCGACGAGTCCACAGAGCCCTGGCGTCCCGCTCGGGTTGCGTTCGTCGTCCGGCGTCTGGGCCGCAACCGGTGTCACCAGGGAGGTGATCACGGTCACCGCGACGAACGCCAACGCCGTGGCCCGGGTGCGTCGGCGCGAGCGCCCAGCACGGCATCCAACGTGTCCTGACCCGGCCATGTCGCCGCCCTCCGTTGGCGAGTCGTACAGATGTGAACCTAGCCGCGCTGATGAAGCGACGACAAGGATCTTTTTATGTTGTGAGGTCGGGGGGCAACGAGGGGACGGTCAGCCGGCGCAGTCGACCCGTCGGTGCGGGTCGGCGTGGCCGAGTTGGTCAGGCCGTCAGCGCTTCCGGCCGGCGGGGAACGACATCGGCATGATGCGAGGGCCGCGGACCTGACCGCCGGCCCACTTCATCGGCTCCCGGTCGCTCACGTCGAAGTGCGGGATGCGCTCCAGCCAGACCCGGATCGCCGTCTGCATCTCGAGACGGGCGAGGTTCGAGCCGGCGCACCGGTGGATGCCCGACCCGAACGCGATGTGACGGTTCTTGGCCCGGTCGATGATGAACTCGTCCGCGTCCTCGAAGTGCTCGGGGTCGTGGCAGGCGGCCGGGAAGTTCATCAGCACCTTGTCGCCGCGCTTGATGTGCACGCCCTCGTACTCGACGTCGGTCTCCGCCACCCTGGCCATTGTGACCGGGGCGTAGTACCGCAGCATCTCCTCGATGGCGATCGGCAACAGGTCGGGCTCGTCGAGCAGGCGCTGGCGATCGTCGGGGTTGTTGGCGAGGTGCCAGAGGCCCGAGCCGATCGAGCTCCACGTGGTGTCGATGCCGGCCACGATCAGCAGGTTGGTGATGCCGATCACGACCTGTGGCGTGATCTGGGCCTCCGGGTCGTCGAGCTCCATGAACAGCAGCTCGGTCAGCAGGTCCTCCTGCGGGTCCTCCTGGCGCTTGGCCACCTCGGACCCGATGAACGACAGCATCTCGTTGCGGGCCTTCATGCGGTTCTCGGGGTCGTGCAGGCCCTCGCCGAGGACCATGTTGACCCAGTGGACGAACTGGTCGGCCATGCCGGGGTCGATCCCGATGATGTGGGCGATCACCCGGGGCGGGATCTGCTGGGAGTAGTCGACGGCGCCGTCGCACTGCCCGGACTCGATGAACCCGTCGATCAGCTCGTGGCACAGGTCCTCGGTGTAACCCGTCCACTTGGTGACGGCTCGGGGCGCAAACGCCGGCAGCAGCATGCGCCTGGTCCAGCCGTGCAGTGGCGGGTCGGCGGTGATGGGGGCGGCGGCGATCATCTGCTCGTAGCGCGACAGCTCGGGGGCGTTGGGGGCCGGTGGCATGACCAACGGCTGGCGCGAGCTGAGCTCGGGGATCATCTGGGCCAGCGCCCGCAGGTCGTCGAACCTGGTCGGGTTCCACGAGCCGCCGAGCCGTTCGGTGTGGGCGATCGGGCACGTGTCCCGCATCTCGGCCCAGATCGGCACCGGATCCTCGACGTAGGCCTCGTCACGGATGTCGTAGTCGGTCGTCCAATCCTCGACCGGACCGCCGGGCGCCCACACCTCGGGGCTGCTGGCCAGCTTCATCTTCTCGTGCATGTCAGGCGTGTCGGTCATCGCGCCGCCGTCTCCTCTCGATCGCGCCTCCGGGGGCGGATTTCGACCCTTCCATCCTGGCC
>JBCCVL010000211.1:0-9241 GCA_039195375.1 Actinomycetota bacterium
AACCGCATGCGGGACCTGGCCGTGCAGGCAGCCAACGACACCAACGATGCCGCGGCCCGGACCGCCATCGACTCCGAACTCGACGCCCTGGCGGCCGAGATCGGCCGGATCGGCACCGACACCACGTTCTCGGGAGCCACCGTGTTCACGGCCACCGCGCTGAATTTCCAGGTCGGTTCCGAAGGCAACGCCGGTAACCAGATCAGTGTCACCGTCGGCACCCTCGACGCCACCGCCCTCGGCGGTTCGGACCTGACCACCCTCGACGTCACCACCGCAGCCGCGTCCAGGACCTCGATCGAATCGATCGACGCCTCCATCGCCGCGGTGTCGACCTCCCGGGGCTCGCTCGGTGCGGTCCAGAACCGGCTGGAGTCGACCATCCGGAACCTGCAGGTCTCTGTCGAGAACCTCTCGGCCTCGGAGTCCCGGATCCGGGACACCGACATGGCCGACGAGATGGTCCAGTTCACCAAGAACCAGATCCTCCAGCAGGCCGGAACGGCCATGCTCGGACAGGCCAACGCCATCCCCCAGTCGGTGCTGCAGCTGCTGGGTTAGTTTCGTCACGATCGTTCGCGGTCGCCGCCTCCTCGGGGGCCGACCGAGCCGGTTGGTGAGCGGGACCTGGATTCGATGCCGATGCGGACGGCTCGACTCCCGGTCCCGCTCTCATGGTTTTGGCGCCGGGTCGGCGGCGACGGTGCCGCTCAGTAGCTGTCGCGGAGGCCCCGCTGGCGCTCGAAGGGGTGCGGGTAGGGGCCCCGCCCGGCGCCGCCGGTGTAGTCCCACTCGAGCGGCTCCTCCGAGCGGTTGAGCTCCCGCTGCCCGAAGGCCGAGTCCCGCAGGATGAGGCCGGCGATGGCGCCGAACACGAACCCGCCGACGTGGGCCATCCACGCAACCCCGCTGTTGGTCCCGGTGAAGAACTGGGTGACGAACCAGATGCCGAGGAACCACTTGGCGGTGATGTCCCGCATGAACAGGAAGATCAGCGTCCGCACCGGCGCGTTGGGGAACCACACGGCGTAGGCACCCATGATGGCGGCGATCGCTCCGGAGGCGCCGACAACGGGGATCGTGCTCGATGGCTGGACCAGGTAGTGGGCGACGGTGGCGAAGACCCCGCCGAGCACGTAGAACAGCGCGAACCGGACGTGACCGAGCCGGTCCTCGATGTTGTTGCCGAAGATCCAGAGAAACCACATGTTGCCACCGAGGTGCAACAGGCTCCCGTGCAGGAACATCGAGGTCAGGATCCCGAGATAGGGGCTCTTGTCGGGGAACAACGTCGGGAGGGCACCGTCGTCGTCGACGCAGGCGGTGTCGTCGCCACGGCCGAACGTGTCCTCGATCTCGTCGATGCTGAGCGGCTCGCCGGTGTTGATCTCACAGGGGATGGCGGCCCACTGGAGGTTGAACTCGAGGGCCTCGATCTGGTCGGACACCTGCTGTTGCGGTCCGAAGTAGGCGGCGATGCAGGCGGCGATGATGACAAACGTCAGGATCGGCGTTCGGGAGGTCGGGTTCTCGTCCCGGAGGGGGATCACGGCAGCAACGGTAGCGGCCGTGGCCGGGCGGGGCCTGGTCGCCGCCACCGGTCGCCCTGCATGACAACGGTGTCGATCCGGGCCAGGATGGCGCCATGACCGACCAACTGAACCGGATCACGCAGGACCAGTGCGACACCGCGCCAGCGACCTACGACGATCTGCGTGTGCTGATGCTCAACTGCACCCTGACCCGTTCGCCGAACCTGTCGCACACCGAGGGTTTGATGGGGATCGCCAGGGACATCTTCGAGACCAACGGGGTGACGGTGGAGTATCTGCGGCCGGTCGACTACGAGATCCCGGCCGGACTCAAGCACGACTACGCCGGTCGTGACGGCTACGAGCGTGATGATTGGCCCGAGATCCAGGCCAAGATCGACGCCTGCGACATCCTGATCCTGGGGACGTCGGTGTGGTTGGGGGAGAAAAGCTCGGTGTGCAACCGGGTGCTGGAGCGGATGTACGGCTACACCCACGACCTCAACGACAAGGGCCAGTACCGGGACTACGGCAAGGTCGGGGCGGCGCTGATCACCGGCAACGAGGACGGGGTCAAGCACTGCGCGATGAACCTGCTGTTCTCGCTGTCGCACATCGGGTACACGGTCCCACCCCAGGCCGATGCGGGGTGGATGGGTGAGGCCGGGCCGGGTCCGTCGTACATGGACCCTGGTTCGGGTGGTCCGGAGAACGACTTCACCAATCGCAACACGACGTTCCTGGTGTGGAACTGTCTGCACCTGGCCCGGATGCTGAAGGACGCCGGTGGGATCCCGGCCCACGGCAACCAACCGGACGTGTGGGCCGCCGGCTGCCAGACCGACTTCCACAGCCCCGAACACCGACGCTGATCTCCCGCTGACCGGCCGAAGCGGCCGATCGGGGCGGGAACGGCCGAGGCGGCCGGACGGGCGCCGGGCGGATCGTCGCACCGTCGGCGCTCCGCTAGCCGCCGACGCCGTTGAGCTCGTCGACGACGTCGACCAGATCCCCGGTCTCGACGAAGTCGACCGCCAACACCGTCGGACGCCGTGCCCGCTCCTCTTCACACTCGTCGACCCGATCGAGCAGCGACGCCCGGTCGTTGATCGTGATCGCCGCCTCCTGCACCGGGATGCCGGTGGTGATCCAGTGGTTGATGAGGAACAGCGGGTTGGCGGCGTCACCCCGGTTCGGTTCACACGAGAACTCGTTGGCCACGGCGAACGTGAACGGCGTCTCGGTGAAGGCCGTGTCGTAGGCGTTCTGGAACCACTGGCCCCGCTCACCCTGGTTCTCGCCGTAGACCAGGATCCGTTCGTCGCGGTCGATCAGCTCACCGAGGGTCGGGAACGGCTCACCCGGCTGGTGGGCATGGGCCCGATCCCGTAGCCCGCTGGCCACGAAGGCGTCCTGGAGGTCGTCGAACGTGATCTCGTCCTGGACGACGATCAGCAGCACCTCCCGAGGATGTTCGTCGAGCCACACGTCGATCTCGGTCAGGCCGGCAACCAGGTCGGTGGCGCCGAGGGCGCAGAAGCCGTGGCACAGCCAGGTCCCCGGGCGGGGCTGGTCGTCGCCGAGGGCGGCCTCGATGACGGTGGCCGCGTCACCAGCGGCCGCCCCGCCGTCGAGCTGTCCGTCGTCGTCCCAGTACAGCGCGTCGATCAACAGGGCCCGGATCCCGTGGTCGAGCTGGGTGACCATGTCGCCGGTCTGCAGCGCCAGGTCCCAGCCGAGATCGCTCGACGACATCGCATTGTGGGACCCGGCGAAGACCACCTCGTCGATCCGACGGTCGCACAGCTCCTCGTGCCCGTTGCAGCCGACGGCGGCCTCGGTCTCCTCCGCCGACAGCAGCGTCGACACCGTGCCGGCGACGACGGCGAGGGCCCCGACCGCAAGGGCGACGGTCAGCCGCCGCCGGTTCGTCGGCCCGACGGGCTCGACCCCGACGGGTTCATCGGCCCGATTGGCCCGCAGCCGGGTTCGGGTCGTTGGCAGGTCGGCCAGTGCCTGGGCGACGGCACCGACGACCAGGAACGTGATGACCAGCCGGCGATCCCACCCCGGCCACAGCAGGAAGGCGGCGACGGCGGCGATGCCGACGTTGACGTTGACTCGACCGGGAGCGCCGAGAGGATCGGGGTCGACCGGTGGTGGCGGCAGGCCGTGGTCGGCCCGGATCCGACGGGCCCGGTCGCTCGGAGCGGCGGCCATCCATGCGAACCACTGGGCTGCGGCGACCATGGCGACGATCGTCAGCACCACCCGCCACGTCGGCGCCGACCACACCTGCAGCGCCGCGGCCCCGGCCAACCAGATCACGAGGCGGGACAGCGGCGGGTTGTCGGTCGCCAGCTCGGCCAGCCGGTCGATCGAGTCCCGCCGACGGTGCCAGAGATCGCCCGGCAGCGCCCGCAGGGCCACGGCCGAGCGGCTGCGGCCGAGCGCCACCCCGGCGATGGCGACGACCAGGCCGGTCACCAGCGAGCCGCGCTGCTGCTCGGCGAAGTCGGCCGCCACCACCTCGGCGACGGCGACGCCGACCGTCGACCCGCCGGTCACGACCCCGAGCACGGCGAACAGGGCGAACCCCACCACCACCGTTGCTGTCAGCGCGGCGCCGGCCAGCACCAGGCCGGCGAGGACCAGGATCCGCCGCCGGTCGGGGGCCACGAGGACGGCGGCGACCAGCGCCAGCAGCCCGACGAGCCCGGTGAGGGCTCCGACCGCAGGGACGGCCCGGACGATGGCCAGTAGGTCGGCGTTGGGTGAGTCGGCCTCGACCAGGGTGAAGCGGCCGCTGCCCTCGTCGGTGACGAACTTGGCCACGCCGGCGCCGATCGCCGGGCCGCCCAACTCCCGGCTGGTGCGGACCAGGACCGCCCGCAGGTCGATCACGATCTCGTCGTCGTCGGCGGTGAGCTGCCGATGGACCTCCCGCAGCGCCGACTGGCGAGCCTCGACGGCGGCGCCCGTGTCGAGGAGGCGGAAGGCGACGTCGGTCAGCTCGGCGGTGGCCAGGCTGGTCACGGGCACGGTGAGCGGGCGGATGATGTCGGGGAGGGCCTGGCTGATCGTCTCGTCGTTCGCCACCGCCTCGATCGTGATCGTGACGGTGGCCCCGGCGACGGCCCGGCGGATCTCGGGGTGGGCGATGACGTCGTCCGAGAGGGCGACGAACGCATCCTCGTCGTCGATCACCGTTGCGGTGTAGAGCATCGGTCCGGCGACGACGAGCAGCACGAAGGCGATGGCCAGCAGCGAGGTCGCCAGGCGGCCACCTCGGCGCCCTCTCGTCGGTCCAACGTCCGTCATCGGTGGCCTCCTCTCCCGGGGTGCGAGCATAGGAGATCGCGTTGGCGTCGGCGCCGCCGCCGACCGGGTGGGCCGAGAACTGGGGTCGGACGGGGTGATGTGCTATCCACGGCGGGGCGAGCGATGCCGACGGCGTCGCCCTGGAATCGACCGTCGGGCCAGCCCGGCCGGCCGGTGGAGAGGAGCACACAGATGGCAGATCGAGTGGCGCTGGTGACCGGCGGCGGACGGGGGATCGGCAAGGGGATCGCCCTCGGGTTGGCCGCCGACGGCATCGACGTGGCCATCACGTATCGCAAGGGCGCCGACGACGCCAACGAGACGGTGGCGGAGATCGAGGCCATGGGCCGGGCCGCCCTGGCCGTCCAGAGCGACGTGTCGATCCCAGACGACAACGCCAGGGCGGTGGCGGAGGTGGTCGACCGATTCGGCGGGCTCCAGATACTGGTCAACAACGGGGGGATCGCCAGCCGGGGTCGCAGCGTGGTCGACACCGACGCCGATGAGCTGCAGCGGGTCGTGGCCACCCACGCCCTCGGCCCCCACCACCTCGCCTCGGTCGCCGTGCCCCACCTGCGCAACAACGACCGATCCGACATCGTGTTCATCTCGTCGGTCGCCACCCTCGGCTATGCGGCCAACGGCGCGCCGTACAGCATGGGCAAGGCCGCAGTCGAGGCCCTTGCCTACACGCTGGCCAAGGAGGAACGGCCACACGGGATCCGGGTCAACGTGGTGGCGCCCGGCCTGGTCGAGACCGAGATGGGTCGGCGCCTCGTGAAGGGGGCGGCCGGGATCGACGACATCAGGACCCTCGACGCCAGCATGCCGTTCGGTCGGGTCTGCCAGCCGTCGGACATCGCCGACGCAGTGCTCTTCTTCGTGTCCAACCGGGCCGGCTACGTGACGGGTGAGAAGCTCAACGTGCACGGTGGCGGCCAGGCCTGGAGGTGATGGCGTCGTGACGACCGAGCTGCACCTGCACCACGAGATCGCCGGCGACGGCACCCCGGTGGTGTTCACCCACGGCTGGCTCAACACCGGCGAGGTCTGGTCCGGCGTGGTCGCCGAGCTCGACGGCGCCGTCCGGTCGTTGACCTGGGACCTGCGCGGCCACGGTACGTCGGGGGCGGCGGCTCCCGGCGAGTACACGCGGGGCCATGCTCTCGCCGACCTCAGCCGGATGGTCGAGGCGGCCGGTCGGCCGGCGATCCTCGTCGGGCACTCGCTCGGCGGGTACCTGTCGTTGGCCCACGCCATCCTGACCCCCGCCGACGTCGCCGGCCTGGTGCTCGTCGCCGCCGGCCCTGGTTTCCGCAGCGACGACAGTCGCGAGCAGTGGAACGTCAACGTCCGCGAGATCGCCGCCGGCCGCGACGAGCTGCCGGAGGGGCAGGTCGAGATCACCGAACACGTCGACTCGCTGGTCATCGACCGACTCGGCGAGATCACGGTGCCGGTCGTCACGCTGGTCGGTGAGCGGGACAAGCGGTTCCTGGCCTCGGCCGATGTGTTCGACAAGCACCTCGACGTCCGCCGCCGCACGACGCTCCCCGACGCCGGCCACATGCTGCACGCCAAGCAGCCGGGTGAGGTCGCCGGCGCCGTGCAGGAGTTGGCCACCATCGTCGACGGCGCCGACGACGTCGACTGACGCTGCTCGAACCGGGCCGCCGCCGTACGACGGTCCCCGACGCCGGCGGAGCGTCTACCCGATGGGAACCGGCCGTTCCTAGCGTCCCCCTGGTCGCCACTCGGCGACACGCATCAACAGGAGGGACCAGATCATGCAGAATCGACGACGGACGGTCGCGCCCCGCCGCGGTGCCGACGGCGACAAACGGCGTTGGCGGTTGCGAGCGGGGATCCTTCTCGCCGCCGTGACGATGCTGCTTCCGTTGCTCGGGAGCGCACCGTCCGAGGCCGCACCCCGGAACGTCAGGATCGCCATCATCCTCTACAACTTCCGAGACGACACGTCGGCCCCGACCTCTCGGAATCAGGTCGAACACGTGGTGTTCACCCGCAACGCCGCGGCGACGCAGGCCGGTGGGTCCGTCAACGCCTACTACCGGGAGGTGACCAACGGCGACATCCAGTTCAGCGGCGACGTCTTCGGCTGGTACACCCTGGACCGCTCGGTGCTTGGCGACGACGACCGAACCTATGCCTGCCCGCCACCGGGCGAAGACGCCAGGATCGAGAACCCGCTGTACGACGACGTGCACGACGCCGCAGCAGTCGACGGCTTCGACCCGAGCGGCTACGACGTCGTGATCTACGCGTCGAATCAGGGCATCTGCTCCGGCTGGATCTACGGCAACCGGATCACGATCAACGCCAACAACGACGGGCTGTGGATCGTCCTGGTCCATGAGCTCGGTCATCTTCTCGGGCTCGAACACGCCAACGTGGCGGAGAACTGCACCACCCCGTCCGGGACGAAGGTGCCGTGGAGCGCCACGTGCACGGTCCGCCAGTACGGCGACGGCTTCTCGACGATGGGCTGGTCGTGGGGCCTCGGTCACCTGAGCGGGATCGACAAGCTCCGGCTCGGCTCCTGGCAGCTCGGTACCGACGTCGTCGACGCCAGCCGACCCGGCCGGTACGTCATCCGGCCGGTCACTGCGCCGAGCGGGGTCCGGGGTCTGCGCATCCCCACCAGCACCAACGCCGACCGTGGGCCCCGGCCGTTCTTCAGTGGCGTCGACCCCGACATGGCCTACTACATCGAGTACCGCACCCCAACGGGCTACAACCAGTACACGCAGGACATCGAGCCACGGTCCGGCAACCGGGGGGTCTATGTGCGCATCGGCTCGGACCCACGGCACCGGCAGCTCCCGATGCTGCTCGACATGGACCCGGGCCACGACAGCTGGGCGATGGAGGCCGGGCGGTGGTACGACGATCCACAGCAGGGCGTCAGCTTCCGGGTCGTGCCGAATTCGCTCCGTCACGATCAGGCCACGATCGAGGTGCGAGCGCTGACGCCACCGGCGCCGCTCTCAGTGCAGCTGCACTGCGAGAGCGGCGAACTGCTGTGTGACGCTTTCGCCTCCGGCGGCAGCGGGCGCTACAGCTACACGTGGTCGACGACGTCAGCCAGCATCAACCGTCAGGTCGACAGCGGCTCGGTCAGCACGATCGTCGGCCGATGCACCCGCCACGGCTCCACCTATGGCGCCAGGGTGACGGTACGGGACAGTGCCGGAGCGTCCGTCACCAGACGAGCGACCAGGAGCTGCGCCGGCATCTTCTTCTAGCGCACGGTGCCAGGCCGGCGTCGGGACCCGGGTCGTGTCGGGCCGTCGGCTGGTGGTGGCCGACCAGAACCCGTCCCGGGCCCGGGGCCGCCTCGGCCACTACACTGCCGACACGCCGGTCGGCGCTCGCTGGGAGACCGACCGACGCAACCGCCGTGACCACACCATCCGAGTCGACCAACCCGCCGAGCGACGATCGCTCCCATCAGGAATCGGCCGGCGACGGCCCGACCGACGGCGGCGAGTGGCTCGACCTGACGACCAACGCCCGCCCGGTCCAGGTCGCCATCGGCGTGTTGACCGCCGCTGCGGTGGTCGCGGTGCTGGTGGCCCATCGTTCGTCACCACTACTCGGGGTGCTGCTCGCCACGGTCGTGGTGGCCTACGGGGCGCTGTCGATCATCGACGCAGCCGAGCAGCGCCTGCCGAACCGGATCACGTTGCCCCTGGCCGCGGCGACATCGGTTGCGGTCCTGATCGGTGGCGTCGTCCGATCCGACGTCGGCGCCGGGTTCGGCGCCATGGGGGTCGGGCTGCTGTTCGCCGTGGTGCTGTTCGTGCTCCGGTTCGGGATGGGCGACGTGAAGATGGCGTTGAGCGTCGGGACCATCGCCGCCTGGCTCGGTCGGGAGACGGTGATGCTGACCGTGTTCGTCGGCGCCCTGGCCGGCGCCGTCGTCGCCCTGGCCCTGATCGTCATCTATCGACGCCGGACGATCAGCTTCAGCTACGGACCGTTTCTGGCCATCGGCTCGGTGGCCGGGATGATCACCGCCGGGCTCGGCTGACCGGGCGGCGCCCACCGACGACGGTCGAGGCGGCTCGACCCGTCGGCCGTCGGCTCAGCTGATGGCCCGGATGTCGTCGAGCAGGTCCGGGGGCACCCGGAGATCATCACCCGCGCCCGAGCCGAGGGAAACGGCGTCGGTCAGGCCGCCGAACCGCTCGGCGATGGCGGAGGCGATCTCGTCGTGGCGGCCAACGGCGGCGAACAGCCTGACCGTGTCGTCGTCGACCAATCCGGCCATGTGATCCCAGCCGTCATTCTTCGACAGGTGGTTGAGCTCCTGGCCGAGGTCGAGCAGGTCGTGCTGCTCCAACACGGGCCAGTAGGCCCTGGTC
>JBCCVL010000212.1:0-9136 GCA_039195375.1 Actinomycetota bacterium
ACCGGCGGCGATCCGTCGTATCGGCGGCTGGCCGAGGCCTTGCGGGCCGAGGGGTACCGGGTCAGCGAGCAGCCGACGTCGCCAATCGGGGCCCACAGCTCTTCGGCCGATGCGTCCGGCGTGCTCGACGGGGTCGACATGGCGTTCCTGGCGGTGCGAGATGCCGATGACGTGAGTGCCATCGGACCGGTCCGCCCCTTCCAACGGGTCGCCCGCGATGTCGGGATCATGCAGGGCCAGCTGGGCATGGACCGGGTGGTGCTGCTGGTCGAGGACTCGGTTGCCGGGCTGAGCTCCGACCTCGGGGTCGGCATCCTCCGACTCCCACCTGGCGGAGCCGACGGCGCCATCGACGAGATCAAGCGTCGGATCGAGCAGGCGGTGCCGACCGGGGCGGCAGGCGCCGGTGCGGTGGCCGTGGCCGCCAGGGAGCCCGATCGTGGGATCCACCAGAAGCTCTCGGCCGTCGAGCGATCCCGGGCCGACTCGATGTTCATGCCGATCCTGTTGTTCGGCGTGATCGCCCTGATGGCCGTGATCGGGGCGATCGTGATCGCTGCCTCGCTGCTCAGTGGTGGTGGTGACGACGACGGGGCCCGGGTCCAGCTGATCGACGTCACCGAGTCGCTGCGCGCGGGGCAGAGTGGGAGCGGCGTCGGGAGTATCGGAGAGGCTGGCGACGATGGCGGGGACGGCGACGAGGCGGCCGGCAGTGGGCAGGGCTCGTCGGCCCAGGCCCCGGCACCGGCCGGCCCGTCGGCCGGGTTCGGCGGCGACAATCAGCTGCTGCCGGCCACCTGTGAGCTCGACCTGCTGGCGGCCTCGCTCGACGAGGCAACCGATTGTGATGGCGCCGGCGTTCTCGTCCTCGATGGCCCGGCCGGACCGTGGCACAACCAGCTCCGGGCGATCGCACTCTCCGACGGCGTGTCTGGCGAGGTGGTGTACGAGCGGACCGGCGCGGTCCAGGCCCTCGAAGACGGTTTCGAGGTCCTCGACGCCGACGAGGCCGAGTTCGGCGTGAGCTCGATCACGGTCTCGTTCAGCGCTGTCGGCCAGCACATCCACCTCCTCGATGCGGCCGAGCGCCCGGACCGCGAGGCGACGCTGACCCTCCGTCTCGACCGTTGACGCCGCATCCGGGTCCGCTTCCGCTCCGCGTCGACCGCCTGGCGCAGCGCTAGTCTCGGACGCCTGTCGCTCGGTAGGTCCCGGGCCCGCCGCCGAGCGGAGGTTGTATGTTCCTGCCCAGTCCCGTCGTGTCGGCTGCCTGGTTGGCCGAGCACCTCGACCGGGTGCAGGTGGTCGACGTCCGCTGGTCGATGACCGACGGCCCGAAGCGCGAGGCGTTCGAGGCCGGACACATCCCGACGGCGGTGTTCGCCGACCTGGACGTCGACCTGTCGTCGCCGGCGGGGGAGCAGGGCCGGCATCCGCTGCCGTCACCGGAGGACTTCGCAGCCGCCCGGGCCCGCCTCGGCCTGGTCGACCGCCCGGTTGTGGCCTACGACGACCAGAGCGGGGCCGTGGCGGCCAGGCTGTGGTGGATGCTCGATGCCATCGGTCACCCGGCCGCCGTGCTCGACGGCGGGATCCAGGCGTGGACGGGCGAGCTCGACGTGGCCACGGAGCCGGCATCGGACGCAACGCCCGAATCGGATGAACCGACCAACGGCGAGACCGCGCCCGACGCCGGAGCTGCGGCCGACGCCGAGGTCGAGGATGACCCCGACAACGACAACGACAACGACAACGTCGTCGCCGACGCCGAGGTCGAGGGCGACCCCGACGACGTCGAGGTCGACACCGAGGCTGAGCAGGTGGCCGACACCGACGACGACGTCGTGCCCCTGCCCGAGGTCGTTGCGTGGCCGACCGACCGGTTCATCGGAGCCGACGACGTCCTCGACGCCGTCGAGGCCGGAGGGGTGTTGCTCGATGCCCGTAGCCACGATCGCTTCATCGGGACGCCGAACGACATCGACCCGCGCCCCGGGCACGTGCCCGGCGCCCGCTCCCGCCCCTGGACCGACAATGTCGGCCCGGACGGACGGCTCCTCCCGGTCGAGCTGCTGCGAGCCGGCCTGTCGTCGCTTGGCGTCGAGCCCGGTTCCGAGATCCTCGCGAGCTGCGGATCGGGCGTGACCGGGTGTCATGACCTGCTGGTCGCCCGGCTCATCGGTCTCGAGGGTGGCCGGCTCTACGCCGGCTCGTGGTCGGAGTGGGCGCTCGACCCCGACCGCCCGGTGGCCACCGGCAACGGCGAGCGGACCTGACCGGACCTGACCTGATCCGACCGGCGGGTGGACGGTTCCCCGACGGGGGAGGGAGGGTCAGCACGGCAGCTGGACCCGCGTGCCCCGCCTGGCCGGGATCCGCGGCCCGGGGAGCAGCACGCCGGTCAGGTTGAGTGGATCGAGCCCGCACACCTCGACGGTGCCAACCGCCGGCTGGCGTCCGGTCTCGACGAGCAGCTCGGCGGCCTCCGGCAGGGCGAACTGCTCACCGGACACGCCCTTGACGAACCGGCCGCCACGCACGAGGCCTCGGTCCTCGAAGCGGCGCAGCGCCCACTGGAGGTCGCGCCAGGGCAGACGTAACCGCTCGACGGCGGCCAGCTCGTAGCAGACGACCCCCCATCGTTGCAGCAACTGATCGGCCACTGCCTCGGCCAACTCGTCGGATGCGCCCCGGCTGCCACCGGGTCCGTCAGTTCCGATATCGGTGCCGTCCTCGGCGATGGCCCGCGTCGAATCGTCGGTTGGTGTCGACGGTCGACTGACCAGGGACCAACGGCCGGCCGACCGGATCGTGCCCCGGTCGGCCCGACGAAGGCGGGACAGCGAGCGCTGGTGGCGATGGCGGCGGGCCGACCGTTCGGTGAGCGACCGGATCGCACCGAAGCCGTCGGCCGACAGCAGGCCACGAGCGACGCCGTCCCAGAGGGCGGCCTCGATGTCGGTCGGGAGCCGACCGGTGTCGGCGGCGAGGTCGGCGGCGAAGCGTGGGCCGGTCGACGCAAGGACAGCGACAACCTCGGCCAACGGGCCCGTCGACGGTGGCACCGGGTCGCCGGGGCCCCGCCAGGCGTCGAGCAGCCAGGGAAGGTCCTGGCGGTGGACCAGCGAGATCGGGGTGACCCGGGAAGCCCCGACGCCACGCCGCTCGTCGTCGACCCGCTCGGGTGGACGCAGCCGAAGCCACCGGAGATGGCCGTCGACGCAGAGCCGGTCGAGCCACGAGGGGTCGTAGGTGTCGAGGCGGCGGACCAGGAGCTCCGGCTCCCACGCAGCGGCCCCAGCGGCCCACCCCTGGAGTTGCCCGATCGCCTCTTCCACGCCATGCCGTCCGACCAGTTGCGTGCCCGGCGCCACCCGCTGCCAGCGGGCCAGGAAGCGGACGAACGTCTCCGGTGTCACCGCCTCGACCGATCGTCGCCGCCCGGACCGTGACCGATGGTGCATCCGGGCGAGGAGTCGCCGTGAGCACCACTCGACGATCGCCGGGGTCCGGCCGGGTGCCGTGCCGCATGCGCTCCTCGCCTCGGTGAAGTGACCCTGGATGGCGAAGCCTTCCGACTCCAGCGCAGCCAGGCCAACGGAGATCAGGGTTCGGCGCAGGCCGGTTGCCTCGGCCAGGTCGTCCACCGTGGTCGGGGAACACAGGTCGAGGTGACCACGTAGGGCCCTGGCGGCCACCTGTTCGGGGAAGAGGTCGTCGATCGGTCGGCCGCCCACCAGGACCTGCGCCGCGACCGTCGATCCCGTGGCGATCCAACGCGGGGTGCCCTCGGCCAGCTCGATGGCACACGCCCGACCCCGAGCGCTGAGCTGGTCGTAGAGCGGCTGCCATCGTTCGCAGGGACGGAGCACGACGGCGTCCACCAGCAGGTCGTGCAGCTCGTCGGCGGTCCGTGGGTCCGGCCGGCACTCGGATCGCACCTGCTCGATCGCCTCGGGGAGGAGCGCACCGAGCTCGGTCGGCTCGACCGGGAGGCCACGCCGGAGGGCGACGGCCCGGGTCCGGCGATCGGGGATCTCGTCGTCGTCGAGGAAAGCGTACGGTCGCGCCGTCAGGATCTCGTGCGCCAGCACCGACGGCTCGGTCGTCTCAACGCAGACCATCTCGGCATCGCCCGCATCGAATCGCTGCCACAGCTCGATCAGACCGTCGACGTCCAGTCCCTCGGTCAGCGTGTCGTGGATCGTCTGATCGACCACCGGGTGCTCCGGGATGCGGATCGGGCCCGACACGTTCTCCTGACAGGCTGCGGCGTCGGGGAACAGGGCCGCCAGCAGGTCGTCACTCTCCATTCGCTGGATCGGCGGGGGGTTGCGCCGCCCGTTGCGCATGCGCAGCACGATGAGCGAGCGGTTGAGGTTCCACCGCCACCGGGACTGGAACGCAGGCTGGTCGAGGACCGCCTGGGTGAGTGTCTCGGTGATCGTGGCCGGGGTCAGGAACCGGACCACGTCGGTGAGCGGGAACGAGTGGTGGGGGCCGAGTGAGATCACGACGGCGTCATCGCTGGCGGCGGCCTGGAGCTCGAAGTTGAACCCGACACAGAACTTCTTCCGCAGTGCGTAGCCCATGGCCCGGTTGATCCTGGCTCCGAGCGGCGAGTGGATGACCAGCTGGGTGCCGTCTGCGTCGTCGAAGAAACGTTCCATGACGAGAGTGGTCGACGTCGGCAGGCGCCCGAGGGTCGCCCGGCCGGCGGTCAGATAGGCGACGATCGTCGAGGCGGCCGCCTCCGGGATCCCGGACGAGTCGATCAGCGAGTCGATGGCACCGGCGGGCTCGTTGCGATCGAGGTGACGATCGACGAGCCGGCGGAGCCGGGACACCTCCTCGGACAGCTCCGTGGTGCGGGCCGGGGCTTCGCCCGCCCAGAACGGGACGGTCGGCGGCGCATCGCCGGCGTCGGTGACCCGGACCTCGCCCCCCGTGACCTGGCGGATCCGCCACGAATTGGTACCGAGGAGGAAGATGTCGCCGGCCGACGACTCCATCGCCCAGTCCTCGGTGACGGTCCCGATGAACGCCTCGTCCGGCTCGACGACCACCCGCATGTCGTAGATTTCGGGGATGGCGCCACCCGAGGTCAGTGCGACGTACCGGGCGCCCCGCCGACCCCGGAGCTCACCGTTCTCCTCATCCCGGTGGACCCAGGCAGCCCGCCGACCGCGGCCGGTCAGGATGCCGTCACACACCAGGTCGACCACTCGATCGAAGTCGCGCCTGGCGAGGTCTCGGTACGGGTGGGCCCGGGTCACCAGGCGATACAGGTCATCGGCGTCCCACTCGTCTGCGCCGGTCTCGGCCACGAGCTGCTGGGCCAGGATGTCGAGCGGTGCCTCGGGCGGGTTGACGGCGTCGAGTCGACCGGCGCGGACCGCCGTCAGGAGCGCAGCGCACTCGACGAGTTCGTCACGAGTCAGCGGAAACAGCCGGCCTCGGGGGGTGCCGTGTCTCGTGTGGTTCGAACGTCCGACCCGCTGGAGGAAGGTGGCGATCGAACGTGGCGAGCCGATCTGGCAGACGAGCTCGACCGGCCCGACGTCGATCCCGAGCTCGAGCGAGGCCGTGGCCACGAGCGCCCGGAGCTCACCGGCGCGGAGACGGCGCTCGACCAGGTGGCGGCGATCCTTGCTCAGGCTGCCGTGATGGGCGGCGACGACGGGCGAGCCGGTGTCGTCATCGCCGAGACGCTCGCCCAGCTGGTGAGCCAGCCGTTCGGCCAGCCGCCGGGTGTTGACGAACACCAGGGTCGTGCGGTGCTGGGTCACCAGCTCGGCGATGCGGTCGAGCATCCCGTCGAGCTGCGTCCCCGATGCCACGGCCTCCAGCTCGCCGTCTGGCAGCTCGAGTCCGAGATCGAGGTGGCGGGCGTGGCCACCATCGACCACCGCGCACGCCGCCGGCCACTCGCCCTCTGGCCGGCCGACGCAGCCACGACCGGCGGCGCTCGCCGTGCGGGTACCGACGAGCAGGCGGGCAACGGTCTCGATCGGGCGTTGCGTCGCCGACAGACCGATGCGGGTCGGCGCCGGGCTCCCATTGGCCAGGCACAGGTGCTCGAGCCGTTCGAGCGTGATCGACAGATGGGAGCCGCGTTTGTCCCTGGCCATGGCGTGGATCTCGTCGACGATGACCGTCCGGACCGCGGCGAGGACCCGGCGACCCTTGGCCGCAGTGACGAGCAGGTACAGGGACTCCGGGGTGGTGACCACGAACGAGCGGGGACGCCGCATCATCGCCTGGCGCTCGGCCGGCGGCGTGTCGCCGGTGCGGACCCCGATGGTGAGGTCCGGGTGTGTCAGCCCCATCGACGTGGCCGTTTCGGCGATCTCGGCCAGCGGTCGTTGGAGGTTCTCGGCGATGTCGACAGCCAGGGCCTTCAGCGGTGAGACGTACACCACGTCGGTCCCCGCCGGCCCGCACCCGCCAACGTGGTCGAGGTAGAGGCGGTTGATCGCCATCAGGAATCCGGCGAGCGTCTTGCCCGACCCCGTCGGCGCAGCGATCAGGGTGTGACGCCCATCGGCGATCGTCGGCCACCCGTCGGCCTGTGGGGGTGTCGGGCGACCGAACCGGCCCCGAAACCACCGGGCGACGGCCGGGTGGAAGCCGACCCCGGGCACGAGGTCGACGTCGAGATCGAACGTCGGCCGCTCGCTCGGGGCGAAGACCGCAGCGGAGAGGCCGTCGTCGAGCGTCGGCTGGTGGACGACCGGTCTGCCTCGGGCCGACGAGTCCTGCGGCGGTCGTTCGAGCAACGTCACGGCCGGCGACCCCATGGGGTTGGCCCGCTTCGAGCCGGACGACGGCGCAGACGGGCCATCACGCCGCGGGCGGACGAGCCGCCAGCCGCACCAGCCGGCGCACCGGATGGCGGCCGCCGATCAGCGGCCCGTAGCGCTCGAACAGCCCCCGCTCGAGCTGGGCCAGCGCGGTATCGGACCAGCCGACGGCCGAGCCGCGGATCTGGTCGGCCAGCGCATCGTAGATCGCCGCGGCGTCGTTCAGCGGCTCGACGGCGGCGCCGGTCCGCCCGTCCGGTCCGGCCTCCCCACCGCACGTTCGGACGCCGTCGGGCGATCGATCGCCCGCAGGGCGCTCGACGATCGGCTCCGCGGCCGCGCCGACCTCCTCACCCGCTCGGACCGGCCGGGCCGCAGCCTGCCGCCGACGGGCGGCGAGGTCGATCACCGGGCTCGGCCTCGCGGTGGTCGTTCGGACACCACGATCCGGCCGCCTTGGCGGCTGGCCGGGCTCGGCGGCGCCCCGGGAGGTGTCGATCTCGGACATGGGGTCAGCATGACGACCGCCTGTGACAGTGAGGCGAGGCTCCGCTCGGGAAGGCGTCTTTTGGTCGCTGTCACAGCGCTGTGGGAAACTCAGCCGAGGCGGTCGACCCTGACGCGGCCGCCGACGCCGAACGACTCGAAGCCACCGGATCGGAGACACCGTCTTGGCCGACACCATCCCGCTCGTCGACTACCTGGAACTCGAGCCGAGCCCGCACCTCGTGGCCAACGAGTGCGTGAAATGTGGGGCCCGCTTCTTCGACCGGCGCAATGCCTGCGCCGCCTGCTTCAGCAGCGAGTTCCACTCCGTCCCGATCGAGACCGAGGGAACGCTCCGCTCGTTCACGATCGTGGCCTACGCCGCCCCCGGCATCGACGTGCCCTTCGTCGCCGGCGTCGTCGACTGCGGCGGCACCAGCGTCCGGGGCAACATCATCAACGTCGAGCCCGACCCCGATCACGTGTCGCTCGGCATGCCGGTGCGCCTGGCCACCTACTCGATGGGCACCGACGACAACGGCACGGAGGCCATCGCCTTCGGTTTCGAACCGGCCTGAGCGGGCCGATCACGCTCTCGACGATCTCACCCCAGGAGGACCCCATCATGAGCGCAAGTGACGACATCTGGATCCTTGGCATCCACATGACCAAGTTCGGCAAGCACCCCGACCTCGACACCGTCGATCTCGGTGCCCAGGCCATCCTGGGCGCACTGAGCGACGCCGGCGTCGACATGTGGCAGATGGGGATCCTGGCCGCCGGCAACCTCATGGGCCGTGGCGGGATCGGCCAGCAGCTCCAGAAGCAGGTCGGCCAGACGGGCATCCCCGTCTACAACGTGTCCAACGCCTGCGCAACGGGGGCAACGGCGCTCCGGACCGCGATCATGGCCGTCAAGGCCGGCGAGTGCGACATGGGCCTCGCGGTCGGCGTCGAGAAGCTGGCCGGCGCCGGCCTGCTCGGCGGCGGGGGCCAGGCCAAGGACAAGGCCAACGTCTTCGAGCCGTCCGGCCGGCACGGCGCCGTCGCCCCGACCGACGGCCGGATCGGCACCGACACCATGCCGGGCGTCTTCGCCCAGGTCGGCATGGAGTACGGCCACAAGTACGGCGGCGCCGACTTCGAGCTCTTCGCCAGGATCAGCGAGAAGAACCACTCGCACTCCACCCTGAACCCGCTCGCGGCGTACAACAAGGCGATGTCGGTCGACCAGATCATGAACGACGTCATGATCGCCTACCCGAACACCCGCCCGATGTGCTCGGCCAACTGCGACGGTGCGGCCGCCGCCGTGGTCACCAACGGCGAGACGCTGAAGACGCTGTCGCTCGAGCAGCAGCGACGGGCGGTGAAGGTGTCGGCCTCGGTGCTGACCACCGACCCGTGGCAGGAGGCCTGCCAGGTCCTGCCCGACGTGAACACACTCACCCGCGACGCGGCGAACCAGGCCTACGAACAGGCCGGCGTCGGCCCCGACGACCTCGACCTGGTCGAGCTGCACGACTGCTTCGCCACCGCCGAGCTGGTCCACTACGACAACCTGATGCTCTGCGAGGAGGGCGGCGCCGTCGACTTCTTCACGTCTGGCGCACCGTGGCGTGACGGCACCAGGCCGGTCAACGTGTCGGGGGGCCTCCAGTCGAAGGGCCACCCGATCTCGGCCACCGGCATCGCCAACATCTGGGAGGTCTGCCAGCACCTGCGTGACGAGGGCGGCGACCGTCAGATCGAGGGCGCCAACGTCGGGCTGGCCCACGTCATCGGCCTCGGCTCGGCCTGTGGTGTCCACATCCTGGAGAAGGCCGCCGCCTGAACGCCCCGGCCAG
>JBCCVL010000213.1:0-9127 GCA_039195375.1 Actinomycetota bacterium
ATGCGAGGAAAGCAATCCTTCCGCCTCCTCGCCGCGCTGCTCGCTCTCGCGATGATTGCTGCAGCCTGCGGTGGAGACGATGACGAGAGCAGCAGCGGTGCGTCCTCGGAGGCTCCGTCCTTCGATGAGGCCCTCACCATCGACTACTGGCTCTGGGACGGTAACCAGCAGCCCTTCTACGAGCAGTGCGCGGCCGACTTCACGGCCAACGTGCAGCCAAACATCAGCGTCAACATCGAGCAGTTCGGCTGGGGCGACTACTGGACCGGTCTGACGGCGGCCTTCGCCTCCGACTCGGCCCCCGACGTGTTCACCGACCACCTGGCCCGCTACCCCGAGTTCGTGGAGTCGGGCGTGCTGGTCTCGCTGAACGACTTCGTCGAGCGTGACGGCGTCGACGTGAACCAGTACTTCCCCGGCCTGGCCGAGCTGTGGACCTCGCCAGACGGCGAGCGCTTCGGTCTGCCGAAGGACTGGGACACCATCGCCATGGTGACCAACTCCGACATGCTGGCCGAGGCCGGCGTCACCGTCGACGACTTCGCCAATGCCGAGTGGAACCCGACCGACGGTGGCACCTGGGGCGAGCTCGTCCAGCGCCTGACCGTCGACGCCAACGGCGTCCGTGGTGACGAGGACGGCTTCGACGGCTCGAACGTCGCCGTCTACGGCTTCGGCATCGAGGGCAACTTCGGCGCCTTCGGTCAGACGACGTTCAGCTCCTTCGCCGCCTCGAACGGCTACGTGGCCACCGACGCCCCCTGGGCCGACGAGGCCAACTTCGCCGCTCCGGAGCTGGCGGAGACCATCCAGTTCTTCGCCGACTGGATCGAGGCCGGCTACGTCACCCCGATCGAGGACGTGGAGTCGCTCGGCGGCACCACCATCTTCCAGAGCGGCGGCGCCGCCACCATGACCAACGGCTCGTGGATGATCTCGACCCTCAGCGGCGACGCCACCGAGGTCCCGGTCGAGTACGCCCCGCTGCCCACCGGTCCGATCGGTGAGCGTCAGTCGATGTTCAACGGCCTGGCCGACTCGATCACCACCAGCGCCGAGAACCCCGACGCTGCGTGGGAGTGGGTGAAGTACATGGCTTCGCCGGCGTGCCAGGAGGTCGTCGGTGAGGGTGCGGTGGTCTTCCCCGCCATCCCGAGCGCCACCAAGGTCGCCCAGGACGCCCACGCCGCCAACGGCGTCGACGTCTCGGCCTTCACGGTGCACGTCGATGACGAGACCACCTTCCTGTTCCCGATCACCGACTCGGCGTCCCGCATCGAGGACACCATGGGTCCGGTCATGCAGCAGATCCTCCGTGGCGAGGGCAGCGCAGCCGACCTGCTGGCCCCGGCGGCCGACGAGGTGAACTCCATCCTCGGCGGCTGATCCGCTGAAGCTGAAGCGTTGGACGGAGGGGCGGGCCTGCGGGTCCGCCCCTCCTGCGTTCCCCGTCTCCTGCCATGCCTGCCAGACGCCCCCACCATCCCCGACCGGTCACCCTTGCGCTGACCACCACCCTCCTCGTGGCCGCGGCCTGCGGTGCTGGCGGCACCGGACCCGAGCCGGCGGCGTTGCCGACCGGTCCGGATGCGGCGGCCGACGTGGAGCTCACGGCATTCGTCGACGCAGCCGGACGGGCCTGCGAGGACCGCTTCGTCGACGTCGAACTCCCCCACACGACCCTCGGGCCGGGCGACACCTCGTCGACCTTCGACGGCACCGGCTCGGGTGTCGCCATCGGCGACCTCGACGACGACGGCGACCTCGATCTCGTGCTGGCCAACCTGTCCGGCGAGACGTCGATCCTGTGGAACGACGGTGGGCTGTCGTTCCGACCCGAACCCCTCGTGGTCGGTCGGTTCCGCCAGCCCGCGATCGTCGACGTGGATGGTGACGGCGACCTCGACGTCGTGCTCTCCACCGGCGTCGGGCCGCCGATCTGGTTCGAGCGCGGCGACGACGGCACCTTCACCCGTGACCAGCTCGACGGGGTCGACGCCGCCACCTACTCCCTGGCCTGGGGCGACCTGGGAGGCGACGGCGACCTCGACCTCGTCACCGGCTCCTACAACGCCGAGCTGGCCATCGTCCGCAACTCCCCCGTGCTCGGGAGCGACACCGGCGTCGTGGTCAACGAGCGGGGCGACGACGGGGCGTTCGCCGCGACCCGCATCGCCGCCGAGGCCCAGGCGCTGGCCATCCGGCTGGTCGACGTCGACGGCGACGGCCGGTCCGACATCGTCGTCGGCAACGACCTGGCCACCCCGGACGGGGTGTGGCTCGACAACCGGGGCGGCTGGCTCCCGGTCGAGCCCTTCGCCGAGACGACGTTCTCGACGATGAGCCTCGACGCCGGCGACGTCGACGGCGACGGCCGCTTCGACGTGCTGGCCACCGACATGGCCCCCCGACCGGACGACGACGAGGCCGACGTCCGCTACGCCGAGGTCGACGCCGACATGGCCGCCATCGGGCAGGTCGGCCCGACCGACGGCGGCACCGAGCAGATCCCCGAGAACACCCTCGGCTTCGGCTCGGCGGACGGCTTCGAGAACCGGGCCCGTGACCTCGGCATCGACGCGACCGGCTGGAGCTGGAGCGGCCTGCTCGGCGACCTCGACGCCGATGGCAACCTCGACGTCCACATCACCACCGGCATGCGCAGCGACCAGCTCTTCGACTTCCTCGACAACGACGAGCTGATCGAGCCGAACGCCGCCTTCCGGGGCACGGGCGCCGGCGGCGGGGCCGGGTTCGAGCCGGTGCCCTCGTGGGGCCTGAACAGCGAGGTCGGCGGCCGCGGGTCGGCGCTCGGCGACCTCGACGGCGACGGCGACCTCGACCTGGTGGTGAACAACCTGGGCTCGCCGTCGGTCGTGCACGAGAACCGGCTCTGCGGCGGCAGCTCGCTGCTCGTCGAGCCCCGCTGGCCGGGGTCGGCCAACCCCTTTGCCATCGGGGCGACGGTGTACGCCAGCGGCGGCGACCGGCGCTGGGTCACCGCAGTCGACGCCACCAGGGGCTACCTGTCCGGCGGGACCGTGCCAGCCCACGTCGGCCTCGGCGACGTCACCGAGGTCGAGCTGCTGGTCCGCTGGCCGGACGGGGCGATCACCGATCTCGGCATCGTGGCCGCCGACCAGCACCTGCGGGTCACCCGGCGCTGACCGCGGCGGTCCCGGCGCCGGGCTCGCCCTACGATGCCGACATGGGTCGGCCGTCGGAACCACGGGTCCTCGCGGTGATGGACCACGTGCGCCACAACCTGACCGGTGCCCTGACGCTGCGCGAACTCGCCGCCGTCGCCGGCTACTCACCCCATCACTTCCACCGGGTGTTCAAGCAGGCGACCGGGGAGACGGTGTCCGACTTCACCAGGCGGGCCCGGCTCGAACGGGCCGTGCAGCTCATGCGGGGCTCACCGGAGCGGGAGCTGAGCTCGATCTCGGCCGAGGTCGGCTTCGCCACCCCATCCGACTTCGCCCGGGTCTTCCGGGCCCGGTTCGGCCGCACTCCCAGCTCGTGGGACCGGGTGTCGGTCCTCGGACCGGTCGACCCGACCGACGGCGCGATCGGCACCGGCGCCCCGAGCCCGTCGACGCCCGTGCTGCGCCGACGTCCGGCGGTTCGGGTGGCCTTCGTGCGGATCCGCGACCCGTGGGTCGGTGACCGCCTGGCCGACGGTCATGACCGCCTGGCCCGCCGGCTGGGCGATCGCGGCATCGAGCGAGACGCCGGCGAGCTGCTCGGCCTGAGCTGGGAGAGCGCCAAGGCCACCCCGACGCCGAACCTGACCTACGACCTCGGGATCACCGTCGGGCCATACGTCGAAGCCGACGGCGAGATCGGGGTGCACGAGCTGCCCGCGGGTCGGACCGTCGAGATCCGCTGCCGGACGCTGCTCGAGACGGCGGCGGCGTGGGAGCACCTCTACAACGTGTGGCTGCCGACGTCGTGCTGGGAGCCGGCCGACGGCCCGGCCGTCAAGTGGTTCCGGCGCCGCCCGGAGGTGCTCGATGCACGCGCCTGGGACGTCGACTGCTCGATCGCCGTTCGCCCCCGCTGGCCCTGAGCGGCGCCGGCGGCTCCGACCCGGACCGCAAGATCTCAACAGCGTCCCGGTCCGGGTCCGCAGTACTCCTGCAGCATGGACAACACACAACTCATCCGCGACTACCTCGCCGTCGCCGTCCCCGGCCAGCTGCAGCTCGACCGGCTCCGAGCGTTCCTGGCCGACGACGTCGTCATCGACGACCCCCTGATGTCGATCGAGGGGGCCGACGCCTTCGTCGCCGCCCTCGAGGCGACGCCGTCCGGTGGCGACATGACCTCGACGGTCCAGGACGTCGTCGCCGGAGGGGACCTGGTGGCGGCCCGGGTCCACTTCCGGGCCGGCGAGCTGGCGGTCCAGTTCAGCCAGTGGTTCTGGATCGCCGATGGTCGCATCACCAGGATCCAGGTGATCTACGATCCCCGGCCGTTCCTGGCGGCCGCCGGCGGCTGATCGGCCCGATCAACCCCCGGGCCATCCGACCCAGACACCCAGGAAGACCGGCTCAAGGTTTCGGGGTTGGCGGCCGAAGCATGGTCCAGGACGAAGTGTCGATCCGATCGGGCGCAAGCTGGTCGCCTGCCCGATCGGGGAGCTAGTGGCGAACCCGGCGTCCGTGTCGTTTTCTTCGGATGTCGAGACGGAGGTTTCCGTGCCACAGCAACCGACCACAGGTCGTCCCCATCGCCACGTTGCCCGCCGCCGGGTCGGCCTTGGCGCAGCGGTCGTCACCACCCTGTTGCTCGGTCTGACCAGCCCGGCGGCGGCCAAGGGCCCGAAGGACGACGACAAGAAGCACGCCACCTCGTGCTCGGTCTCGGGTGGCTACTCGGGCAAGGACACGGTCGGCTCGCTCTACAACGTGATCGACGAGATCAAGGGTGACAAGGCGTGGAAGAAGGGCCACACCGGCGAGGGGATCGACGTCGCCCTCATCGACACCGGCGTGGTCCCGGTGCCCGGTCTGGACGGGGCCGACAAGATCGTCCACGGCCCCGACTTCTCGGTCGAGTCGGCCCACGACGAGGTCCGCCACCTCGACACCTACGGTCACGGCACCCACCTCGCCGGCATCATCGCCGGCAACGACGTCGATGCCGCCACCGAGAAGCTCGACGAGGACGAGTTCCAGGGCGTCGCCCCCGACGCCCGCATCGTCAGCGTCAAGGTCGCCGACCACACCGGCGCCGTCGACGTCTCCCAGGTCATCGCCGCCATCGACTGGGTGGTGGCCAACCGCAACACGAACGGCCTCAACATCCGGGTCCTCAACCTCTCGTACCGGGTCAACAGCGGCCACGGCTACGAGGACGACCCGCTGTCGCTGGCCGTCCAGAACGCCTGGGACAACGGGATCGTTGTCGTCGTCGCCGCCGGCAACGACGGCGAGGAGACCACGAGCCTCCCGAGCCCGGCAAAGGACCCGTTTGTCGTCACCGTCTCCGCCCTGTCCGAGAAGGACCAGGACAAGACCAACTGCCTCAAGGGCAAGCCGAAGTGGGAGACCACCTCGTGGGCCAGCGGGGCCGACAAGCACAACCGCCAGCCAGACGTGTACGTCCCTGGCACCACGATCGTCAGCCTCCGCAACCCCGGTTCGATGATCGACACGGCCTTCCCGAGCAGCGTGATCGACGAGCGCTTCACCAAGGCGACCGGCACCTCGCAGTCGGCCGCCGTGGTCTCCGGTGCGGTCGCCGTCCTGCTCGACGCCCGCCCGGAGCTGACCCCGGACGAGGTCAAGGCCATCCTGCTCGACACCGCCAAGGGCAAGGAGGCCCTGGTCGACCTCGACAAGGCGGTCAAGGAGAAGACCCCGAAGAAGGCCGAGCAGGAGCACCGCCGGTCGAACGGGCGTGGCTCGCTCGAGGTGGCCCGTGGCGGCCAGCACCTCCTCGTCGACGGCCAGCCCATGGTCGGCGAGACCACGCTGTTCGGCCCCTGGTCGCCCGAGACCTGGGTCGACGCCAGCGCCGCCGGCGCCGCCTGGACCGGATCGAGCTGGACCGGCTCGTCGTGGACCGGCAGCAGCTGGACCGGTTCCTCCTGGACCGGGTCGTCGTGGACCGGATCGAGCTGGACCGGCTCGTCGTGGACCGGGTCGAGCTGGACCGGTTCCTCCTGGACCGGGTCGAGCTGGACGGGCTCCACGTGGACCGGGTCGACCTGGACCGGCTCCAGCTGGGCCAGCGCCTTCTGGCAGTAGCCCATCGCCCGATCGTCCTCCCCACGACCGGTCGCTGCTGATCGAGTGGGTCGCCGGTTTCCCCTCACCGGCGGCCCGCTCGAGCACCCATCGACGTCAAGCCGGGCCCCGAGCGGGCCGATCTCCGTGGTATCGATCGTGACCCGGCCCCCACTGCGACGGAGCCCGAAGGGGCCACCGGCGCCGGCGGCGCGGTCCGACGCGCCCTGAGCGGGGTCGACCGCCGGGTCCTCGTCGCCGCCCACGCCCTGGCCATGACCGCCGGCGGCATCGGGGCGTTGGTGGTCGCCCGATCCCTGATCGAGTGGGAGGCCCACCTCCCCGTGCCGTGGCTGGTGATCGCCGCCCTGTTCTTCCTGGTTGAGGCGACCGCCCTCCACATCGAGATCCGGCGGGAGACCCACACCCTCAGCCTGTCGGGGCTCCCGCTCCTGCTCGGGCTCCTGGCCACGGGGCCGACCGGGCTGGTGTCGGCCCGCCTCGTCGGGAGCGGCCTCGCCCTGGTCACGGTCCGCCGCCGCTACGGGCTGAAGCTCGGGTGGAACCTCGGCCTCTACACGCTGGAGACGGCAGCCGCCGCCGTCATCGCCGCGCCTGCGTTGCGCGACGGCGCCCCCGACGGCGTGACCGACTGGCTGCTGCTGCTCGCCGCCGTGCTGGCGGCGGAGCTGATCGGGCTGATCTCGGTGCCGATCGTGATCATGATCGCCGAGAGCGAGGTCCGGCTGTCGCTGTTCGCCCAGATCGGCCGGAGCCAGCTGATCGCAGCCGTGAGCGCCACCTTCGGCGTCGTCGCCGTCGCGGCCACGCTGGACCTCCTCTGGCTGGCCGCCTTCGCTGCCGTCCCGCTCGTCGGCGTCGGCTGGCTGCTGCACCTGTTCGGCCGCCTCGGCAAGGAGCACCACGACCTCCGCCAGCTCCACGGGTTCACCACCGCGATCGGCGGCCGTGATCCGATCCTGGTCGGATTGGAGCAGCTGGCCACGATCCTGCGGGCCTCGTCGGCCGCCATCGCAGTCCGAACCGACGATCGCACGTTCAGCGTCGTCCGCTGGGGCGACCAGGCCAGGGCCGAGCACACGATCGAGATCGACGCCCCCGAACCGGGGGACGGCGACGTGATCGCCGTCGACGTCGACGGCGAACCGACCGAGCTCACCGAGCTGTTGTCGAAGCTGGGGGGACAGACGGGGCTGGCCGTCCCGATCACCGACCACGGGAGCGGCAGCGGCTACATCCTGCTGATCGATCGGCTCGGCGCCTCGAACCGGTTCCAGGACGAGGAGGTGCAGTTGTTCACCTCCCTGTCGACCAACCTGGCGGCCCGGATCTCGGCCACCCGGCTGCTCGACCAGCTCGAGCAGCAGGCCCGCACCGATGCCCTGACCGGGCTGGCCAACCGCAACGCCATCGAGGCCGAGCTCGAACGACGCCTGGCCGACCGCACCGCCCAGGGGACGGTGCTGATGCTGGACCTCGACCGGTTCAAGGACGTGAACGACTCGCTCGGCCATCACTTCGGCGACGCCCTGCTCCGCCAGGTGGCCGACCGCCTGCGCGACCACCTGCGATCGAGCGACCTCGTCGGTCGCCTCGGCGGCGACGAGTTCGCCATCGTCCTCGACCACGATCCCGACCGCGACCTCGACCGCCAGCTGACGAGTCTGTCCCGCCGGCTCACCGAGCCCGTCGATCTCGGCGGCGTCAGCCTGGAGGTCGGGTCCAGCATCGGGGTCGCCTCGTGGCCGGCCGACGCCTCGACCGGGACCGAGCTGCTCCGCCTGGCCGACATCGCCATGTACGAGGCCAAGCGGACCCACCAGCGCTGGGTCCGCTACGACCCGACGATCGACCACGCCAGCGCCGACCGCCTGGCCCTGCTGGGCCAAATCCGCCAGGCGATCGCCGACCGGGAGCTCCGACTCCACCTCCAACCTCAGATCCGGGCCGGCGACGGCCAGCTCGTCGGGGCCGAGGCGCTCCTCCGCTGGCACCACCCCGAGCGAGGCCTGATCCCCCCGTCGGAGTTCCTGACCCTGGCCGAGCAGTCATCGCTGGCCGCTCCGATCACCAGCCACGTGATCGACGAGGCGCTCGCCGCGGCCACGCAGCTGCAGGGCGCTGTCGGCCCGCTGACGATCTGGGTCAACCTGACCGCCAGGGACCTCCTCGACCAGACCCTGGCCCCCCGCATCGCCACCGCCGTGCTGAGCTCCGGCGTCGACCCGGACCAGCTCGGCTTCGAGGTGACCGAGAGTTCCCTGATCATCAACATCGACATGGCGATCTCGACGCTGACCGCCATCCGCAAGCTCGGTTGCCGGACCTCGATCGACGACTTCGGCACCGGCTACGCCTCGCTCCAGTACCTGCAGCGACTCCCGATCGACGAGGTCAAGATCGACCAGTCGTTCGTCCGCCACGCCACCACCGACCGCGACTCGGCCGCCATCGTCCGCTCGACGACCCGGCTCCTCCAGGACCTCGACAAGGCCGTGGTGGCGGAGGGCATCGAGGACCGGGAGACGCTCGACCTCATCGCCGACATCGGCTGCGACGTGGCCCAGGGTTACCTGATCAGCAGGCCGCTCGACTTCGACGTCTTCGTCGAGTGGGCGACCGGCTACGACCCGACGACCGTCGTCGGCGAGCGGGCCGGTCGCACCCCGACCGGGGTGACCGCGACGACGGCGGCGCCACCGGCCGAGCCCGACCGCGCCCCCTGATCAGCCCACCGGCAGCCCGAACAGCTCCGTCGCCCTGGCCCAGGCCGTCTGCCCCACCTCGAGGCCGACCAGACGCCCGGCCAGGTCGTCGGCGGCGATGTGGATGCCGCCGTAGAGCCGGGACCGGCCGGCCTCGTCGGCCGC
>JBCCVL010000214.1:0-9046 GCA_039195375.1 Actinomycetota bacterium
CTGTTCGTCGTCGTGGTGCTCGCCCTGTTCGGCGGTGACAGCCAGTCGACGGAGACCGCCGGCGCCGACCTCACCAGCGCCGAGGCCTTGGCCGACCTCGACCCGGACGGGCCCGGCTCGTCGACCGACGATGCCGCCGGGGCGACGGCCACCCTGCCGTCATCGACCAGCACCTCGGTCCCGGCCACGCCGTCATCGACGGTGGCCGTGACCACTGCGAGCACGACCTCGACGGCGCTCAGCACGACCACCTCGACCACGGTCGCCACCACCGCACCGACGACCGCCGCCCCGTCGACCACGGCGTCGTCGACGACCACGGTGCCGTCGACCACCGCATCGACGGCACCGTCGACCACGGCCTCGACCGCCCCGCCCTCGACGGAGGCGTCGACGACGACGGCCTCGACCGCCCCGCCGACGTCGCCGACCAGCGCCGCAGCGCCCGGACCCGGTGGTGAGGACGCCGCCCTCCAGCAGGCCGTACTCGACGCCACCAACGCAGCCCGAGCCCAGAACGGTTGTCCGGCCCTCCGTCTCGATCCGCAGCTCAACGCCGCAGCCGACGGCCACAGCGAGGACATGGCGGCCCGGAACTACTTCGACCACGTCTCGCCGGAGCAGAACGACCCCGGGGATCGCATCCGGGCCGCCGGCTACCCGGCCAGGGGCTGGGCCGAGAACATCGCCGCCGGCTACCGGTCGGCGGAGGCCGTCGTCGATGGCTGGATGAACAGCCCGGGCCACCGTCGCAACATCCTCAACTGCGACTACGAGGAGCTTGGCGTCGGCTTCGCCCAGCCCGGCTACTACTGGACGCAGAAGTTCGGCCGTCGCTGACCGACCGGCGGCGGAGCGCCGGTCTCAGCTCCGGACGTCGCGCTCCAGGTACTCCGCGTCGTTGCGGGGGCCCTCGCCGACGCGGGCGGTCTCCTGCCCCCGGAGCTCGACCCGGCGGATCTTGCCCGAGATCGTCTTGGGCAGTTCGCCGAACTCGAGTCGCCGGATGAGCTTGTAGCCCGATACCCGTTCCCGGACGAAGCCGAGGATGTCACCCGCGGTCTCGGCCGACTCCTGGTGGCCCTCGGCCAGGATCACGTACGCCTTCGGGACGAAGCCCCGCAGCTCGTCCGGGGAGGGGACGACCGCGGCCTCGGCAACGGCCGGGTGCTCGATCAGCACGCTCTCGAGCTCGAAGGGGCTGATGCGATAGCCGGACGCCTTGAACACGTCGTCTGCCCGCCCGACGTAGGTGACGTAGCCGCGCTCGTCGCGGCTGGCGACGTCGCCGGTGTGGTAGTGGCCGTGGCGCATCACCTCGTCGGTCTTGGT
Organism: Actinomycetota bacterium; assembly: GCA_039195375.1. Classification (GTDB taxonomy): domain Bacteria; phylum Actinomycetota; class Acidimicrobiia; order Acidimicrobiales; family SZUA-35; genus JAHELU01. Next base: position 1,333 of record JBCCVL010000214.1, read on the forward strand.
GTCGTCGTCGGCGTAGGCCTCCATCAGCCCGACCGGTCTGGCGGCCAGGTCGATCGAGATCTCGCCCTCGTCGGCCGGTTCACCGTCTGGGTCGAGCAGGTTGATCGTGTAGCCGGGGAGCGGCCGCCCCATCGAGCCGGGCACGAGGTCGGAGCCGGGGGTGTTGCCGATCTGGGCCGTTGTCTCGGTCTGGCCGTAGCCGTCGCGGATGCGGATGCCCCATGCCTTCTCGACCTGGGCGATGACCTCGGGGTTGAGGGGCTCGCCGGCCGAGATCAGCTCCCGCAGCGCCACCTCGTAGTCGGACAGCTCGGCCTGGATCAGGAACCGCCACACGGTCGGCGGTGCACACAGCGTCTTGACCTGGTGGTCGATGAGCACCTGGAGCACCGTCGGCGCGTCGAACCGGGTGTAGTTGTAGATGAAGACGCAGGCCTGGGCGTTGAACGGGGCGAAGAAGCAGCTCCAGGCGTGCTTGGCCCAGCCGGGTGAGCTGATCGTCCAGTGCACGTCGCCCGGTTGCAGGCCGAGCCAGTACATCGTCGACAGGTGGCCGACCGGGTAGCTCACGTGGGTGTGGCGGACCAGCTTCGGCTTCGACGTGGTACCGGAGGTGAAGTACTCGAGCAGTGGGTCGGCCGATCGGGTCGCCTCAGCGGTCGCGTACTCGTCCGACAGCGACTGGGACTCACCCAGGTCGATCCAGCCGTCGCCGCCGCCGACGGCGATCCGGGTCACCCCGGCGGTCAACGAGCCGTCGAGGGCGTCGACGTTTCCGACCGCCCCCTGGTTCGTGACCACCATCGACGCGCCGCCCCGTTCGAACCGGTCGGCCAGATCGGGCCCCGACAGGAGTGTGGTGGCCGGGATCACGACGGCGCCGATCCGCATGGCGGCCAGCATGGTCTCCCACAGAGCGGTCTCGTTGCCGAGCATGACGAGGATCCGGTCGCCCCTCGTTGCGCCGTTGGCCACCAGGAGGTTGGCGACCTGACGGGACCGGCGGGCCAGCTCGTCGTAGGTCAGGATGGCGGCCGTGCCGTCCTCCTCGAGCAGGTGGAGCGCCCGCTGGTCGTTGCCGTCGGCCATCATATCGAAGTAGTCGGTGACCCAGTTGAAGGTGTCGCCGACGTCCGGCCAGTCGAACCCGCCGACCGCCGTCTCGTAGTCGGTGCGGTGCTCCAGCAGGAAGTCGCGGGCGGCCAGGAAGGCCTCGTTGGCCGAAGGGTGCTGCATGGCGCCCAGTATGGCCGCTGGTCGGGTTGGGCGCCTCGGTGGCCGCGGGCCGTCGTCGGCGGTCTGCCGCCTGGTCGGGCGGGGGGTCGGTGGTAGCGTCCGGTCGGGGACGGGTCGAGGGAGGCCGACGATGGAAACGGGGTCGACGACGATCGGGTGGAACGCCGCCGTGCCGCCGAACGGGCGGGCCAACCGGCGGGCCGCCGCCGGGAGCACTGCGGGTACGAACGACAACCCGCTCGGGCTGGCCACCCCGATCGGCGAGCTCGACATCGAGACCACCCCCGAGCACCGCAACTTGATCACCGGCGACCCTCGGTGCGCCGACTGGACCCGTTCGTGGGACGACCCCGGTGTCGTTGCCCTACGGGCCCGGTTGGCCGAGGCCAACGGCATCCCCGGCCTCGAGGTGGTCGCGCCGGGTGAGGTCGAGCGGGCCACCACGCTGTTCCATCGGGACGGGTTCGTCGCCGTGGCCGATGCGCTGACGGCGGGACAACTCGACGCCCTGCGCCGGGCGGCCGACGAGGTGATCGCCCTGCTCGTCGAGGCCGATCCGGATGGTGAGGTCGGCGGGGGAGCGGGCGGGCTCCCTCACCGCTACTCGTTCGGCGGGACGTCGGCTTCCCGCCACCTGTTCCATCGGCCGGAGTGGTGTCAGCTGATCGATCTGCCGACGACGACGCCGATCCTGACGTCGATCTTCGGCTCGCCCGATTACGTGGTCTACGGGTCGGGCGGCGACCTCGCCCTGCCGGGCGCCGTCGAGTACCAGGGCCTGCACTCGGACAATGTGTGGACCGAACTGCACGATCCGGTCGGTGGGGTGACGATGCGGGACGTCCCGGTCCCGGTGATCCACATCAACTTCCCCCTCGTCGATCTCACCACCGAGAACGGGCCGATCCGCCAGATCCCGGGCACTCATCGCTCGCGGGCGCCGATCCCGGCGTTGGCCGACGAGCCCGAGTGGATGCGCCTCAGCACCGTCTGCCCGCTCCCGGCCGGTTCGGCCATCATTCGAGACGCCCGCTGCTGGCACGGCGGCACCCCCAACCTCTCCCGGGAGGTGCGGGCGATGCCAAACGTCGAATTCATGGCCCCCTGGTTCCGTAGCCAGGCCCTGCACCGCTCGATGACCAACGAACGGTGGCTCACGCTGTCGCCCAACGCCCAGCGGCTCAGCCGCTACATCGTCGCATCGCCGGGTGAGCCGGTGATCGGCGAGGGGTTCCACCACCCGCGCCGGGCCGAGCGGGAGCGGTATTGCCAGGAACAGCTGGCGGCCATGGAGCCGGACGAGGCGGCGCGCCATCGCCGCCGCAACCTCGCCTAGGTCGGGGACTACCAGCTGGCGGCGATGTACTGGGTCTCGCAGAACTCGTAGATGCCCTCGCTGGCGCCCTCGCGACCGATTCCCGACTGCTTCATGCCACCGAAGGGGGCAGCGGGGTCCGACATCGCCCCTCGGTTGAGGCCGACCATGCCCGACTCGAGGCGCTCGGCCGTCCGCATGCCCTTGCCGACGTCAGTGGTGTACACGTAGGCGGCGAGGCCCATCTCGGTGTCGTTGGCGGCGTCGATCATGGCGTCGTGGTCGGTGAACGGGATCACGGGGGCGACGGGACCGAAGATCTCGTTCGTCGTGATCGGGTCGGCGGGGTCGACCCCGCCGAGCACGGTCGGCTCGAAGAAGTGCCCGGGCCCGTCGATGGCCTTGCCACCTGCGGCCACCGCGGCCCCGGCGCCGACCGAGGCGTCGACGAGCGAGCTGATGCTGGTGATGGCCTCGGCGTTGATCATCGGCCCACACGTCACCCCGGCGTCGAAGCCGCTCCCGACCTTCACGTCGGCCATCGCCGCCGCCAGCTTCTCGGTGAAGGCGTCGGCCACGCCGGCCTCGGCGTAGAACCGGTTCGCCGCCGTGCAGGTCTCGGCCGAGTGCCGCATCTTGGCCACCATGGCCCCGTCGACCGCAGCGTCGAGGTCGGCGTCGTCGAACACGATGAACGGGGCGTTGCCGCCGAGCTCCATGGCGACCTTGAGCACCCGGTCGGCGGCCCGTCGCAGCAGGACCCGACCGACCTCGGTCGAGCCGGTGAACGACACCATGCGGCAGGCTCGGTGGGCGGTGGCGGCGTCGAACCAGGCTCCCGAGTGGTTGGTCGGGACCACGTTGACCACGCCGTCCGGCACGCCGGCATTGGCAAGCAGCTCGGCCACCCGCAGCGCGGTCAGCGGCGTCTCCCGCGGCGGCTTGATCACGACCGCGTTGCCGGCCGCGAGCGCCGGCGCGACCTTTCTGGTGATCATCGCCGCCGGGAAGTTCCACGGCGTGACCATGACCACGACGCCGACCGGGGGGTGGCGGACGATGATCTGGTTGGTGCCAGCGGGGTTCGTGCCGATCGAGCCGTGGATGCGTACCGCCTCTTCGCTGTTCCAGCGGAAGAACTCGGCGGCGTAGGTGATCTCGCCCCTGGCGTCGGCCAGGGGCTTGCCGTGCTCGCGGGTGATCAACTCGGCCAGTTCGTCGGCGTTGTCGATGAGCGTGTGCCAACAGGCCCGCAGGATCTCGGCCCGCTCGCGGGGCGCGGCGGCGGCCCAGCCCCGCTGGGCGCCGTCTGCCGACTCGACGGCGGCGGTTGCGTCGGCCGGCGTTCCGGCCGCGATCGTCGTGATCGCCTCACCGGTGGCCGGATCGTGGACGACGATCGTGTCGCCGTCGCTGCCGGCCCGCCACTGGCCGCCGATGAAGAGTCCGTCGCTCATGGTTCCGTCCTGGTCACTCACGGGGGGGGTCGGTGTCACGACCTCCCTAACACACGTCCCTGGCCGATGGGAAGCCCCGGTCCGAGGGGAAGGGGCCGACACCACGGGCGGAGGCCGCGTTCGCCGTGCGCGGGCGGTCGGGGACCGGCGCGGGCGACGACACCGACGGCGGAGTCGGCGGCGCACCGGCCACCGCGGAGCCCGTGGGGTCGAACCTCAGCCCTCCTCCTCGCCGACCGGCTCGTCCGACGTCGCCACCCAGCCCCGCCCGGTGTTGTCGTCGAGGGTGAGGAAGAGCGGTGACTCGTTGCGGAGCGTGTCGATGATGTGTGGGTACATCCAGTCGTCGAACCGCAGGTACAGCGCATCGGTGCCGAGGTGCACGCTCGCCAGCGCCGGCGCCGGGTTGCGGTAGAAGAAGAGGGTTCCCCGCCAACGCGACCCGTCGAAGCAGACGATCCGGGCGGTCTCGTTGCTGATCGACTCGCGGGTCTTGTGGAAGATCCGGTAGGTGTCGAAGGGGTAGGTGATCACGGCCATGCGGGTCTCCCGGTGTCGCTGCGGAACTGCCGGGTGACGCTAGCGCAACGGGCTCACTCCGGTCCCGTGCCGAGAATGGACCGCATGAGGTCGCTCAGCGGTCGTGGCGCCGGGCCAGACCCCGAAACGAACGTGGCGACTTGGACGGAGGACCTTACGTGGAGCGGCCTGCGCTCCACGTTTTGTACGCCCCCTGGGACTTGAACCCAGAACCTGCGGATTAAGAGTCCGTGGCTCTGCCAATTGAGCTAGAGGCGCTCGACGGCTTCACCCGTCGGTCAGACGACTCTACCGGCAACGAGGCCGGCAGAATCCGCCTGAGTGGGGTGACCGAGGGGATTCGAACCCCCGACCTCCTGGACCACAACCAGGCGCTCTAACCAACTGAGCTACGGCCACCAAGACCGCTCAATGCTAGCTGGTCACCGGCCCGACCCGGCGGCCATTCGTGCTTTCGCCCGCCCCCGGACCGGGCGGTCGGTTGGATCGCCGGCCCGACCGTGGCAAACGGCGGCCCGAGGTGCGATCCTGCAGGGATAGATCCCTCTGCGAACGACCTCGCCCCGCCCCGCCCGGCTGCGAACGACCCCGCCGCCGACGGTGCCGAACCCGATGCGCCCGCCGCCGGCGTCGGTGCGTCGACGGCCGATCCCGACCTCGACGACGAGCGCCGGGCGTTGGAGCGAATCCGGGCCGCTCAGGCCGCCCACCTGGCGGCAGCGGTGGCCCACGCCACCCGGCTCGCCGGTGAGGCCGCCGAGATGACCGAGGAGGGGATCCGCGATCTCTTCGACGAGGACGCCGAGGCCGACGCCGCCGTGCAGGCGGCGCTGGTCCGCCAGGTGTCCGATGCGGCGATGCACGCCATCCGCCGGGTGGCCGAGCTGCGGTCGGCCGGCCGGGCCCTGGCCTTCGGCCACATCACCGACCAGGGCGGGGATCGGCGGTCGATCGGGCGGCTCACGGTCCTCGAGGGCGACGATGCGCTGCTGATCGATTGGCGTGCTCCCGCCGCCGTGCCGTTCTACCAGGCGACGCCACTCAAGCGGATGGGGGTCGAGCGCCGCCGCAACCTGCTCTACGGCGACGAGGCCAGCGGGACCCCAGGGGAGCTGGTCGGCTACTCGGACGAGCTGTTCGACCTCGACGCCGCCACCGAGGAGATCGGGCTGCGGGGCGAGGCGGCGCTGTTGGCCTCGGTCACCGCGCCGACCCGGGAGCAGATGCGATCGGTCGTCGCCACCATCCAGGCTGAGCAGGACGCCGTCATCCGGGCCGCCGGCGACGAGCCCCTCGTCGTCCAGGGCGGTCCCGGCACCGGCAAGACCGTCGTCGCCCTGCATCGGGCGGCCTACCTGCTCTACGCCCAGCGGGAGGCGCTGTCCGACACGGGCGTCCTGATCGTCGGGCCGTCATCGGAGTTCCTGACCTACATCGCCGGCGTGCTGCCCTCGCTCGGCGAGACCGGCGTCGTGTCGGTCACCGCCCCCGAGCTGTACCCGGGGGTGCGCCGTGGTGCGACCGAGTCGGCGGAGTCGGCCGAGGTCAAGGGGCGGCTGGCGATGGTGGAGCTGCTCGACAACGCCGTCCGCCTCCGGCGCCGCCGGCCGGCGGCGCCGCTCAACGCCTGGTACGGCGGCCGGAGGGTCACGCTGCCGCTCGATCGCCTGCTCGGGCTGTTCGGCCGGGCCGAGCAGTATCCCAACCACAACGAGGGGGCCGACCAGTTCCGCTTCGAGGTGATCGAAGCCCTGACCGACGAGGTGTTCGACCCGTCGTTCCACAATCGAGACGACGCCCGCGAGCATTTCCGTCACGACGGCGCCGTGACCGAGTTCGTGCTGGGGCACTGGCCGCCGCTCACGCCGGAGCAGGCGTTGAACGACCTCTTCGGCTCACCGGCCCTGCTGCGGGCGGCGGCCAAGGGGACCGGTTTGGACGAGCCCGAGCTGCGGCTGCTGTCCCGGCCGCGAACGCCGTTCGCCGACGTCGACCGGATCCGGTGGACCAACGCCGACATCCCGCTGCTCGACGAGCTGCTGGCCCTGGTCGGGATCTCCCTCGGTGACCGGGACGACGACCGCCGGATCCAGGAGCGGGACGAGGCAGACGAGTTCGAGCTCGCTGCGGCGGCCGACGTCGCCGGTATCGAGGTCGACGACGAGGAGGAAGACGACGACGTCGCCTCGCTCGACGCACTCATCGGGACCGACATCGAGCCAGACGACCCCATGTTCGACACGTCGGTGCTCGACCGCCGGACCGATGACGACGTCGGCCCTCGGGGCTCCGGACCGTTCGATCCGCCGGGCGGGGTCGAGGACGAATCCCATGCGGTCGACGGCGAACTGCGGCGGTGGTGGGGATGACCGACGACTGGTCGCCCGACCGCTCGTCCGACCGGTTGGTCGAGGCCGAGCTGCCCTTCGACGAGGTGGCGCTCGACCCGGACGAGCCCGACCTGCGGCTGACGGTCGACGACGACCAGCTGCTGCTCGACGCCGAGGGCAACCCCGTCCGTGAGCTCGATCTCGAACGACCGGACGAGATCGCAGCCCGGTCGGCCACGGTCCGCCAGCTCGCGGTCGACGAGCAGGTGTGGCGGTTCGGTCACGTCATCGTCGACGAGGCCCAGGACCTCACGCCGATGCAGTGGCGGATGGTCGTGCGACGCTCCCGGCGGGGTGCGGTCACGATCCTCGGGGACCTGGCCCAGCGGTCGGTTGGCGCCCCCGGGAGCTGGGACGACCACCTACCGCCCGAGTTCTCGCTCTATCAGCAGCAGAACCTGACCACCAACTATCGCTCGCCGGCGGAGATCAATGACGTCGCCGCCGCCATCCTCGAGCGGCTGGTGCCGGATCTGCCGCCGTCGCGCAGCGTGCGTCGAAACGGTCACCGACCCGAGGTCATCGAGGTCGCCGACCTCGCCGACGATCTCGGCGCGGTCGTGGCCACGGTCGCCGCATCGGGAACCGACGACGCGGCGGGACGGGCCCTGCCACCGGCGATCATCGGCTTCGATCTGCCCGACCTCGGCGCAGACGAGCGTGTCGGCCCCGACGGTTGCCGGCCGCTGACGCCCTGGCAGGTGAAGGGACTCGAGTTCGACTCCGTCATCGTCGTCGAACCGGCCCGCTTCCTCGACGACCACAACGGGCTCAGC
>JBCCVL010000215.1:0-8799 GCA_039195375.1 Actinomycetota bacterium
CACGAGGATCTGGGCCAGCTCGGGTACACCGATGCGGTGGGTCGGGTCCTGCCCGCCGGTCATCGCCACCGTGTCGTTCCACAGGATCTTGAACGTCATCCGCTTGCCGGCGCCGATGCAGTGCTGGATGGCCAGCTGGCCAGAGTGGAGGTAGGTGCCGTCGCCGTAGTTCTGGAAGAGATGGTCAGCCTCGACGAAGGGCTCCATCCCGATCCACTGCACGCCCTCGTTGCCCATGGCGGTGATGCCGATCCCCTCCCCAACCCGCTCGGGATCCATGAGCAGCGTCATGCCGTGGCAGCCGGTGCCCGAGCCGACCAGCGCACCGTCCGGCACCTTGGTTCCCCAGTTGTGGGGGCACCCCGAGCAGAACGCCGGCGCCCGGTTCTCGCTCAGCGGGATCAGCGTGCGCTCCCTGGCCGGCGGCCGCTCGGGCACCAGCCGGTCGGCCAGGCGGGTCTCCAGCCGCCGTCGCAGACCTGGCAGGATCGCATCGGCGTCGAGCGGCCCCCACGAGCGGATGAGCTGGTGACCGTCCGGGTCGGCCTTGCCGAGCACCCGGGGCTGGTCCGGGCCCCCGTAGAGGGCGTCCTTGATCAGCCATTCGAGGGTCGGGTTCTTCTCCTCGACGACGAGGATCTCGTCGAGCCCTCTGGCGAAGCCACGGACCAGCTCGGCGTCGAACGGCACCGGCATCCGCAGCTGCAGCAGGCGGATCCCGGCCGCTTCGATGGCGGCCCGGCTGTCGAGACCGAGGCGGCGGAGCGCGTCGAGCATCTCGGTGTAGGTGAACCCGGTGGCGACCAGGCCGATCCAGGCGTCGGCGTCTGGGGGATCGGCCGTGACCCGGTTCAGGCCGTTGAGCACGCCGTAGGTGTTGGCCAGCGGCAGGCGGACCTCACGGAACTGGCGCTCGACTTCCAGCATCCGAGGCCCGAGGAACTGGGCCGACGGGGCGATGTGGTAGGGCTCGCCCTCGTCGGTCAGCGGCAGCTCGGGCTCGACGTCGAGCGCCGGCAGGTGCACGGTGCCGGAGCCATCGGCGATCGGGGTGACGATCTTCATCGCCGACCACAGCCCGGTCGACCGGGACAGGGCCACGGCGTGCAGCCCCAGCTCCAGGCATTCGGCGATCGTGCCCGGGTAGAGGATCGGCATGTGGAGGTCGACGAGCGTGGCGTCGGACGACGACGGCATCGTCGACGACTTCGACGCCGGGTCGTCGCCGACCAGCACGACGGCCCCGCCGGTCGAGCTGGCCCCGGCGAACACCCCGTGGCGCAACGCGTCGCCGGCCCGGTCGAGACCGGGCGCCTTGCCGTACCAGACCCCGACGACGCCGTCGTAGCGGGCGTCCGGTCTCGACGAGGCGAGCTGTGAACCCATGACCGCGGTCGCCCCCAGCTCCTCGTTCACCGCCGGCTCGTGCACGATCGGCAGGTCCGGCACGAGCTTCAGGGCCCTGGCCAGCTCCTGGTCGAAACCGCCGAGCGGCGACCCGGGATAGCCGGAGGCGAAGGCGGCCGTGTTTCGACCGGCGCTGCGGTCCCGCCGCAGCTGGTCGACGGGGATGCGAGCCAGGGCCTGGATCCCGGTCAACAGCACCGTGCCCTCGGTCGCCAGGTAGCGGTCCGACAGCTGGTAGCCGGGCGGTGAGGGAACGGTGATGTCGGTCATGGCTCGACCTCCGGAAGCGGTGCGGGCCGCCGTTGCGGCCACCTCCCGAGCATGACACAGGCGACCACGCCGGTCCGGGCCGCACCGGACCCGACACCGCCTTCGGTGCCGACGAGCGGGCGGACGGCCCAGACGGACCACGCCCCGAGCGGACGGTCGAGCCGCCATCCTGCGTTTTTCGGGGGCCTGCTAGCGTTTCGGGATGGCCGGGAGCAGGGTGCGAGCGGTGACGACCTGGCTCGGTCGACGACCGGCCGCTCTCCCGCTGCTGATCCTCGGGGCCGGGTTGATCGCCGTCGCCGCCGGGCCCACGCCGGCCGAGGGGGCCTGGGCCGGTATCCCCGACCCGGACGTTGTCCAGAACGTGATCGTCGTCGTCGTGCTCCTCGTGGCCCTGATCGGGCTGTTGATGTTGATCCTGGCCCGCGGCGGCGCCCGCCAGGAGGGTCAACAGCGGAAGCGGTCCTGGCTCCCGTCGATCATCGCCCTGCTCATCGTGTTCCTGTTCAGCATGGCCGACTTCCGGGGGGAGCTCACCGAGGTCGAGGAGACCGACGAGGCGCCCCCCGTCGTCGCCGACCAGGTCGTGCCCGAGGTCGAGCCAGGGCAGGGGTTCGAGCCGACCGACGGGGCCGCGCTGCTCGCCCTCGTGCTCGTCGCCCTCGGCGTGCTGTGGTGGGCCCGCCGCGGCCTGGCTCCACCCGGCCACGACGCAGATACCGACGCCGACGTCGAGACCGCAGCCATCGGCTCGGCGGTTGAACGGGCTCGTGGCGACCTGCTCGACGAGTCGGACCCCCGGGCCGCCGTCCTCCTCGCCTATCGGAACCTCGAGGTGACGCTCGAGTCGCTCGACCTGCCCCGCCGGCCGAGCGAGACGCCGAGCGAGCACCTGCGGCGGGCGCTGCCGGCGCTCTCGGTCACCGAGGCCGAACAGTCCAAGCCGTTGGTCGAGCTGGCCGAACTGTACGCCCGGGCCCGATTCTCCAACCACCGGATCACCGCAGTCGAGCGGGATCGGGCCGCCGAGGCCCTCGGCCGGGCCAGGCGCCGGTTGGTGAGCAGCTGATGCTGCCCGACACGTCACGGTCGATCTGGACCGACGTCGGTGGCCCCGGCCGGACGCCGACCGCGACCTCCGCCGCCGGTCAGCCGCCGCGGACGAAGAGCCGGGGCGGGCTGGTCTCGACGTTGGCGGCGGCCGCGGCGTTCGGGTTCGTCGTCGCCGTCGTGCCGGACGGTCAGCAGCGCGTCTCGGTCGATCTGTGGCTCGTCGGCGTGTCGGTCTGGGCCGGTCTGGCCCTGACCAGGCGGGCGCTCGACCCGGTGCCGGTGCGCTCGACCCGGCTCCGGCCACTGCTCTGGCTGCGGATCCGGGCAGAGGGCGAACCGATCGACCGGCCCCGAGGCATCAGCGCCATCGAGGGAAGTCTCGTCGTCTCGTCTGACAACCCCCGCAGCTACGACCACCGACTCCGACCCAGGCTCCGGGCGGTGGCCGACCATCAGCTGCGGGTCAACCACGGGATCGACCCGACCGAGTCGGCCAGGGCGGCGGTTGTGCTCGGCGACCTGGGCTGGCTGGTCGACGACGGCCCGGCCGATCGGCCGCCGACGGTGGCCGAGATCGACGAGCTCCTCGACCGTCTCGCAGGGACGGCGACGGAGCCGACCGACCTCGGCCGCGACAGCAGCAACAACAACGACGACGACCACGGCGGCGACGACGACGGCGACGGCGACGACGACGGCGACGATGCGGACCAGCCACCAACCGAACGACCCGAGCGGAGGAACCGACGCCGATGACCGACACCACCGGGATCGACACCGGCAACCGACCGATGACCGTCGACGAGGCCGCCGCCACCTGCGAGCGCATCCTCGACCGACTGGAGACGGTCATCGTCGGCAAGCGCCCGCAGCTGGAGCTGATCCTCGGCGGCCTCGCCTCCGGCGGCCACGTACTCATCGAGGACCTGCCCGGCCTCGGCAAGACCCTGTTGGCCCGGTCGCTCGCCCAGGTAACGGGACTGTCGATCGGGCGCATCCAGTTCACCCCCGACCTGATGCCGGCCGACGTCACCGGCTCGCTGCTGTACGACCAGGGCGAGCACCGTTTCGAGTTCCGCCCCGGCCCGGTGTTCCACAACGTGGTGCTCGGCGACGAGATCAACCGGGCCCCACCGAAGACCCAGGCCGCACTGCTCGAGGCGATGCAGGAGGGGCAGGTGACCGTCGACGGCGTGTCCCATCCCCTCCCGCAGCCGTTCGTCGTCCTCGCAACCCAGAACCCGATCGAGTTCGAGGGCACCTTCCCGCTGCCCGAGGCCCAGGTCGACCGGTTCCTGTTGCAGACGTCGCTCGGCTACCCGTCGGCGGCCGAGGACGCCGAGATCATCCGGCGACGACTCGACCGCCGGACCGACGCGGTTGCGCTGGAGCCGGTGGTCGACGGGGCGACGGTGCTGCGGCTGCGGGCGACGTTGGAGACGGTGACGGTCAGCGACGCCCTGATCGACTACGTCGTCGCACTGGTCCACGCCACCCGGGCCGATGCCCAGGTCCATGCCGGTGCCAGCCCCCGAGGCGTCGAGGCCGTCATCAAGCTCGCCAGGGCCAGGGCGCTGCTCGCCCGGCGCGACTTCATCGGTCCAGACGACGTGAAGGCGGTGGCTGTGCCGACGCTGGCCCACCGGATCGTGTTGCGACCGGAGCTGTGGGTCCGGGGTATGAGCGCGGCGTCGGTGGTCACCCGCTGCCTCGACACGGTCCCCACCCCGACCACCCTGCCGAAGACGGCGACGACACCTCCGAGCGGGCCGACGGGTGCCAGCGACACCAAGGCCGACACCAACGCCGACGCCAACGGCGAGGCCAGCCCCGGGTGACGCTCCACGCCACGAGCCGGCTGGTCACCGCCGTCGGCGTTGCGGGCGCCGGCCTGCTGATCGCCGTCCTCGGCGGACGCCCCGAGGCGGCGCTCCTGGCCATGCCCTGGCTCGCGCTGCTGGCGCTCGGGTTGGCCGGTGGCGGGCCCGATCGGATCGGCGTGCGGCTGTCGACGTCGATCGACCGGGTGGTCGTCGGCGGGTCGGTGTCGGTCGATGCGGCCATCGACGGGCTCGACGGCGGCTGGGTCGAGGCCATCTGGCGACCACCGGCGGGATTCGCCGCGGTCACCTCGGTCCGTGGGCCGGGCGAGGGGCAGGGGCGACCGGCCGGGCCAGGAGAGGACGCCGGCGGACGCGCCGGTCCCGCCGGTGACCACGACACGGGTGACCTCGCCGGCGACTCCGCTGGCCAGGGCGCCAGCAACGGCGACGACAGCCACGTCGACGGGTCCGTCGAGGGCCGGATGCCCGACCAGGCCGGCCACCGGGCGGTCGGCGACGTGGCCGACCCCGCCGGTCGGGTCGAGCTGAGCTGCACCCTCCCGGCGGGCGCGTGGGGCACCCACGACGTCGGCCAGGTCGAGATCCGGGTCCACCATCGCCACGGACTGACCGTGTCCCGCGGTCTCGCCCGCCAGGAGTTGCCGGTCCGCGTCCATCCGAGGCCGATCGACCTCCGGCACCTGCTCGCCCCCTGGCACGTGCGTCGGCTGACCGGCGCCCACCGGTCCAGGGCCGCGGCCCGAGGCGTCGAGTACGCCGACATCCGGCCGTACGGGCCGGGCGACTCGCCCCGCAACATCAACTGGCGGGCCAGTGCCAGGGCCCAGGAGCTGCTGGTCTCCCAGCGCCACCCCGACCGGTCGACCCACGCCGTCCTCCTCATCGATTCCTTCGGCGACGCCGGCTACGACCTCCCGGCGGTGCTCGGTGACACGATCGAGGCGGCGATGGCGCTGGCCGAGACCCACCTGACCGTCTCCGACCGGGTCGGGCTGATCGACCTCGGCGGCGTCGTCCGCTGGGTCACCCCGGGATCCGGGCGCCACCATCTCCAGCGACTGGTCGATGCGCTGCTGGCGACCCGGCTGCTCCGGTCCGAGGCCGACCGGTCGGTGGCCGTGCTGCCACCCCGGGCGCTGCCACCCCGCTCGTTCGTCGTCGCCCTGTCGCCGCTGATCGACCGCCGCTTCGTCGACGCCCTGTTCACGCTGCGCGCCGCCGGCCACGACGTCGCCGTCGTCGAGCTGACCCCCGATCTCGGACCAGACGACGAACTGCCCGAGGAGGGAACGAGCGCCGCCGTCGCCCTCCGGATCTGGCAGGCCGAACGGGCGGCCGCCCGCGGTCGTCTCGCTGAGGCCGGCGTCGCCGCCGTCCGGCGTCAGCTGCGGGCCCGATCAGCGACATCGGAGGGCGACGGGGCACCCGAGTCCTGGGACATCACCCTCGCAACGCTGGCCGCAGCGAGGCGCCGGTCCGGCCCGGTGGTGCGCCGGTGACGGCGCCGACGGCGAGGACCGCGCCGACGGCCGCACCGTCCGGCCCCGGACGACCGGCGTTCGGATGACCGCGGTCGTCGACCGACTCGGACGCTGGTGGGCGGCCGGCCGCCGGACCGAGGTCGGGGTCCGGGAGGGCTGGTCGCTCGCTGCGGTTGCGCTCGTCACCGGGTTGGCTGCCACGGTGCTGACCACCCAGTGGTCGGTGACCGCCGGCTGGCTGGCGACCCGGCTGGCCATCGGTGGGGCGCTGGCCCTTGCCTTCGGGCTGCTGGCCGGCTCCAACGGACTGATCGGCCTGGCGGCGCTGCCGGCGCTCGCCGGACCGACGATCGGCCTCGACCGGCCGGAGGGCCACGCCTGGGGCCAGGTGCTGTTGATCGGTCTGCTGTGGTACCTCGCCACCGAGCTGGCCTGGGCCTCGGTCGACACCCGCGGCGACACCAGACGCAGCCCCGCGGTGAACCGGTTGCGTATCCGCGAGGTCGCCACCGTGGTGGCGGTCGCCGTCGCGGTCGGCGTCGCCGGAACGCTGCTGGCGTCGGCGGCGCCGGTGCGGACCGCCGTCGTGCGGGCGTTGGCCGTTGCTGCGATCCTGGCCGGCGTGGTTGCCCTCGGCCGGTCCCTGGGACGGCGCACCGGCAACCGGCCGTCCGACCGGGCCTGAACCGGCGAGCGGCGACCGACCCGACCCATCCCGACGAGCCCGGAGGCGAACGACATGTTGGTGACCCGAATCCACACCGGGAACGACGACCGGAGTCACTTCGAGGAGCTCGACCTGCCGTTGCGGCTGAGCGATGTCGGTGCGCTGTCGTCTCCCATCCCGGTCGAATCCGTGTTCGTCCGCTCGACCGCCGAACTGGCGTCGGCCGGAGCTGCCGACGCCGACGAGACCCCACGGGGCCACGTGTGGGACTACCACGTGGCGCCGCGGCGGCAGTTCGTGTTCCACATCGTCGGAGTGACGGAGATCGAGGTCGGCGACGGCACCAGCCGCCGCTTCGGTCCCGGTGACCTGCTGCTGGCGGACGACCTCACCGGCCAGGGACACATCAGCCGCGAGATCGAGGGCCCCCGCCTGCAGGTGTTCGCCCCACTGGCCGACGGGGTCGATCTCGACGACTGGAGGTGACCCGGCCCTGGTCCCGGCTGCCGCCGGGTCGGTCGACGGGACCGGGTCACCCGGTCCGTGCTAGGAATCGGACATGACGAGGCTGTTGGACGGGGTTCGGGTCTTCGAGCTGGGGATCGCCATCGCCTCCCCCAACGCCGGGCGGATCCTCGCCTTCCACGGCGCCGAGGTGTTCAAGGTCGAGTCGCCGACCAGCCCGGACGTGGTCCGGCTGATCGGCTCGGCCTGGCTCCGCGACGACGAGGAACGGGCGGCAGCCTGGCCCGATTCGAGCCCCTACGTGCCCGAGATGAACGCCAACAAGCGTTCGGTTGCGCTCGACCTCAAGCACCCGGGCGGCCGAGCGGCGGCCAGGGAGCTGCTGGCCAACTGCGACGTGTTCCTCGCCAACTTCGGAGCCAGGGCGCTGGCCGATCTCGGGCTCGACTACGAGTCGGTCCGTGAGGTGCGGCCCGACATCGTCTACGTGCACCTGCCCGGCTTCGGCTCCGACCCCGAGGCGCCCTACTACCCGTTCGTCGCCTGGGGGCCGAACCAGGCCCCGCTCGTCGGGCTCGACGACCTGACCGGCCACGCCGGTCGGGAGCCGGCCGGGATCGCCACCGTCGCCCCGCCGGACTACCTGTCGTCGTTCCACGCCGCCTGGGCGGTCCTGGCCGGGCTCGAACAGCGCGACCGGACCGGCGAAGGGGTCCAGGTCGACATCTCGCAGTTCGAGACCACGATCTCGCTGCTCCTCGGTCCGTTTGCCATGGACCACGCGCTGACGGGCAACAGCCAGTCCCGCATCGGCAACCGCTCCCTCTGGTCGGCCCCCGAGGGGGTCTACCCGTGCCGAGGTGAGGAGCGTTGGATCGCGATCAGCGCAACCGATGACGACGCCTGGCGGGCGCTGGCCGGACTCGGCCCACCCGGCTGGTCCGCCGACGAGCGCTTCGCCACCAACGACGACCGCCTCGCCAACGCCGACGCCCTCGACGAGGAGGTGGCGGCGTGGACCGCCGGCTTCGATGCCGTCGACCTGGCGGCCCGCCTGCAGGGGGTCGGGGTGGCGGCCCACGTCGTCGCCACCAACGAGGACCTGCTGCACGACGCCCACGTCACCGGCAGCGGCTTCTACACCGTCCGGCCCGGCACCCGGTTCCGGCGGGAGTTGTTCGGCGGCTCGCCGTTGCGGCTGAGCGAGACGCCGGGCCGGTGGGACGTGGCCGGACCGAGTTCGGGTGAGCACACCGTCGAGGTGCTGACCTCCGTCGCCGGTCTGGCGGCCGACGACGTCGAAGCGTTGGTCGCCGACGGCGGGGCGTTTGTCATGGAGGAACCCGAGCTGACGCTCGACCGCCCCTACGAGGACTTCCTCCACATCCTCTTTCCCGGCGAGGCACCGGACGGGAGGGACCTCTGATGACGAGGACTCCCCCAACAACAGCTCTCCTCCCCGGCGAGGCATCGGACGGGAGGGACCTCTGATGACGGCCGGCAGCGTACCGACCACAAACGGGAACCGCCCCTACGAGGGGATCAGGGTCGTCGACCTCTCGAGTCTCGCCGGCGCCTACGGGGCCAGGCTGTTCGCGGCGACGGGCGCCGA
>JBCCVL010000216.1:0-8706 GCA_039195375.1 Actinomycetota bacterium
GGCGTCGGTGGTCTCCCGATCGAGCTGGTGGTCAAGGACGACGAGTACGTGGCCACGAAGACCATCGAGTTGGTCGACGAGCTCCTGCAGGCCGAGGATCCGTTCTACGTGACCACGCTCGGCTCGCCCAACACGCTGGCCGTGTACGGCGACCTGAACGAGAAGTGCGTGCCGCACCCGTTCGTGATGACGGGCCACCCGGCCTGGGGTGACCCGGTCGGCCACCCCTGGACCACTGGTCAGCAGATGTCGTACTCGACCGAGGCGGTCCTGTGGGGCAACTGGATCAAGCAGAACCTGGCCGACGACCTCCCGGTGACGGTCGCTGGTCTGGTCATGGACAACGACTTCGGCCTCGCCTACGAGGACGGCTTCGAGAAGTGGGCGGAGCAGAACCCCGATGTGGTCGAGGAGTTCATCCCCGTCCCGCACGAGCCGGCAGCGCCGACGGTGACGAACGAGATGACGACCATCGCGGCGTCGAACCCCGATGTGTTCATCTCGATGACGGCGGGTAACCCGTGTCTGCTCGCGGTGCAGGAGGCCGGCAACTCGGGTCTGACCGAGACGGCGAAGGCGTTGTTCGCCCCGTCGGTCTGCAAGGATCCGAACGCCTACATGATCCCCGCCGGCGACGTGGCCAACGACTGGTACATCGTCGGTGGTGGCGTGAAGGCCACCACCGACCCGCAGTACGCCGACGATCCGTGGGTGGCCTTCTCCAACGAGACGATGGAGGCGGCCGGCCTCGACACGTCGGTTGGCCTCTACGGCACCGGGTTCTCGATGTACGCCTGGGCCCACGTCGAGGCCATGCGGATCGCCGCCGACCTCGATGGCGGCCTGACCCGGTCGAACCTGATCCTGGCCCAGCGAGCGATGGACGTCGTCCATCCGCTGACGTTGGAGGGCATCTCGTTCGCCGTCGACGGCTCGGCCGACGGGTACTTCATCGAGGGTTCGGAGTTCAGCCAGTACGACGCGGCCAACGAGTCGTGGATCCAGCTCGGTGCGGCGATCGATCTCAACGGTTCGTCGCCGAACTGCTCCTGGGGCGACGACGGCTGCTGACGTCGCCACGGCCACCGGGCTCGACCCGGTGACGTGAAGACGGTGATGACGTGAACACAGCCGGCCGGTCGGGGAACAACCTTCCCCGCCGGCCGGTTGTCAGTCCGTGGTCGCGATCGATCGACGGATGAGCCTGCGCCGGTACCTGGTGGTGGCGTTGGCGCTGGCGCTGCTGGCATCGGCCTGCGGCGGCTCGGACGAGGGGTCGGACGCCGCCGCGCAGGACGACGAGGCGGGCACCGGCCAGGTCGACGGTGAGAGCGCCGCCGGCACCGACGACGCAACCGGCGAGACCGGGGCCGACGCCGTCGCCGCAGCGAACGACGAGGCCGAGGCGGCCGAGCAGGCGGCGGACCTGGAGGCGCTGCTCGCCACCGCACCAGACCCGGCGGAGATCGACGACCGCATCGCCGACTTCCTCGACGCGCCGAACAGCAACGACGGGGCCGAGCTGGCCCTGGCCATGGGAGTGAGCGGCGACACCCGCTGGGGCCCGTGGCTGGTCGACATCTACCGCCTCGGCCGCTCGACCAGGATCGACAATGCCGCGTCGGCCGCGCTGTTCAACCTGTCCGGACTGGTCCCGATCGGACAGCGGACCGACGACTACCGCGTCTTCGGCAACTGGGTCTACCGGGAGGGCGCCGATCCGGGCGACGGCTATCGCCGCTGGAAGACCGAGCTCTACGGCTCCATCGACGAGGAGTTCGCCACGTTGCTCGACGAGGTGCCGGACGACGTGCTGCTGTCCCAGATCCAGTGGGGTGGTGTTGCCCGGGGCGGTATCCCCGAGTTGAACGATCCGGTCAGGCTCTCCGCCGATGCCGCCGACTTCATGACCCCGGACGAGCTGGTGCTGGCCGTCGCCATCGACGGTGAGGCCGTGGCCTACCCGGTGCGGATCCTCGCCCACCACGAGCTGGCCAACGACGTGATCGCCGGGATCCCGGTGTCGATGGTGTACTGCACGCTGTGCCGCTCGGCGCTCATGTTCGACCGCCGGGTCGACGACGGGACCGATGCCGGCGAGCGGCTGCTCGACTTCCAGACGTCCGGGTTGTTGATCGAGTCGAACAAGATCATGGTCGACGTGCAGACCGACACGCTGTGGCGTCACCAGACCGGCGTCGGCATGTCGGGTCCGCTCGAGGGGTTCGAGCTGGCCCAGTACCCGGTGCTGACAACGACGTGGGCCGAATGGCTGGAGGTGCACCCCGACACCGAGGTCCTCGACCTGCCCGCCCCGATCTTCCCCGACGCCGCCACCTCACCCGAGCAGCCGCCGATCGCCTACTCCTACGACCCGGATGACGCCTACCGCTTCTACTACGAGGACCCCGACGTCTGGTTCCCGATCTTCGACACCCCCGATGCCTTCGACCTGAAGGAGCCCATGATCGGCCTGCTCGACGGCGACGAGGCGCTGGCTGTCCAGGTGTCTGCGCTCGTCGATGAGGGCACCGGTCGGGTGTTCGCCGTCGGCGACCGCGCCGTTGCGCTCGTCCCGGGTCGGGCCGGGGCCAGGGCCTACGAGGTCGGCGGCGCCGGGTTGGAGACCGGCCCGTTGTCCGGGACCGCCGAGGCGACCGACGACGAGCTGACGCTCGACGACGGCTCGACATGGCCCCGGGTCGCCGTCCCCCAGCTGTTCTGGTTCGCCTGGTTCGGCCAGCAGCCCGACACCGCGTTCTGGCCCGAGGGCTGACCGGACCGGCGGGTCGCTGCGGCCGCCGGCCGCGGGCCCGCACGACCGACTCGACCGGGTGGCGAGCATTCGCCACCCTGGGTAGCCGGTACCATCGTTCTCGACCCAAGGACGGAGACATGCGGCTGGAACGGTCGGCATCAGGCGAAGGGCGGCTGCGACGGGCGGCACCGGTGGCGGTGCTCGTCGCCGGCGCGTTCGTTGCATCGGCCTGTGGGGTGCTCGGCTCCGACGAGGCCGACGCACCGGCTTCCCCGGTCGCCGGCCAGGCGGTCGAGTCGCCGACGACCGGATCCGTCGCCGCCGACGGCCAGGGCGGCGCACCGGCGGATCCGGCCGCGCCGAGCGCCGTCGACCCGGCGGCAAGCGGCGACGACGCCCAGGCGCCCGCACCGGCGTCGATCGAGCAACTGGAGGTGCTCTGGGCCGAGGAGCGGGCGGCTGTCGTCGACCGCATCCGCTCCGGGGGCTACGGCCTGGACGAGGAGGGGGTCCTCACCGGCCCCGGCGGGTTCGAGCTCGACCTGTCGAGCTGCCCCGCCGACTGGTCCGACACCGAAGGCGTCGGCGAGACGGTGTCGATCGGCTACACGACCGCCCGTTCGGGCAACCTCGCCCCCTACGGCTACGTCGCCGACGGGATGCTCGCCTACTTCGACTACGTGAACGCAAACGGCGGGGTCGGCGGCCGCCCGATCGAGCTGGTCATCCGGGACGACGAGTACAAGGCCGACCTGACCGTCGAGCTCGTCGACGAGCTGATCGAGTCTGGCGAGATCTTCTCGGTCACCACCCTCGGGTATCCGGGCACGGTCGCCGTCATCGACCGGCTCAACGACGCCTGCGTTCCCCACCCGTTCGCCGTCACCAGCCACCCGACCTGGGGCGACCCGCTCGGCAGCCCGTGGACGACCGGACTGCAGCTGTCGCACTCGACCGAGGCGGTGCTGTGGGGGAGCTGGATCAAGTCGAACCTGGTCGGCCAGCTCCCGGTCAAGGTCGCCGCCCTGGTCCGCGACGACGCCTTCGGCCTGGCCTACGAGAGCAGCTTCCGGGCCTGGGCCGAGGCCAACCCCGACGTCGTCTCCGAGTTCGTGGCCGTGCCCCACGGTACGTCGCCGGACGCCTCCGTCGCAGCCGAGATGGCCACGATCGAAGCGTCTGACCCCGACGTGTTCATCTCGATGACCGCCGGCAGCTTCTGCCTGCAGGCCGTCCAGGAGGCCGGACGGCTCGATCTCGCCCGCACGGCCGAGGTCCGGTTCACCTCCTCGGTGTGCCGGGATCCGGCGGCCTACATGATCCCGGCCGGCGCTGCGGCCAGCGGCTGGAACATCGTCGGCGGCGGTATCAAGGCCACCACCGACCCCCGCTTCGCCGAGGAGCCCTTCATCGCCTTCACCAACCAGACCCTGTCCGCCGCCGGGCTCGACCCCGCCGTCGGCTTCTACGGCACCGGGTTCGCCACCTACGGCTGGGCCCACGTCGAGGCGATGCGGATCGCCTCGGAGCTGGAGGGTGGGCTGACCCGGTCGAACCTGATCCTGGCCCAGCGGGCGATGGACCTGACCCATCCGATCCTGCTCGACGGGATCCGCTTCGCCATGGACGGGGCGGCCGACGGGTTCCCGGTCGAGGGCAGCAACTTCGGGGTCTACGACGCCGAGAGCCAGGTGTGGACCGAGGACAGCCCGGTCATCGACGTCGACGGCTCGACCCCGAACTGCCCCTGGACCGACGACGGCTGCTGATCGTCCGGGCCCGTCGGCGAGCGGGCTGCGACGGGCACATTGCGCCGGTGTGACGGCAACCCCGCTCGGTTGTCCACAGATCGGGCATTTTTCTTCCGATTCAGCCCGATCGACGACACGCTATTGTAAAGTGTCGCTCGGTGGGTATGGCGGAACGGAATGCCGATTTCGCCCGAGCCGCGTTGCTGGCTCGGCGAGCTACCTTGCGGGCCGACCCTGATCTCGTTGCCAGCTTGGTTGGGCTGAGTCGCGAGGATGCGGTGGCGGCGATCATCGGCGCCCCCGTGAGCACGGCGCGGGCGACGCCGAACGAGAAGAGCGACGAGACGGTCACCTGGTGGCTCCGCCAGATCGGTGGGACCGAGAGCGGGTTGCACGAGCGGATGTCGTTCTTCTGGCACACGTTGATCCCGACGCACCGCTACTCGGTCAATCACCAGGAGCTGGTGGCGACCCAGCTCAACATGATCCGTGACAACTCGCTCGGCAACTACCGCAACCTCCTGCAGGGTTTCGTGGTCGACGGGGCGATGATCAAGTACCTCGACGCCGACTCGTCGACCGCCCGTCGCCCGAACGAGAACCTCGCCAGGGAGCTCATGGAGCTGTTCAGCACCGGCATCGGGCACTACACGGAGACCGACGTCCGTCAGGCCGCGCTGGCCATGACCGGCTGGCGGGTCGACCGCGACACCCACGCGGTGTACTTCGACCCCGAGCGGGCCCACACCGAGCCGGTGACGTTCCTGGGCGACACCCGGCAATGGGACGTCGCCTCGATCACCGATCGGCTCTGCGACCATCCGGCCACCGCGGCCCGGATCAGCGGACTGCTGTGGTACCACCTGACCGGCAAGACGCTGAACGCCGGTGCCGCCGGTGAGCTCGGCGTCTGGTGGCAGGACCGCAGCCTCGAGATCCGACCGCTGGTCGAGCGGATCCTGCTGTCCGACGACTTCTGGTCGGACCACTACACCCGACCCCGGAGCGGGTTCGAGTACTACGCAGCCGTGCAGAACATCCTCGGCCTCGACCCGACCAGGCTGTACCAGGCCCGCGATCTCGGCCAGCAGTTGTACGAGCCGCCGAACGTCGGTGGCTGGCCCGGCGGTGAGCGGTGGCTCAACCCCGACTCGATGCTGCGACGCTCCCAGACGCTGTTCGGCGTCGACTTCCGGGAGGTGTCTGGCGGTACCACGGCGACCATCGACGAGATCCTCGACCGGTGCGGCATCTACGTGGTGAGCGATCGCACGATGGCCGCCCTGGCCGGTGCCGACAACCCAGACGGGATCGGTGCCGAGGGCGTGGTCCAGCTGCAGTGGCGGATCGCCCTGAGTAGCCCGGAGTTCCAGCTGCTATGACCACGACCGGCGATCCCCGCTCCGAGTTCGACCCGGGCGACGGCTCCGCATCCGACGACGGCACCGACCGCCGGGTCGACGGTCGCTTCGGCGCCGCCGGGCCGGTCGACCGGACGTCCCCGTTGTCCGCTCCCGCCGCTGCGCACGACTCGTACGACCCCTACGACGCGTCGCACTACGCCGAGAACTGCGACTGCGAGGGGCACCTGCCCGATGCGGCCGATCCCGGCATGGGCGACGGCCTCGATCGGCTCGACGACCTGGCCGCCTCGGCCGGGCTCGAGGTGCCGGTCGACACCGCCGTCGAGGCCCGGCCCGGACGGCGGTCGGTCACCCGCCGTCGGTTCATCCAGGGCCTGGCCGCAGCCGGCGCCTTCGGGTACGTGGTCGTCCGCGAGGCCAAGCCACTGAACCAGAGCTCGGTCGAGTCGCAGGTCGCATCGCGGTCGGCCTCGACGGGGTCGGCGTCGTCGACCGCATCGACGGTCCCGGCCGCCGATCAGCTGCAGATGGCGGCGCCGAGCCCCGATGCGATCGAGGAGTTGGCGGCGATCGAGCGCGACCTGCTCCTCCCGGCTCCGGTCGACCAGCGGGTTCTGGTCCTCATCGACTTCGCCGGGGGCAACGACGGGCCGTCGATGGTGGTGCCCTACGGCTCGGGCACCTACTACGACGCCCGCCCGAACCTGGCCATCCCGGCCGAGGACGTGCTGCCGATCGACTCCGACGTCGGCCTCGCCCCGGCGCTGGGGCGCTTGCACCTGCGGCAGTTCGCCACCGTCGAGGGTGTCGGTCCGATCGACGGGTCGCTGTCGCACTTCGAGATGCAGGACCGCTGGGCCCAGGGCGACATGCTCGGCCAGGGCGGGCAGCGGGCCGGCTTCCTCGCCCGGCTGGCCGACAACGTCACGCTCGGCGGGGCCGTGACCGGTCTGTC
The DNA here is from genome assembly GCA_039195375.1 of Actinomycetota bacterium. Classification (GTDB taxonomy): domain Bacteria; phylum Actinomycetota; class Acidimicrobiia; order Acidimicrobiales; family SZUA-35; genus JAHELU01. Next base: position 6,829 of record JBCCVL010000216.1, read on the forward strand.
GGTCGCCGGCCACACCCCTCGGCTGGAGGCGAGTGAGAGCTCGACGCTGGCGTTGAGCAACCTCAACCAGCTGCGGGTGTTGACCGACGACGAGTGGATCTACCCCCGTTACCGGGCGGCGGTTCGCAGCTTCGGCGGCGGGCCGATGTCGACAACGATCAGTGAGTCGTGGAACGCACTGTTCGCCGTCGGCGACTCGATGAGCTCCGACATCGACCGGGTCGACGGCGACACGCTGATGGTCCGCGAGGGCGGCGGCCTCGGTCGTCAGCTGGCGATGGCGGCGGAGATGATCAAGGCCGACGTCGGTGTCCGGGTGATCCACGCCCAGCACGGCGGTTTCGACACCCACGAGAACCACGTCGGCCGTCACAACCGGTTGATGCAGCAGTTCGATGCGGCGGTCGACGGCTTCCTGCAGGAGATCGACGCCGCCGGCATGTCCGACCGGGTGCTGGTGGCCACCAGCAGTGAGTTCGGGCGGCGGCTGAGCCAGAACGGCAGCGGCCTCGACCATGGTGCGGCCTCGGCGATGATGCTGGTCGGTCCGGTCCGGGCCGGTCGCATCGGTGACCCGTCGCCGCTGAACGACCTCGACGGCAACGGGAACCTGCGGACCACCCTGGCGTTCGACCGCTATCTGGCGGCGCTGGCCCAGGAGTGGCTCGGGGTCGAGGCCGGTCTGGTGCTGCCGAACGCGCCGCAGCCCATCGGCCTGTTCTGACCGGCTCCGGTCCGGTCCAGCCGATCAGGCGGAGAGGCCGAGCCTGGCTGCGTCGTCCGGGCAGAAGGCGGTGACGGCTGCGTCGATGACATCGGCCAACTCGTCGGCCGTCAGCGAGCTCGTGCGCGCCTGCTCGGTGGCCAGGTCGGTACGGAAGGCGGCGTAGCCGGGTGCGTTCTCGACGGCGGCGATGACGCAGAGGGTCTCGGCGAAGTCGGCCACGTCGGTGTTGGTGAGCCTGGTCGGGTCGAGCTGGATCGAGGCCAGTCGCTCCCGGAAGGCGGCGAGGGCGTCGAGGTCGACGGTCGGGGTGGCTGTGGCTGTCGCAGCCGAATCGGCGGGGTCGGCGGGGTCGGCGGGAGAGGAGCCGGCGGTCTCGGCGGCCGTCGTCGTCGGCGTCGAGGCCGTCCCGTCGAGTTCGCCGTCGGACGGGTCGGATGTCGTGGCCGCTGTGGTGGAGAGCGTCGCCCGGTTCGTGGTCTGGTCGGTCGACGTCGGCCCCTCGGTGGCGCCGCCCGGCGTCGACGTGGTCGAGGAGTTCGACGGGGTGACGGCGGTGGTGATCGTGGTCGAGGAGCCATCGACCGCCTGCAACGTGGTGCCATCGCCTGCTCCGTCGTCGTTCGTGAGGGCGCCGAGGCCGGCGACGGCGAGGAGGGCGATGACGGTGCTTGACCCGATCACCGTCGCCCGGCGAGGCGGTCGCCAACGGTGCCGGGTGCGGTGGGTCGGCAGCGGTCCGGGATCGGGTTGGCGGTCGTCGATCGGTCCCGGGTCGATGCCGGGCGGTGAGGTGTCCGCCATGACTCCAGCGTGGCACAGCGGAGCCGGCTGGCGACGAGAATGGTCCGGTCGGCCGGGTCCGGCCGTGGTCATCTGCCCACCGTGGGGTCGGGTGCCGACGCAGAAACGGGCGGCGGCAAGCGCCTGCAGCTGAGGTAAGGTGGTGCCACCAAGCTTGCGCGGATGCCCGAGCGGCCTAAGGGAGCGGCCTGCAAAGCCGTGATTCGCGGGTTCAAATCCCGCTCCGCGCTCAGTTGATCCGCCTGGCCGGCTTGCTAGCCTGGCAGGTCCCACGGGCCATTAGCTCAGTTGGCTAGAGCGCCTCCATGACATGGAGGAAGTCGGGGGTTCAAGTCCCTCATGGCCCACCA
>JBCCVL010000217.1:0-8632 GCA_039195375.1 Actinomycetota bacterium
GCAGATCCTCGTCCATTGTCGGCAGCTGTTCGATGCGTCGACGCAGCTGAACCACCTCGCGGTCGGGCGGCACCAGGCAGCGTTCGACGCCAGGCGGCAGTGGGAGGGTGAACACGAGGCCACCTTCGCGCTGCGGATGAGCCAGGAGGCCGACGACCTGACGGCTCGCAGCCGCGACCTGTTGGACGACGCCGATGCCTGGGCCCACATCTGGGCCGACACGGTGAACCAGATCAACCGCGAACGGCGAGCCGCTGCCGTCGACCGGGTGCGAAGCGAACGCAGCGCTGGTGAGCGGTTCGTCGACGTCTTCCACGGCGACGACTCCGACGATCTCGTTCGTCCGGTCGATCCGGTCGCCGCCCCGACGGCCCACACCCGGTATGCGGCCACCGGTGGGTTGGAGTCGTTTTGAGTGACACGTACGCCGCCGACACCGACGATCTCGATGCGTTCGCCGAGCGCTCGGGTCACGACATCTCGATCTTGCGCACCACCGCCGATGATCTGCAGCGGGCCCGCGATGGGCTGGCGTCCTTGCCGCTCCCGTCGTTCGTCTACAGCCAGTCGTTGAGCCGCTACGGGGACCTCGTCGCCTTCATGGGCGAGAACGGTCGGTTCGTGGCCGAGGTGTCGGATGCGCTGAAACTGCACGGCGTCCACGCAGTAGACGGCATCACCCGAGCCGATGCGGCACCGATCGACGCAGCACTGGCGGCGAGCGATGGCGAACGCCTCGACGCCTTGGAGCGATCGCTGGTGGCCCAGGGTGTCGACCCGGCGGTGGCAGGTGCGGTCACCGCCGAGGTGGCGGCCGCACTCGTCGCCGACCCCACGTTGAGTTTCACCGCCGCCGCCCGTGCCGGGTTCGCCGCCCACCAGGGCATCTCGCTCGACGAGGCGGCCAGGGCCGAGCGGGCGTTCACCCTGTCACCGCCCGAGGTCGGCGCCGTCCTCGACCGCCACTTCGACGAGATCGCAGGCCGGCACGGCAAGGGTGATCAGATCACGGTCGAGGACCTGCACGACGCCATCGACGACGAGTCCCTCGACCCCGAGGCCCGAGACGTCGCCTACCGGTTGGCCGCCGATGCGGTGCTCTTCACCAATCTCGATGTCACCCATCAGACCGACCTGTCGGCCGAGCCGCTCGGCAACGGGTTCGACTGGCACCGGGCCGACGGGATCATCGGCCGCGACGACGTCACCGAGTTCCCGGCCAAAGACCACCAGGCCAGGATCCTGTTGGCCTGGCATCCGCTGGTCGAGACCGCCGGCCACGGCTACGACTTGGCCAAGGTCGATTCACACGCCAGCGCCGATGACGTCACAGCGTTCGTCGAGGACCAGGACATCCCGGTCTACGTGCGGCTCGCGGTCTTCGACGTGTACGCCGAGCGCCACGGTTTGACGGTCCGCGAGCGTGAGGTGCTCGAACACGAGCTGGCCTTCGACGGCACGACCTTCGGGGGTGGAACCTCCCTCGAGGTGAACCGCGGCCCCAGCCCCGCTCGGACCACGCCGATCGCCCCGGTCCGCGGCGCTCCGACAGGCCCCGGCGGCGGTTCGGGCGGGGGCGGCGCGGCGGCCGCCGTGTACGCCCAGGTGTTGGTGGCCGCCGCCGGGTTCGGATGGAACCAGGGCCGCCAGGCTCGCATCGCCCGCGACGGCGAACCCGCCCTGGTCCACACCGACCCCCTGACCGGACGGGAGACCAGCCTCGACCCGTCCGAGCTGACCGATCTCTCGGCAGCCGAGGCCAAGGCCTTCGCCGCCCACCTCGCCGCCACCGGCAGACCGCCGCCCGTCGGCACCGACCGCATCGAACCACACGTCTACCTCGACCCGTTCGGCCAGTGGCGCATGTCCGACACCAACGAACCGGTGTGGATCGAGCCCCCGCCCGGACAGTTCTACGACGGCCAGGGCCGCCTCCGGTACACCCACAACCAGGAATTGGTCGATGGCGAGCCGGAGCCAGAGACCGAGCCGCAGCTGGCCACCGACGGAGCCGGCGCCCGGGACGGCGGTGACGACGGCGATGCGCCACGGGCGTCGAAGCCGCAGGACCCCGACCGTCGGGCCGACCCACCCTCGTGGGTGCGGGAGGGTGGCTACCACCCGACCGAGGCCGACACCTCACCGGCGACCGCCGCCACCCGCATCATGAACCAGCGGTATGGTGTGGGCCGCTGGTCCGACACGGGCCCGGGCTCGGAGCATTCCCAGATCAAGAAGTGGCTGTCGAGGAGCTACGTATGGAGCTGAGCGAGGCACGCCGCAGGGCCGAACCGGCGCTCGCCATCCAACGCCGGGAGCTGGCAGGCGACGACGCGCCCAATCGGGCGCTGGCCGCCCTTCGTGCCGCCCCGGCTCCGACGGTGATCGGGTTGGCAGCGGCACTGCGGACGGGTGACGTCGAGGAGCGGATGCTTGCGGCCCGCCTGCTCGTCGATTCGACACTCGACAGGGACCAAGCGCTCGCCCAGAGCCGCGCTGGGCTGCTGGCCGAGTCGAGCCCGGAAGTGTTGCGGTGGCTCGCAACCGCGCTCGGCCACACCAGGAACGAGGATGCAATCGCCGACCTGGTCGCGCTGGCCGCCAGCGAGCATGCGCCGATCCGCTTCGCGGTCGCCGGCAGCCTCTCGCAGTGCGCCGGCGGCGCATTCGACTCGATCGCCGACACGCTCCTGACCCTCGCCGCCGACACCGACGCCGACGTGCGGTGGTCCGCCGCCTTCGAGCTGGGGGAGTGGCTCCCCGTGTCCGACGACGAGCGGATCCGGGCGCGTCTGCTCGAGCTCGCCGACGACCCGGCCCAGGAGGTCGGTGCCGTTGCGCAGAGGGCGCTGGACGGCGGCTCGGACTAGCGGACCGCTGCGCCGGCTCGGTCAGTCGACGTCGAACCGAGCCGGTCCGACGTACGACCTCAGGCCCAGCCGAGTTCCTGCATGGCCAGACCGGAGTGCCAGATCTTGGTCATGTGGCGGATCTTGTCGCCGTCGAACTCCATGACGTAGACGTAGTCGCTGCTCGTCGACTTGCCGGTCGGGGGCAGGGGACCACCCTCACCGGTGTGGGTGCCGGAGAACACGGCATAGGCGACCACGCTCTGGCGCTCATCGTCGACAGCGAACGCCTTCAGGTCGTAGCTGCCGTCCGGCACGAAGGTCAGCAAACCCTTCATCCACTCCGCATAGCCGGCCAGGTCGGCGATCTCCATCAGCGGCTCCGACTGGGCGGCGAACGTCGCCCCGTCGTGGCAGTAGGGGGCACAACCGTCCCACCCCTTGCCGGTCTCACATGCCTCGAAGAACTCCCGTGCGGTTTCCGCAATCGATCCCATGGCCGAACGTCCCTCCTGGTCCAGTGGAGTGGACGCGATCCTACGCAGCGGGCCCGGTCACCGTCGAGCGACACGCAGCCGCGGTCGTTCACCGCCACTAGGCTTGCCAGCCGTGACGAGCCCCGAGTGTCGATCGGGTCGGCGACCGATGGCCGTGTCGTGACGGCGACGCGTCGACCCAATGTGCTGCTGATCATGGCCGACCAGCTCGCCGACCCCTGGCTCGACCTCGCCAGTGCCCTCGGCGGCACCCCCGCCATCGACCGGCTCGCCGCCGACGGCCTCCGCTTCACCAACGCCTACAGCAACAGCCCGCTCTGCGCACCGGCCCGCTACGCCATGCTCACCGGTCGCCTCAACTCCACGATCGGCGCCTACGACAACGCAGCTGAGCTCCCCGCCGGCATCCCCACGTTCGCCCATCACCTCCGCAGCGTCGGCTACCAGACGAGCCTCGTCGGCAAGATGCACTTCGTCGGTCCTGACCAGCTCCACGGCTACGAGGAACGCCTCACCACCGACATCTACCCGGCCGACTTCGGCTGGACCCCGGACTGGTCCGACCCCGACCACCGCTTCGACTGGTGGTTCCACAACATGGACAGCGTCGTCAACGCCGGCGTCGCCGAGGCCTCGAACCAGCTCGACTTCGACGACGAGGTCGGCTTCCGGTCTGTCCGCAAGCTTCGCGATCTCGCCCGCTCGAGCGACGACCGCCCCTGGTTCCTCACCGTCTCCTTCACCCACCCCCACGACCCCTACGTCGCTCGCCGTCACCACTGGGATCGCTACGACCACGATGCGATCCCGCTGCCGACCGTCGCCACCCCCGCAGACCCCGACCCGCACAGCCGGCGCCTCGCCAGGGTCATGGCCGCCGACACCGTCGGCGTCACCGAGCACCAGGTCCGCAACGCCCGCCACGCCTACCTGGCCAACGTCAGCTACGTCGACGACTTCGTCGGCCAGCTCCTCGACGCCCTCGCCCGACTCGGACAGACCGACGACACGATCGTCATCTTCACCGCCGACCACGGCGACCTCCTCGGCGAGCGCGGCCTCTGGTACAAGATGTCGTTCTTCGAGGCCAGCGCCCGGGTTCCCGTCATCATCCGTGGCCCCGGCATAACCGCCGGCACCCGCTCGACCGCCGTCAGCCTGCTCGACCTCGCACCGACGCTGGCCCACGTGGCCGGAGCCGAGCCGATGCCCGAGAACCCGGGCGGCTCCCTCCTCGACGTCGCCGACGCCGACGACCACGAGCGGACCGTGGTCGGCGAGTACCTTGGCGAGGGTGCCGTCGCCCCGATCGTGATGATCCGTCGGGGTTCGGAGAAGTTCGTGTGGTCGTCGGCCGATCCGCCCCAGCTCTTCGACCTCGCCGCCGACCCGACCGAGCTGACCAACCTTGCGCCGATCGCACCCGAGGTCACCGCCCGCTACGAGGTCGAGGTCGACGAGCGATGGGACATCGCCGGCATCGACCGGGCGGTGCGCGACAGTCAGGCGCAGCGACGGCTCGTCGATCGGGCACTCCGCCAGGGCCACCTCACCCCGTGGGACCATCAACCCCTCGTCGACGCCTCCCAGCAGTACATGCGCAACCACCTCGACCTCAACGACGTCGAGGCCACCCGCCGGCTGTGAGCGGGAGCGCTCAGCTGAGCGCCTGACCGAGGTCGTCGAACGCGTCCAGGATCCGCTTGACGGTCTCGGCCACCGCCTCGGCCTCGTCCGCCGGCCCGAGCGGATCGTCACCCTCGCGGATGTCCCACATGGTCGCCGCCGTTGCCGCCACCAGCGAGTCCTCGTCGACCGCACCCGACCGTGCCGCCAACTCGACCCCGCTCAGCACGAGGTACAGCACCATCGTGGCCTGCAGTCCACGCACCACCAGTCGTCTCGACAACGCCCCGACCTCCAACCGATCGCCACCTCCGACGGTACGGTCCCGGTGCAACCGAGTTCAGGGCGGTCCCACCCGCCGACCCGGGCTGTGCGACCCGACGACACCCGAGCGACCCGACCCATCACCCGACCTGGCAGGCTGGAGGCGTGACGGTCCCCGTCGATGACGCAGACGTCGCCGCCCTCGGGCTCGGTGACGGTCGGTTGCTGGCCGTCGCCATCGCGCCCGGCCGGTCGATCGGGCTGGCGACCGGCGTTGCCCGCCGCACCCTTGCGACCGAGGACCCGGTCGCCGTCCTGGCCGCCGTCGATGCCCGCTGGTCGCCCCGCTGGATCTGGTGGGACCGCTCGACGGCCGACCTCGTCGCCGCAGCCGGCGTTCCGGTCGGACGCTGCTGGGATGTCGTTGCCGTGCACCGCCTGCTCGTCGGCGGATTCCGGGCCGATGTCGGCCGGGTCTGGTGCCACCTCAACGAACTCGATCCCGACCTGATGCCGACGATGGGCCAGCTCGACCTGCTCCAGTCGGCCGACGAGGGCGGCGACCCCGAGGACCCGGTCCGCCCCGATGGCTACCTCCGCCCCGAGTGGCTCACGGGTGCCTGGCGGGACGACACCGATCGCACCGCCCGGTGGGCGCAGCTGGCGCTCGACACCGCATCCGCCCAGCACACGATCATCGCCGATCGGCCGGACGCCGACCGGGTCCGTGCCACCGCGAACGCCGAGTCGATGACCGAGCTCCTCTGCGCCGAACTGGCCGCCGACGGCCTCCCGGTCGACGAGGCCGAAGCGCTCCGCATCATCGGCGACATCGCCGGTCCACGACCGACCTCCCTGGCCGACGAGGAACGGGAACAGCACCGCCGCGACGCCGACGTCCTCCAGCACCTCGATGCCGCCGGGGAGCTACAGCCGGTCAACCTGCGGAACCCCGCCGATGTCAAGGCCATGCTGCGTCGGAGCGGCTTCGACCTGCCCGACACCCGGGCCTGGCGCCTCGAACAACTGCGGGACACCAGCCCCCTGATCGACGCCCTGCTGACGTGGCGAAAGGGCGAGCGCATCGCCACCACCTACGGGTATCTGTGGTTCGACGAGCACGTGTCCGGCGGCCGCCTCCGGGGTGACTGGTCGAGCGCGGACGGGGCTGCCGGCCGCATGACCGCCTCGGCCGGCCTCCACAACCTCCCGGCGCCGATGCGCCCCGCCGTCGCCGCCGAGCCAGGCCACCGGCTGGTGCGGGCCGACCTCGGCCAGATCGAACCCCGGGTCCTCGCCGCCGTGTCCGGCGACCCGGCCCTCATCGCCGCCACGGCCTCGGACGACCTCTACCGGCCGGTGGCCGAACGGCTCGGCGTCGAACGCGACGTGGCCAAGGTCGCCGTCCTCGGCGCGCTCTACGGGGCGACAACGGGTGAGTCGGCCGGGGCCCTCCGCGGCCTGGAGCGCAGCTACCCGGTGGCGATGGCCCACCTGGAGGAGGCGGCGAAGCGAGGGCAGCGGGGCGAGGACCTGACCACCGTCGGCGGGCGACGGATCCGAACGGGTAGCGGGTCGGCGCCCGACGGTGACCTCGATCGGGCCATCGCCGCCGCCGCTGCCCGCGGCCGCTACGCCCGTAACGCGCTGATCCAGGGGGCAGCTGCGGAGTTCTTCAAGATGTGGGCGCTGATCGTCCGCCGCCGCTCGGCTGAACACGGGGCCAGGGTCGTCCTGTGCCTGCACGACGAGCTGCTGGTCCACGCCCCCGCCGATACGGCCACCGAGGTGGCGGACCTGGTCACCGCCGCCGTCGACGAGGCGGCCTTCTATTGGTCGCCCGATCCGGCGGTCCGGTTCGTGACCGACACCACCGTCGTCGAGCGCTGGTCCGACGCCAAGGGCTGACCCCTGTCGGGAACGGCGGGACCGCTCAGCCCAGGCCGCTGATGACCGTGCCGATGAGGTGGTCGAAGCTGGCGTCGCGGTCGGTCCGGGTCGACAGGCTGCGCCCGGCCTCGAGGGCGACGAACCCGTGTATGGCGCTGCGGGCGGCCCTGGCGGCGTGGATGGCCTTATCGCCCTCGTGACCGAAGTTGGCGATCACCCGGGCGAAGACGTCGGTGACGCCCCACGAGGCATGGGTCAGGTCGTCGCCTGGCCGCTGGGGAGGCGACAGGGTGGCGGCGTACTGACCGGGATGCCGGAGGGCGAAGTTGCGGTAGCAGTAGGCGAGGGCGACGATCGCATCGTTGCCGGCCTGGCCGACGGCGGCGTTGCGCAGGTCATCGGTCAGGTTCGTCGTCGCCCGCACGGCGACGGCGTAGCGGAGCGCATCGACGTTGTCGAAGTAGGTGTAGAGGGCCGATGGTCGGAGTCCGAGCTCGGCCGCGACGGCGGAGAGGGTCAGCGCATCGAGCGACTGGCGATCGACGATGGCCATCGCCGTCATCGTCACCTCTTCGAGGTTCACGCGCTGCTTCGGCATGGTGTCGGACGCTACCCCCTCGCTGTCGAGTAGTCAAAGGTGGAGGTTCTCATTCATCTTTACTGAAACACCTTCGTTCTCACGCTTGGTGTGGTTGACGGTCGCCTCCGGAGGGTGGAGGGTTGGCCGATGAGCTCGACCGCCACCCCGAGAAGCGCCCTCCGATCGGTGGCGATGCCAACCGAGCACGGCGGCTGGGGTCTGACGCTGGAGCCGGGTGTGCTGGGGTTGGTGGTCGAGCCGAGTGCCGCCGGGCTGCTGCTCGCCCTCGCCGCCTTCGGGCTGTTCCTGGTGCGGACGCCGTTGGAGCTGGCGCTCGTCGACCGGTGGCGCCGACGACGGCTCGACCGCACGGCGCTGGCCGAGCGGGTCGCCGGTGGGGAGGCGGCGGTGCTCATGGTGCTCGTGGCCGGTGCCGCCCTGCTGGCCGACGGGAACCGCTGGTGGGTGCCGGTGCTCGTGGCCGCACCGCTCGTCGGCGTGCAGCTGGCCTACGACATCCGATCCCGTCGGCGTCGACTCGTGCCGGAACTGACCGGTGCGATGGCCATCGCCGGCGTGGTCGCCGCCATCGTCCTGGCCGGCGGAGGGTCGAACGGTCTGGCCGCAGCGTTGTGGCTGCTGCTGGCCGGACGGGCCATGACGTCGATTCCCCACGTCCGGGCCCAGATCGCTCGCAGTCACGACCGGGCCTGCTCGCCTCGTCTGTTGTTGGCCACCGATGGGATGGCCGTCGCCCTTGGCGCGTTGGCCGTCGCGGTCGACGATCGGCTGGTCGGCGGTGCCGTCGCCCTCGCCGCCCTGGTGGCGTTCCAGTGGGTGCGTCGGTATCAGCCGGTTGCGCCGGTCAAGATCATCGGGATCAGCCAGATGGTGCTCGGCCTGGTGGTGGTCGTCTGGGCCGTCGC
>JBCCVL010000218.1:0-8607 GCA_039195375.1 Actinomycetota bacterium
AGCTGGGACAGGGCGAGGCCCCGCACCACGTCGTCGAGGGGTTCGGCGTCCTCGACGAGTCGACGGAGCAGGCCGGTCGCCTCGTCGGTCGACCCACCGGCGGCCAGCGCGGCGGCGAGGGCGGTCACGACGCGGGGCCGGAAGTCGACCGGAACGTCGTCGACGGCGCGCCGCAGGTCGTCGATGGCCTGGTCGTTGTTGCCGAGCTCGAAGTGGGCGCGTCCCTGCGCAGCGAGGGCGACTGCACTCGCCGCAGCGTCGTCGTCGGTTGTCGAGAGGCGATCGGCGAGGTGGAGTCCGTCGGTCGGCACGGACTTCGCCAGGTCCCAGGCCCGGAGAGCCTCGGTGAGGCTCATGCCGTTCGCAGGTCGGTCGTTGTCGGTATCACTGTCTTCTCGGTGTCGTCTGTGGAAGTGTACGGTGGCCGGTCGCTAGGGCCGGGAGAGATTCGGAGGTAACAGATGCCGACGCCGCGCCTTGCGCCCGACCCGAAGGACCCGTGGTCCCCGATCGACTTCGCCAGCGTCAGCGGTGGTCAACCGATCGGCTACATCCGAGGCCGGGTCACGGTCGCCGTGACCGACGGCGAGCAGCTCGAGGCGCTCGTCGAGCGAGGGCCGAGCATCCTGGAGCGGTTCAGCTACGACCAGGCGTCACCGGAGCCTCGCCTCATCTACCACGACGAGAAGGGGCGTGACCTCGGCCGGGCTGCGCTCGAGTCGGGCTACCTGAGCTTCCGGCTCGGTCCTGCGGTGGTCGGGCGGCTCGAAGGTGATGGTCGCGAGTTCGATGCGGTCTCGGCGCTGACCGAGGCCGGGTTCGAGGCGTCGGTCGATCCGGTCTACTTCGCCGGGACCCAGTGGGCGGGCTCGCCGATCTCGATCCCGCACCCGATTTCGATCCCGCATCCGATCTCGATTCCCCACCCGATTTCGATCCCGCATCCGATCTCCATTCCCCATCCGATCTCCATCCCGCACGGTTCGGGTGGCGGGGGCGGTGGGCACTGCGGTTCTGGCCAATCGTCGATGTGTTGTTGCGACGACCCGATCACCGGCGGCACGGGTGGGGTGCGCCGAACGCCGGCACCGAGGCAGTCGACGTCGAGCTACATCGAGGGTGAGATCATCGAGCGGGCCCGCCCGTCCAGCGGCAAGGAGGTCTGCGTCCTCATCGTCGACACCTTCCCCTGGGACGATCCGAAGAACGAGGCGACCGCCCGCGAGCTCGTCTATGCCACCCTGCTCACCGACCCCGACATCAACATCGGGGCCAACACCGCCAACCCGGTCTACGTCAGCAACTTCGACGGCGATGGCTACGTCGACCCGGTCTACGGGCACTCGAAGTTCATCGAGTCGATCGTGAAGCGGGTGGCGCCGAACGCAGCGACGAACATCCAACACGTGCCGGTCATGACCGGCTTCGGCATCTCCAGCGATCGCGTCGTGGCCGACTCGCTGCAGAAGTGGTGGGACGCAAACGAGGACGTCGGCCCCGGTGTCGTCAGCATGTCGCTCGGCACCTACACCGACGACGACCAGCGCCCGATCGCCACCCGCAAGATCATCGACGAGATGCGAGCCGCCGGGTGGGTGTTCGTCGGTTCGGCCGGCAACAGCGCATCGTGCCGCCCGATCTGGCCGGCCGCCGACCCCAGGACGGTCGGTGTTGGTGCCACCGGACCGAACGGACCGGCGTGGTTCACCAACTACGGCTCGTGGGTCAACGCCTGCGCACCAGGTCAGGACGTGGTCGCCGCCTTCCCGAGCTCCCGGATCCTGCTCGACGGCCAGTCGAAGCCGGCCGACGACGAGCTGTTGCTCACCGACGAGCAGGAGGCCAGGTCGACGGCAACGGCTGAATCGGCGAAGGAGGCCGAGGCGAAGGAGAAGATCTGGGCCCAGTGGAGCGGCACGTCGTTCTCGACCCCGGCGGTTGCCGGAGCGATCGCCCATCTCGCCGGCGAGCTGGCGTGGAACGACTCGGCGGTCGATCGTGGTCACCTCCGGGAGGCGGTCGACGACCTGATCAACGACCCGGCGCTGCTGCGGCTTCCCGGGCTCGGCACGGTCGTGAATGTCACCTGACCACGAGGCTCCGCCCGAACCCGGCCGGGCGACCGGCCGGCCGGCCAACCTGCTCGTCGTCCTGCTCGACTCGCTGAACCGACACCATCTGGGTTGCTACGGCAGCACCGAGTTCGACACGCCCAACCTCGATCGTTTCGCCGCACGGGCCACGACGACCCGGTTCACCAACCACGTCACCGGCTCGCTTCCCTGCATGCCGGCTCGCCACGACATCCTCGTCGGCGCCCTCGACTTCCTGTGGCGGTGCTGGGGCTCGATCGAGCTGTGGGAGTCGTCGATCGTGGGTGACATCCGGGCCGCCGGCATCCCGTCGGTCCTGTTCACCGACCACCCGCACCTGTTCGAGACCGGCGGTGAGAACTACCACACCGACTTCGCGGCCTGGGACTACCTGCGCGGCCACGAGGGTGATCCCTGGCGCACCCACCCCGACCCGTCCTGGCTCGGCGCCCCCGAACACGGTGGTCCGGTCGGCGGTGACCGCTCCGGCGACATCGCCAGGCCGGCCAAGCCCGGCGGCTGGTTCTGGAATCGGCGCTTCGGTACCGACGCCTTCGCCCGCCACTACGACGACTCGAGAACCTGGTTCCGGGCCGAGGAGGACTACCCCGGGCCGGCCACGATGGCCGCAACCGCCGAGTGGCTCCGCCACTCCGCTCCCCACCACGACCGCTGGTTCTGCTTCGTCGACGAGTTCGATCCCCACGAGCCCTTCGACACCCCCGACCGCTGGCTCACCCGCTACCAGGACGGTCCGCTGCCGGATGAACTGCTGATCTGGCCGCCCTACGTCGTCGGCGGCGTGACCGGGGGCCATCTCACGGCGGCGGAGGGCCATCACATCCGGGCCAACTACGGGGCGAAGCTGTCGATGATCGACCACTGGTTCGGCACGGTGCTCGATGCGCTCGACGATGGTGATCGTTGGCGTGACACCGCCGTCATCGTCTGCACCGACCACGGTCACTACCTCGGCGAGGAGCGGGCCGGGCGAGACATCTGGGGCAAACCGGCCGTCCCCCAGTTCGAGCCGCTCGGCCACACCCCGCTGCTGATCCACTGGCCGGGCTCGTCGATCGGTCCCGCCGGCCAGGGGGCCCGACCGGGTCGGACCTGCGACGCCCTCACCACCAACGTCGACCTGCACGCCACGATCGCCGACGTCTTCGGCGCCGAACCGGCCCACCGGACCCACGGCCGCTCGCTCGTCCCCCTCCTGACCGGTGCCGCCGACCATGTGCGGGACTGGGCCATCGGCGGGGTGTTCGGCAACTGGGTGCAGGTCACCGACGGTCGGCACAAGTACGCCAGGGCCCCCGACGGCGACGGCTTCCCGCTGTCGATGTGGTCGAACCGCTGGTCGACGATGCCGCTCCCGGTCAGCGGTCTCGGCGGCCTGCCCCGCCCGGACCACCGGGCCACCCTCGACCATCTCCCCGGCTCGACGGTGCCGGTCATCCGCCAACCGTTCGAGCCGGGTGACCAGCTCCCGTTCTGGGCCAGCGGCGCCCGATTCGCCGGTCAGCATCACCTCTACGATCTCGACGTCGACCCGGACGAGGGTGAGAACCGCACCGGCGAGCGGGTCGAGGGCGACCTCCTCGACCTGCTGCGGACCGCGCTCGACGAGCTGGAGGCCCCGTCCGAGCAGGCCGAGCGCCTCGGGCTGGCCTGATCGCACCCGTCGGCCGGGCACGGCACCCGACCGGCCGGAACCGGTGAGAGTTGGCACAACGTCACGGTTCACGCCCCGAGGACCTAGCGTGGATGGTGAGCGGGACGCGCCCGCACTCGACGGGACGGACCGATGAGCAACACCACATTCGATCAGCTCGGCCTGCCCGCCGACCTGGTGGCGGCGCTCTCGGCCCAGCGCATCACCGAGCCCTTCGCCATCCAGGCCCTCGCCCTCCCCGACGCACTCGACGGGCGTGACATCCTGGGCCGGGCCCCGACCGGCTCGGGCAAGACCCTGGCGTTCGGTCTCCCCGCCCTTGCTCGCCTGGCCGCGACCGGCAAGGCGAGCAAGCGTCGGCCGAAGGCGCTGATCCTCTCCCCGACGCGCGAGCTGGCCGAGCAGATCCATCGCGAGCTCGGCCCGCTCGCCGGGTCGGTGAAGCGGCGGGTCACGTCGGTCTACGGTGGCGCCGCCGTCGGTCGTCAGATCTCGGCCCTGGCCAAGGGCGTCGACCTGCTCGTCGCCACCCCCGGTCGCCTGCTCGACCTGATCGACCAGGGTGAGGTCGCCCTCGATCAGGTGGAGGTGGCCGTCGTCGACGAGGCCGACCGCATGGCCGACATGGGTTTCCTGCCCGACGTCCGCCGCCTGCTCGACCAGACCAGGCCAGACCGCCAGACGCTCCTGTTCTCGGCCACCCTCGACGGTGACGTCCAGGCGCTGACCGACCGCTACCAGCGGGATCCGGCCCTGCACGAGATCGGCGATCCCGAGCCGGACCTCAGCGCCGTCGACCACCGCTTCATCCGCATCGCCAAGACCAAGCGGATCGACCTCGCCGCCGACCTGATCGACACCGCCGGCTCGACGGTCGTGTTCGTTCGCACCCGACACGGCGTCGACCGCCTCGCCCGCCAGCTCCGGGAGCGGGGGGTCAAGGCCGGCTACATCCACGGCGGTCGAAGTCAGTCGCAGCGGTCCAGGGCGCTGGCGCTGTTCACCGACGGCAAGGTCGACGCCCTGGTTGCGACCGATGTCGCCGCCCGCGGCATCCACGTCGACGGCGTGGCCTGCGTGCTCCACTACGATCCGCCGGCCGAGACCAAGGACTACGTGCACCGCTCGGGCCGGACCGCCAGGGCCGGTGCGGCGGGCACGGTCATCTCGCTGCTCGACCCGTCCCAGGTGAAGGCTTCGCAGGCGATGCAGATCGAGCTCGGCATCGAGGCCGACCTGGAGGAACCGCCCGAGGTCACGCCACGCCAGAAGACCGGCGTCGAGCGACCGACCGAGCGGCGAAACGGTCGCGGCAAGTCGGGCACCGCATCGACGAGGAAGTCGAGCCGGTCGTCGTCGAAACGGGGCGAGGGGAGTCGGGTCAGGGCCGACCGGGCCTCGTCCGACCCGTCGTCGACGAGCGACGGCACGAAGTCGGGACCGACCGGGCGGGGCGGTGCGAGGTCCGATGGCTCGAAACGATCCGGCACCAAGCCGGGCCAGAAGCGGCGTGGCCCCACGTCCGGCGGCCCGAAGTCGGGCGGCCCGAAGTCGGGTGGGCCGAAGCGCCGCAGTCGCTCGACGGTATCGGCCGGCGACGAACGGCGTCGGGGTCGACCAGCCGGCGGCGAGCAGCCGTCCGCCGAATCGTCCCCGTCCCACCGGGCCGGCAAGCCCGGCCGATCGGGTAAGCCGGCGGGCCCCGGCAAGGCGAAGGCCAAGCCGAAGGCGAAGCGTTCGGCCACCGGGGCAAGAGCGACCAAGCGAACCGGCCGGTCCCGACCCCCGAACCGCAAGGGTAAGTTCGGGGCCAAGGGTCGGCGGTCCGGGTCGAGCGGGAGCTGAGCCCGGGACATGATCGGCGTCGGTCCCGAGGTCGACGTCAGGCCTGAACGGCGTCGGTCCCGAGGTCGACGTCGGGTCTGATCGGCGTCGGTCCCGAGGTCGACGTCAGGCCTGAACGGTGTCGGTTCGCGTCGTGGTCGCCTCGCGGCCGTGATTGGACAGTGCCTCGGCTTCGGCCTCGATCTCGGAGATGGCTCTGGCGATCTCGGCGATGTTGCCGGCTTCGTCGGTCACGGCCTCGGAAATCTGTTCGACCGTCTCACTCTGCTCGACCGCGGTCCGTTTCAGGGCCGTCTGGTTGGCATCGAGGGCATCGACCATCTCGGCGATCGTCGCCATGGCCATCGAGCTCTCGGAGACCCGCCCCTGGACCTGCTCGACGACGCCGGCGATCTCCGCCGCCGACCGGGCGGTCTCCTGGGCCAGCACCTTCACCTCGTCGGCCACCACCGCGAAGCCCTTGCCCGCCTCGCCGGCCCGAGCGGCCTCGATCGAGGCGTTGAGGGCCAGCAGGTTGGTCTGTTCGGAGAGGTCGGTGATCGTGTCGACGATGCCGACGATCTCCTGGCCGGCGAGTCCGAGCTGTTCGACCAGGGCGTTGCTCTGCTGGGCCGCGGTGGCGATCTCGCCGACCGCGCCCGCCGTCTCCTCGGTCGACACCGAGGTCGCCCGCAGCGCCGTGGCCAGCTCCCGGATGTCGCCGACGATCCGGTCGGCCTCGGTCTCGATGGTCTGCGATGCACCGGTGACGCGCTCGACCCGTGAGCGGAGCGACGCACTGAGGGCTCGACGCTCCTCGATCTGTCGGCGGACGTGGTCGGCCTCCTCGGCCTGGCGGGTGGCCTCGGCCCTGGCCGCGTCGGCCTCGGCCTCCTGGACGGCCCGGAGCTCGGCGTTCGAGCGGGTGATCCGGCTCCGCAACCACAGCCCGGTGCTGCCCGCGCCGAGGCCGATGGCAAACGTGGCGAGCGCGGTTGCCGCTGCGCCGCGGGCGTCGCCGTCGACCCGGTAGAGCAGGACGCCCTGGGTCACCGTCACCGGGGCGAGGTAGCCGACCAGCCACGTCCACGGCGTCGACACCCCGCACAGGGTGGCCACCAGGACCGGGATCATCATCAGGCCGCCGTCGCGGATGAAGATCGGCATCAACAGCATCGACACGAGCACGGCGCCGACGATGCTGACCCGGATGACGATCGGCCCACGTTCACCCCACGGGAACAGCAGGGTGGCGACGGCGCCGATCGGCCCGCAGGCGACCTGGGCGCCGGCCAACCAGTCGAACGTGGTCCCGCTGACCAGGTGCCAGGTCAGCCCGACGGCGGCCGTCCACAGGTAGATGGCCACGCCGACGCGTCCGAGCTCGGTGTAGAAACCGCGTCCGAGTTGATCCTCCTCCACACCGTTCGCATCGGCGGGATGCCGGCGGGGGCGAGGTCGCTGCAGATCTGAACGAGACGGCCACCGCAGGGCGGCCGGGTCGAGCCGCTTGGCGGCCGGGCCGGGCCGCCTGGTCCGATCGATCAGAGCGCCACGAAGGGGTGGTCGATCCGGGAGAAGAGGTCGGCCAGGAGACGGAGGGTCAGCCCCCAGATGACCTGGTCGGGGTGGTCGAGCTGGATCCCGGGAAAGGTGGTTCCGGTCAGCGGGTATCGGTAGTCGATGTAGCGGGCGTCGTTGGCCAGCTCCCGGAGGGGAACCCACACGACGTCGGCCACCTCGTGGTTGAGATCGAGTGTCGGCCGTGGTCCCGGCAACCACCAGGCGTGGGCCGACACGATGATCCGTCGGTTGTTGGCCCGCCCGCCGTCGAGCTCGCTCAGCGTCCCGAGGAACCGGGCCGGTGAGAGATCGAGGCCGACCTCCTCGGCGGTTTCGCGGGCGGCCGTGTGTCGGGGGGACGAGTCGGCCAGCTCCTCACGGCCGCCGGGGAACGCCATCTGGCCGGACCACGGGTCGGTCGGCTTGGTCGCCCGCTGGATGAACAACAGCTCGCTGCCCCCGCCGGGGCCATCGGCCATGCCGTCGCCCTCACGCTGGCGGAACACCGCAGCGACCGCGGCCCGAGGAGCGGTCTCGGCTTCGTTCGGCTCGTAGCGCTGATCGAGGAGCGCCTGCAGCTCCCGCCAGTCGTCGATCATCGGCCGCTCACGCCGTGAGGTGCTTGGCCACGGTCTCGATGGTGGTCTCGATGTCGTCAGCCGACACGTCGAGATGGGTGACGAACCGGGTGACCGGTCGACCCTCGGCGATGAGCAGGCCGTCGTCGGCGACGGCTCGGGCCAGGCCGACGCCGTCGGGGAAGCGGACGAAGGCCATGTTGGTGGCGTGGCCGACCACGTCGACACCGTCGAGCTCACCGAGGCCCTCCACCAGGCGGGCCGCGTTGGCGTGGTCGTCGGCCAGCCGGTCGATGTTGTGCTCGATGGCGTGGAGGCCGGCGGCGGCCAGCACGCCGGACTGGCGCATCCCGCCGCCGAGCATCTTGCGCCACTTCCGCGCCCGCTCGATCAGCTCGGGTGATCCGACCAGGACCGAGCCGACGGGCGCCCCGAGTCCCTTCGACAGGCACACCGACACGGTGTCGAACGGGGCCGCCACCTCGCGGGGGGTGACGCCGAGGGCGACCGCTGCGTTCCACATCCTGGCCCCGTCGAGGTGGAGCGCGAGCCCGTTGGCCTCGGCGATGGCGGCGGCCTCGGCCTGGTGGTCGAGGGGGAGCACCTTGCCGTCGTGGGTGTTCTCGAGGCAGAGCAGGCGGCTGTCGGCGAAGTGGTGGTCGGCCGGCTTGATCACCGCCTCGACACGGTCGAGGTCGAGCCGGCCGTCCGGGAGGATCGGTACCGGCTGGGGCTGGATGCTGCCGAGCACGGCGCCACCACCGGCCTCGTAGCGGTAGGTGTGGGCGTTGTCGCCGACGATGTACTCATCACCCCGCTGGCAGTGGGCCATGAGGGCACAGAGGTTGCTCTGGGTGCCGGACGGGACGAACAC
>JBCCVL010000219.1:0-8510 GCA_039195375.1 Actinomycetota bacterium
CCGGACGCCGACGGTGACGGCGTGCCGGACGACAGCGACAACTGCCCGGCCGACGCCAACGCCGACCAGGCCGATCAGGACCAGGACGGCATCGGCGACGCCTGCGATCCCGACGTCCGGTTCGAGCCACGCAACCTGACGATCCGTGAGGGTCACAAGTCGCTGCGGGGCACGTTCGACCACGATGGCACGACGTACCTCGTCGAGGTGTTGCTCGACGTGGTCGACTACCGCAACGGCAACAGCCACAAGGTGTTCGTGATCCCCGAGTCGCACCAGAAGGTGGTGACGCCGGCGTTCACCGGCCCCGGCTCTCAGGTGACCTGCCCGTTCGACGGGCCCGGGGTCGAGGCCTTCGGCGGTCGGCAGCGACCGATCACCTGCACGTGGAAGGCCGGCAACGGCAGCTCGGCCCCGACCGGCACGTTCGACATGAGCCAGATCAGGAACCCGTCATCGCCGGGCGTCGGCGAGGGCACCGTGGCCGAGCCCCGGACGTCGACCGTCCAACTCGGCGACCGGACGATGTCGGGCACCTTCGAGTACCTCGGAGTCACGTACGAGGTGTCGTACGAGGTCGACCTGCTCGACTACCGCAACGGCGACAGCCACAAGGTGCTGATCAGCCCGGAGTCGCTGAAGAAGTCGGTCTCGCCGACGTTCAGCGGACCCGGCTGGCGGATCACGTGCCCACCGTTCGAGGGGCCAGGGGTCAAGGCGGTGCGGGGTGACCAACCGATCACCTGCACCTGGAAGGCCGGCAACGGCAGCTCGGCCCCCACGGGGACCTTCACCATCAGCGACTGACCGTCGTCGGCGACGCCGCCGGGCGCCCCTGGCTCCATCGAGGGTCGGGGGCGCTGAGCGGCGGCGCTCCGGAACCGAAGGTCCGGTCGTAGCCGGCGAGCTGATGGCCGCCGGGGTCCCGGCACGGCGACCTCCCGGACGTGTCTCGCTGCCGTGGTCCGATCGGCCGGGCGTTGGACGGAGTTGAGGGGTGCCGAGGCGCTACGCTCCGGCCGACCGGTGTGGACAGGGGAGGCCCGTGGACGACAGGCAGCGGCGGTTGCGGATGGCCCTGGTCGGTTGCGGCGGGATCGCAGCGGCCCATCTCGACGCTGCGGCCAGGGTCGGAGCCAGAGTCGAGGTGACCGCGGTCGTCGACCCGGACCCGACCAGGCGGGCCGCCTTCGTCGAGCGGACCGCAGCCCCCGGTTTCGCCGACCTCGGCGAAGCGCTGGCCCGTGGCGGTGATCGGTTCGATGCGGTCGACGTGATGGTGCCACACGACCTGCACGAGACCGTCACCGTCGAGGCGCTCCGGGCCGGCAAGCACGTACTGTTGGAGAAGCCGATGGCGATCGACCTCGACGCCTGCGGTCGTATCCTCGCCGAGGCCCGCCGCCGGCCCGAGCTCGTGTTCCTGGTGGCGGAGCAGTCCCAGTTCTGGCCGGACGTGGTGGAGGCCGCTCGGCTGATTCGGGAGGGGGCGATCGGGCGACCGCTGTTCGGCCGGGCCTGCTACTGGGACCCCGGGGTGCTCGTGCGGGACCTGGCCGACGACGAGCCGGTGCCCTGGCGCTACCGGGTCGCACGGGCCGGTGGTGGGCTGGCCGTCGACGGCGGGGCCCACTGGATCCGGCCGCTGCGGATGATGCTCGGCGAGGTCGAGTCGGTGGTGGCCGTGACCGGGCGCCACGTCGAGCGGATGGAGGGGGAGTCGTGGCTCCAGGCGCTGCTGCGGTTCCGCAGCGGGGTCTCGGCGACCTTCGAGGCGTTCGCCTCGACCGAGGCGATGGCGCCGGCCGAGCTGTTCCGGGTGACCGGCACCGAGGGTGAGCTGGTGATCCCCGGTCCCGACTTCGTCGACGCCGAGCTCCGACTCCACAACCGGGATCATCCCGGAGGTGCGTCGGTGCTGGCGATCCCCCGTGGACGGGAGGACAGCTACGGCGTGGAGCTGGCGGACTTCGCCGACGCCGTGCTCGACGGGGCGACCCCGGCCGCCACCGCCGAAGAGTCGTTGGGTGAACTCCGCACCGCCATCGCCATCCACCGGTCGATGGGTTCGAAGCGCTGGGAGCCGGTCTGGGCCTGAGCGCTGGATCGAACGCTGCGACCCGGTAGCCGGGCCGCAAGCGAGGCAACGGTCCGGCCGAGGGGGCCGACGAGCAGACCGTCGATCCACCGGTTCACCGCTCGCCGTCGTGTCGGCGGCTTCTCGATCCCGCCGATCGACGGATCCAGGTCTGCCCGAGCCTGCGCATGCCCGGGGGGCGTCGGGACGTCCTGGCGACCCTCGCCGAGCCGCAGGTCGCCGGCGTCGACGGCGAAGACCGCAGCCAGGCGGGCTCGCCACTGCTCGCCGAGGTACGCCCGGAGCGGCTGCAGGTCCGGATCGACGTCCGGCCAATACGGCCGCAGCTGCTGACCGTTCCTGGCCGAGCGAGCCTGCCGGAGCTGATCGTAGGCCTCGTCGTAGTGCCCCGACGCCAGGCGTCTCGCAGCCGCAGGTCCGAGATCGTTGATCTCACGGCGGGCCTTCCCGGCGGAGGCGGCGTGCTCGTCATAGCCCTTGGCTTTGGCCGCGTGGTAGCAGGCGGCGTTGTAGCGGACCAGCCAGTCGTCGCGAGCGGCCTTCGAGGCCGAGCGGACCAGCGCATCACAATCGATGCGGTGAGACCAGCCGCGCTCCTTGCGCCGCAGTCCGTCATCGCGGAGCAGCAACTGCTGCCGCCGTCGCGTCGCCAACGCCCTGGCCGACCGAGCCGTTGCCGCCAACGCCCGGCGGCGACGGCTCGACCGCAGCAGGCCGAGCCAGTACTCGCGCTCGGCCTGACGATGGGTTCGCCACAGAACGCTCCTGACGCGAACCGACCGTTCGACGAAGCGCAACTCGTCGATGGCCTGGTCGAGCAGGTGGAGCCGCCACCGCTCGACGTCCAGATCCTGCAGACGCTCACCCGGCCTCAGCTCGATGCCGCGCAGGGTGCGTAGCGCTCGCATCGAACCCATGATGGCCGGGTCGCAGCGGCCGCCGTCCTCGCCTCCGAGGCACCAGTGCTCCTCGATCTGCCCGGCCATCATCGACAGCGTCACCCCGAGCCGGTAGCGAACGGTCAGGAATCGCTTGTGCCGGGACCGGGCCAGCAGCAGGTGGTAGCAGGCCGACGTCAGATGGCGCCCGAGCATCTCCTCGTTCGACAGCGCCACCAGTGCGGCACCGGTGCCTGGGCTGGCGGCGACGGCGGCGGCCAGCTGCTGCTTGTCCTCGGCTCTCGGCACACCGACCTTGGTCTCGCTGGAGGCCTGCGGGTTCGACTTCTCGATCATGACCTCCTGGTAGGCCCGGAGCGCGGTGCCGTCCTGGGACGACCAGACCAGCCAGGACGGCGTCGTCCAGCCGGCGTCGAGCAGCCGTTCGGCGGCGAAGTAGGCCGCCTTGTTGGTCGCGTCCTGCAGGGTCTCGCCCTCGAACGGATGACTGAAGGCGATCCCCTTCCGGTGGGTCGTCGATGCCCGGATCATGACCCGGTACTCCTCGGGCGGCGGCCGCTCAGCCGGGGCGGGTGACGCCTCGCCTGCTGTCGGCACCGGCTGTCCGGCGGCCTTCCCCCTCCTGGCGGCCCGGTCGGCCGAGGACGGCGGCGGGAACGCAACGAGATCGCCGTGGATCGGCTGAGCGGTGACCGAGAGCTCGATCCCCCGCCGGGGAAAGGCCGTGTTCTGCAGCAGGCTCACCACGTAGCGGATGAGCTCGTTCTCGAATCCGGGGCTCTCGGCGTGCTTGGCGACGCTGGTCACCGCCTCACCACCCGGCAGCGGCGATGGCTCCCGGAGGCTGGCTGCGCCGAGGTGGGAGCGGACCAGGGCGGCGGCGGCGATCGTCTGGTCCTTCACGTCGTCGCTGCAGTCGCCGGCGACGACCGAGACGGGACTCGGTGAGCGGCGATCGTTCGCGATCTCCAGGAACCGGTAGCCGATGACCGAGGCCAGCAGCAGGACCAACCAGCCCCAGCCGCCGAGCCGGGCCGGCCGTTCGTCCGGCAGCACGAGCGCCTGGACCAGGTCCCCGAGAAGCTGGTCGGCGCCAAGCATCGCCAGCTGGTGGATGGCGAGCGGCTCGTCGACGGCGTCGAGCTCGACCTGAATCTCGTCAAGTCGGGCAAGGAGCGCATCCTGGGCCTCGCCAACGTCCTCGTTCTCGGTGAACGACACCAGGCGGGCCTGGAACCACGACAGCAACGTGCGCTTGGCCTCCTGCGGTTCGCACACCCCCGTCGACGGCGGGCAACCGGCGACGCAGCTCTCGGCCCGCTCCCTCACCTGGTCGAAGCCGAGGGAGCTGAGCGACTGGTCGATGGAGCAGTCCGGGAGCTCGACGGCCGCCGGTCCCTCCGGCGGTGCCTCGAGCGACGTTGGCACGGCCAGGCCGAGCGCCTCGTCGGTCAGCGGACCGTCGACGTCGGCGAAGCCGAGCTGAGCAAACGACTCCCGCAGGCCGGACACCGCAGCCCTGGTGGCGTCGGCACGCCATTCGGCCTGTTCGAGTTGGTTGCGGGCCTCGGCCGGGGCGACCTCCTTCGAACGCTCGTCGCTCGGCACCACGGTGGAGGGAGCGTCGGGCGCCTCCGCCGGCGCTGGGACCGAGTCGTCGGATGAGGCGACGTCGCCGGGCTGCTGATCGAGGGGAAGGTACGGGCTCCACTCCTCTAGATCGAGGGACCGCAGGCCGGACTCGACCGCCTCCCTGGTCGGCGCCAGCTGGTCTTCCAGTTCGGTCCGCAGCGCGCTCACCCGGATGGCGTGGGCGCGGACCGTGGCCTGCAACGCCTCGTCGGCGGCCGCATCGGCGGCCCACCTCCCCAGCACGGTGGCCACGTCATCAGCCGCCTCCCGCATCCGCTCGCCCTCGCGGCCGACCTCGGCGCTGACGAGAAGGCGCTCTGCGGCCCCCGCCCTCGTCGTCCGCGCCCCCCGCAGCACGTTGAACTCGATGTCGAGATCGATGCGCATGTCGTGGAACGCCTTGACGTCCTGCTGGCGCCGAGCCTCGCCCCCGACCCCGGTCAACAGGAACACGACGACCAGGAGGGCGATGGCGGCGACCAATCGAAGCGTGCCGAGGGCGAACCCGACTGCCACGGTCCACAACGTCCCGACGACGAGCAGCGCAACACCGATCCGCTCGAGATGCAGCGACAGCTCCAGCTTGGCCCCGACCACGAACAGCGTGAGGCCAACCAACACGAGGAAGACGGGCCGGAAGAATCGGGCCACAAATCCGCCGAGACGCTGGTTCGGATCGCCTCCTCCATAGGACCAGACGGCCAGCTCCTCGGGGCCACTCGGCGCCGGCCGACGCCGTCGCTTTCGCCGAACCCCCGTCGCCATCGCTCCCCCTTCCCGTGGGTACCAACAGATCAAACCTACGGAGAAACGACGTGCGGTTCTGCCCACTATTGATCACCACGACACGTTTCGACGGCTCGTCGGGGCAACCGGTGAGCTGGGGAAGATGCCGACTGTCACGACGCGGTCCGGTCCTTGCACGAGGAAAAAGAATCGCCCGTCGCAGGATCGCAAACTAGGATTTCGATGCGGTCGGCGTGGCGCAGGCCGCTTCGGAGGGAAGCAGGTGAGCCTTGGGATCGAGGTTTCGGCGCGTAGACCGGTCGATCAATGGGGCGTTGGAGTGACGTGGTCATTCAACAAAGGAACCCCGTAGCAGACCACGAAACAGAGGCCGAGGTCGGTCCGGAGGGAAGTTGGGAAAGCCGCGCCTTCGTGATGACCGACATCGTGGCCAGCACCCAACGATGGGAGGAGGATCCTCCAGGGATGGCGGCAGCGCTGGCCCGCCACGACGAGCTCGTCACCGGCGCCCTCGACCGCTTCGGTCAGAAGGTGCACGGCACGGGCGACGGCTTCCTCTACGCGTTCGACACGGCGCCGACCGCAGTCGCCGCCGCCGTGGCCACCCAACAGGCCCTCACCGATGGGCCCTGGGTCGGCGAGGCCCTCGAGGCCAGGATCGGGATCACGTTCGGCCCGGCCCAGCCCCGGGCCGATGACTTCTTCGGGCCGACGGTCAACCGCTGCGCCCGCGTGATGAGCGCCGGAGGTGGCGGTCAGATCCTGGCGAGCGAAGAGGTGGCCGAGCAGCTGACGGAGGCCGCCGACGTCGACTTCACGCTGCACGACCACGGTCGCTGCCGGCTCAAGGACCTCGCCTTGCCAGTGCGCCTCTTCGAGATCGTGCTGCCGGGGCGTGAGCCGACACCACCGGTGGCCCTCGCCCGCGTCGAGGACACGCTGCCACGACCACGGACCAGCTTCGTCGGTCGGACGGCCGACCTGGCCGCCCTACCGGCGCTCCTGGCCGAGCACCGGCTGGTCACGCTCACCGGTCCCGGTGGTGTTGGCAAGACCAGACTGGCGATCGAGCTGGCCGAGTCGTACCGACACCACTTCGACGATGGCGCCTGGTTCGTTCCCTTCGAGACCCTGGCCGAGGGCGACGGCGTCATCGATCTGATGGCCAAGACGATCGGCGTCCGCCCGGTCGACGGCCTCGACACCAGAATCCGGTTGATGGACGCCCTGCGGCGACGTCCGAGCTTCGCCGTGCTCGACTGCTGCGAGCACGTGCTGACCGACGTGCGCCAACTGGTCGGCGAGCTGCTGGCGGCCGAACTCGACCTCACCCTGCTCGTCACCTCCCGCCGTCGACTCGGCCTGGCCGGTGAGCAGACCTGGGAGGTCGGGCCGCTGTCGGTCACGGTGCCGAGTCGCATCGAGGCGGCCGGGCGTCCCCGCGGTGACGCAGTCGAGCTGTTCATGCAGCGGGCCTCCGACCTCGGCACCGGCATCGACTGGGCCAACCCCGAGCAGCAGCGCGCCGTCGACGAGATCGTGTACCGGATCAGCGGTCTGCCGCTTGCGATCGAGCTGATCGCAGCCAGGGTCGGCTCGCTCACCCCGGTCGAGCTGCTCGCTCGGCTCGGCGACATCGGCGCGATGGAGGACCGCTCGGACCGCCATCGGCGTCACAAGACGATCGACGCCACGATCGAGTGGAGCGATCGGCTTCTCTCCGACCCGGCGCAGACGCTTCTACGTCGGCTGACCTGTTTCGCGTCGCCGCCCGACATCGACGCTGTCGAGGCGTGTTGCGGCGACGATCTGGCGTCGCCGGTGCACGAGGTGGTCGACGAGCTGATCGAGGCCTCGCTGCTGACGCTCCGGCGCGACGGCTCCGATCGCACTCGCTACCGGCTGTTCGACACGGTGCGGACCTACGCCGTCGCCCGTTGGCCGACCGCCGATCGGGAGGCCACGGAGGAGCGCCACGCTGGCTGGGTCCGAGACCGAAGCGCTGCGCTCGGGCCGATGGTGCAGCTCGACGTGGCTTCCATGCAGCAGCTCCGCGACATGCAGCCCGACCTTCAACAGGGGGTCGATTGGCTCTTCACCAATGATCGGCTCCGGGATGCCGCCGCCACCGCCGCCGATCTCGCGGTCTTCTGGGTGGTCACCGGCCAGGCGGCCAGGGGTCGGGCGATGCTGGAGCGGGCCCTCGAGGCGCGACTGTCGGACCCACTCCAGGAGGCCGCAGTGCTCCAAGGGGCGGGCATCGCGGCGGCGCTCGACGCCGACTATCAACGGTCGGATGAGCTGTTGGCCGACGCTGCCGCCGCGCTCCGCGCACTGCAGCGTGAACGTCGTGCGGCCTACCCGGACTTCTGGCGGGCCAGGAGCCGGATCGTGCAGGCGTTCCACGGGATGGTCGACGCCGACGGTCTCCGGGCGGGGACGGACCTGCTGGAGCGCTGCCTCGCCGTGTTCCGTGAGCGCGGCGACCTGTTCGGGTTGATCCTCAGCCTGCCGTACCTGGCCTGGGGCCGAATGCTGCAGGGCTCCGACGACGCCTGGGAGCCGATCCACGAGGCGCTCGACCTGGCCACCGCACCCGGGCTGGAGCGCGTCGAGGCCTACGCCAACGCCCATCTGGCCCATCTAGCACTTGTCCTCGACAACGATCCTGACGAGGCAAGGGCGCTGCTGGCGGGATCGATGGACCTGCTCCGCGAGGCCGGCGATCGGCAGAACATCCTGATCTGCCAGCTCCTGATGGCCGGCATCGAGCTCCGCTCCGACCGGGAGCTCGACGCCACGGCCGCGATTGCCGAAGCGGCCGGGATCGCCGCCGGCGGAGGCAGTCGTGAGTGGGAGGCCGACGTGGTCGCGCTAGCGCTGCCCGTCGCCGTCCGCCGGGGCGACCTGCTCTTCGCCGCTGAACTCACCGGACTCCTCGCCGACGAACTCCCGACGTGGCCGACCGTCCTGGCCAACATCGGCGTCGGTCACCTTGCGGCCGAGGCCGAGGCCGCCATCGGCGGGCTCGGAACCACCGCCAGACGGGCCGCAGCCCGAACCGGTCGCCGCCGGGGCCTGCAACCGACCCTCGAACTCATCGCCGCCGACCGAGCGAGGAGCATCCATGCCCG
>JBCCVL010000220.1:0-8368 GCA_039195375.1 Actinomycetota bacterium
GCCATGGCCGCCCACATCGAGGCCAACCCCGACAGCTACCGCCTCAACCTCCGGGCCCTCACCGACCCCGAGCTCCGGGAGCTGGCCGGCGAGCTGACCGCTGACCGGGCCGGGCCGGACCACCCCTGGGCCGATGCCTTCACCCTGGTCGGGTCCGAGTCACCCGACCTCGATGGGCGACTGTTCCAGGCGTCACTGCTCGGCATCTTCGCCCACCACGTGCTCTCGCCCCATCCGACGCCCCTCGCCGACCTGGTGGAGCGGCTCATCGAGCTGACCCTCGACCGCTGACCGTCGGGCCGGGCGGGCCAGACGACGTCGGCGGGGTCGACGGCCGGGAACTGTCGCCCCCGGGCCAGGGAGGCCTACGGTTGCGGGTCCCATGGACGAACCCGACCCGGCGGCCGAGCCGATCGCCGACCCCGCCGACACCGGCGAGCTCGCCGACCCGGACGGGCGGCTGCCGTTCGGGGTCCGACTGCTCATCGCCGCCCTGTTCGCCACGTCGATGGCCAATCGGGCCCAGCTCGTCGCCCTCGGTCTCCTGGTGTTCGACATCACCGGCGAGGAACTCGACCTCGGTCTGCTCGGGTTGGCCGAGTTCCTCCCCATCTTCCTGCTGGCCCCCTTCACCGGCACGATGGCCGACCGCTACGACCGCCGGATCGTGGCCGCAGTCGGCCTCATCATCGAGCTGGCGGTTGCCGCCGGGCTGTTCCTGGTGGCCCGGGGCGAGCCGACGTCGATCACCCCGGTCCTCGCCCTCGTGCTCGTCTTCGGCGTCGCCAGGGCCATCACCACCCCGGCCAGCCGGGCCCTGCCGATCGACCTCGCCCCGCCGGGCCTGGTCGAACGGGTCGTGGCCCTGCGCTCGGTCGCCTTCCAGTCGGCCGGGATCGTCGGCCCGCTCATCGCCGGGCTGCTGTTCGCCGTCGACCGGTCGCTCCCGTTCCTGCTCTCGTTCGTCGGCTTCTCGGTTGCGATCGGCTTCCTCGCCTTCGTGCCGGCGACCGGTGTCCGCCAGCTGACGAGCCAGGCCGGCCCCGGTCAGGCGATCCGTGACGCCATCGAGGGCCTCCGCTACATGCGCCGGACCCCGGTGCTGCTCGGGGCGATCACCCTCGACCTGTTCGCCGTGCTCTTCGGCGGCGCGGTGGCCCTGCTGCCGGCCATCGGCGAGAAGCGCCTCGGGGTCGACGAGGCCGCCGTCGGCTTCCTCTACTCGGCCATCGGTGTCGGGGCGCTGATCACCGCGGCGATCCTCTCGGTCCGACCCGTCCGGCGCCACATCGGGCTCGTGCTGTTCGGTGTCGTTTCGGTCTTCGGGCTGGCCACGATCGTCCTCGGCCTGACCACGTCGTATGCGGTCGCCCTCGTCGCCCTCATCGTCTTGAGCGCAGCCGACGCGGTCAGCGTGTTCATCCGGGCAACGATCGTGCCGCTGGCCACCCCGGAGGAGATGCGGGGTCGGGTGTTGGCGGTCGAGAGCGTCTTCATCGGCGGCTCGAACGAGCTCGGCGCGCTGGAGTCGGGGTTGACCGCGGCCTGGTTCGGCCTCGTGACCGCCGTCGTGCTCGGCGGGTTCGGGACGTTGGCCGTCGTCGGCGTGTCGATGTTGGCCTTCCCCGCACTCCGGAAGGTCGACCGGTTCGAGGACGTGCGGCCGGTCCCGGTCGATGCCGACCCCTGACCGGTGGGGCGGGTCAGCCTCAGCTGGTGGCCAGTTTGATGGCGCCAGCCTCGACCAGCGCATCCAGGTCGTCGGCCCGCTCGATGTCCCCGAGGACCGACTCGATGTCGGAGCCGGGCGACGGCGCCGGCGGCCCGGCGTCGATCATGGAGCGTGACAGCCACGGCCCCGGGCCCGACGTGCGGAGCAGCCCGATCGAACCGTGCTCGCGGACGACGCTCAGGCCCCGCCGCACGACCACCGGGTCGGACATCACCTCGTTGAGCCAGGCCAGTTCCTGGGCGCCGAGCCCGTGCTTGACCAACTGCTCGACGGCGTCGACGGCCGAGCGCTGCCCACACCAGTCGCCGAGCTGGGCGGCCAGGTCCTCGCCGCCGTCGGAGCCGAGCACCGGCTCGAGGTCGGCGGCGTCGTCCGTGCCGACGAAGATCCAGCCGTCGGCGCACGGGTACAGCTGCTGGATCGGGCTCAGGCCCCTGGCGTCCGGGCCGGACGGCTCGTCCCACGCCTTGGCCTCGTGGTCGAGCAGGTGGGCCGACTGCAGCAGCCCCGAGGTCCTGGCCAGGTCGGCGGTGACCCGCTGGCCCCGCCCGGTCCGCTCCCGCTCGAGCACGGCGAGCACCGCCCCGAACGCTGCGGCCTGGCCGGTGGCGTAGTCGGTCACCTCGCCGTAGGGCCACACCGCCGGATGGTCGGCTCCGCCATAGCGGACCTGGACCCCGGTCAGGGCCTGGACCGATTCGGCGTAGCCAGGCAGGTCGGCCCACGGGCCTTCCTCGCCGTGGGCGGTGATCGACACATAGATGAGGTCGGGTCGTTCCTTGGCCACCAGCTCGTAGTCGATCGCCAGGTCCTCGGCCACGCCTGGCCGGAAGTTCTCGATGATGATGTCGGCCTTCTGCACGAGCTGCCAGAAGACGTCGTGGCCCTCGTCGTTCTCGAGGTCGAGCAGGATGGTCCGCTTCCCCCGGTTGATGTCGTAGTGGTAGAGCACCCCACCTCGGCGGGGGTTGTCGATCTTGATGACGTCGGCCCCGAGCTCGGCCAGGGCCCGTCCGCAGGCCGGTCCGGCCAGGGCCAGGCCGAGGTCGAGCACGGTGAGCCCGTTGAGCGGACCCTCGATGGGGGAGATGAGCGAGTTGGCGTCGATCGCCGGCCGTTGATCGTCGAGGCCGGCCAGGATCCCGTCTCGGTCGGCGTCCGGTCGGCTCGCCGGTTCGGGGGCGGTCGCCGTTGCCGCCGACAGCCGGACCAGCGGAGCCGGTTGCCGGGTGGCCCCGAGCATCGGGTCGTCGAGCTCGATCACGAGACCGCCGTCGGTCGCCTGCGGATGGGCCAACCACTCCTGGCTCGACCGGCACATGGCCCCCGGCAGCTCGTGCTCGATCAGCAGCCGCTCCCACTCCTCGGCCGGGCGGGCGGCGAAGACCTCGTTGAGGGCGAGTA
This sequence comes from Actinomycetota bacterium, assembly GCA_039195375.1. Classification (GTDB taxonomy): domain Bacteria; phylum Actinomycetota; class Acidimicrobiia; order Acidimicrobiales; family SZUA-35; genus JAHELU01. The sequence goes on from JBCCVL010000220.1 coordinate 3,137, forward strand.
TCAGCTCGTGGTGGGCGCTGGCGTCCGGCAGGTTCCGCTCGGTGAGACCTCGTTCGATCAGGTCGGGTCGCTCGATGGCCTCGGCCAGGGCCCTGGCGTGGGGCGGATGGGTGCAGGCAACGTGCAGCCAACGGTCGTCACCGCACCGGTACTGGTGGTCCCACGGGTTCATCGCCGGCCCGAACGCCGGTCTGAACGGGAGCCGGGCCATGGCGTACACACCGGAGGCCTGGATGATCGCGTCGAACAGCGGCACCTCGACCCGCTGACCCTGCCCGGTCTCGTTGCGGACCCGCAGCGCCGACAGGACGCCGGTCGCAGTCAACATGGCTGCGTACAGCGAGGCGACCGGCTCGGCGGTGTACACCGGCTCGCCGGTCCGCTCGGTCGGCCGACGGTGGAGCTGCTGGACCATGTCGCGATAGTCGGTCGGCGGGCGGAACACGTCGGCCGCGGCCAGCACCGTGCCCTCCCAGGCCGGCATCTCGGCCCTGGCGTCCTCTCGGCCGAAGCCGGGGATGGCGGCGTAGACGAGGCCACGGTTGTGGGCCCGCAGCTCGGCTTCGCCGAGGCCGAGGCGTTCCATCACCCCGGGGCGGAAGTTCTCGATCACCACGTCGGCCCGGCGGGCCAGCGTGGCAGCGACGGCCTGGTCGTCTGCGCTCTTCAGGTCGAGGGTGATGCTGCGCTTGCCCCGGTTCCAGGTGGCGTACGCCGGGGAGGCCATGACCGGCCCGCCGGGCGGGTCGATCCGGATCACGTCGGCCCCCTGGTCGGCCAGGAGCATGCCAACGACGGGACCGGCCACGTAGTGGCCGAAGTCGACGACCCGGATGTTGTCGAGGGCACCCATCACAAGCTCCACCTTCCGGACTGGCGCCGGTTGTCCCCTGGGGGACGGTTCTGTCGCACGTTCCTTGCGGAACGATGCCGTCGATTGCCCCTGCCGAGGCAACGCCATCCAACGATGCTAGGACGCATTACCATTCCGTGACGACGGGTTGGGCGAGTTTCTCGCCTCCGACGAGGCGAGAAGGCACCCGAACCGTCGGCCGTGGCGGGCAAAACCACTCGCCATCACAGGTCGCACCGCCCACGACCGGCCCGCCATGCCGCCACCCCGCCGCTAGCGGAGTGGGACCTCGCAGGCCTGGTCCAGCGCCACCTCGGCGTGGACGATCGGATTGTGGTGGGCCCCGGCGGCCCATGACGGCATGACCGCCGAGTAGAGGCCGCTGCCGCCGGCGACGAGGATCACGAGGTCATCAGGATCCCGCACGGCCCGGAACTCGGTCGCCTGACCGGCCCGGCCGGCGAACGTCGGGTTCAGCGCCGCGATCCGGTCGGTCGGGTTGACCGCCAGCTCGGTCAGCCGCTCCCGGATCTGGCGCCGGTCGAGCCCGGCTGCGGCCAGCACGGTGGCGTGCTCGGGGTTGAGCACGACGGTCTGGGCCCCGCATCGGAAGTGGGCGTTGTTCGAGCCGACGTTGGCCAGCACCGCGGCCAGCGTGGCGAGCAACCGCTCGGCCGAGTCGGGGTCGTCGGCGTCGCCGGAGAAGATGACGGAGTGAGGCGGCTCGGCCCCGACGACCGTGACCGCCGACTGGTCCGGCCTGTACCCACGGTCGACGTGTTGGGGCTCCCACGGCGACGACTCCTCGGCCTCGGCCAGGCAGTACGTGAACTTGCCCGGATGACCGAGCAGGGCCATGTCGGACTCGCCCGGCCTGGCCATGCCGACGTTGATCATCGTCAGCCGCACGGCCCGGCCGATCGAGGCGTTGGCCCGATGACCGGGGCCGAGCGCGCCCGACCCCGAGGCGACCTGGGCCCACCGCCTGGCCCGACCGTTGACGATGATCAGCGGCGCCGTGCAGTGGGTGGTCGACTGCATCTCGCCGAGGTCGAACTCGGGCTGTAGTACCGCCGTGACCGCGGCCAGGATGACGGGGAGGTGGTCGGGGGTTGCGCCCGCCATCACGGCGTTGGTCGCCACCTTGGCCACGGTTGCGTCTCCGCCACCCGGGCCCATCGTGCCGAGCGACAGGTCGCCGTCGAGCCCCGAGGCCAGCACCATCCGCTCGACCCGCTCGGGGGTGGGGATGACGACGGGGAGACCGTCGGTGCAGCGATTGGCGTGCAGCCACTCGAGCGCCGCCTCCTCGTTGGCCGCGGTCAGCAGCTCGCCGGTGGCGCCGGTGGCGCCGGTGGCGTCGGTCGGGTCGGCGACCGCGGCCGCCTCGCCGCCGATCGCCGGCTGGACCGCGGTCACGATGCCGCCCCGACCGGCTCGCCCCGGAGGCGACCGATCACGTCGTCGGCGATCCGGTCGGCCAGGTCGGCCATCGCCCGGCGGCCCGAGCCGGCGACCGGATGGGGGAGCTGCTGGCGGGGCAGGTCGGGCATTCCGGCCGCACCGGCGACGAAGTCGCCCTGGGCCCAGAACTCCTCGGTCACGAGGGCGACCGTTGGCAGCCCCCGCTTGGCGGTCTCGATCCCGTCACGCACGGTGCCGGAGGTGCAGCTGCCTCAATGCCCGTAGGCGGCGATGACCGCAGTGCAGGTACCGGCCACTTCGGCCAGCATCGCCTCGTCGGCCAGCCGGGAGGCGTTGCCCTTGTCGAACCGGGCGAAGGCCACGGCCGGGAGGCGCTCGCCGACGGCCGCGGCGACGGCGTCGAGGAAGGCGACCGAGTCGGGGAAGCCGTTGGCCATCAGGGCGATGACCGCCCCGTCGGCCAGCGGGTCGGACAGGTCGTAGTCGAGGGGCTCGGTGGCCGGGACCCCCCGAGGGTCGACGAACGCAACCGGATGCTCGGGCTCCATGGAACCACGCTACTTCCGGGCGATTCAGCGGGCCAGACGTTCGCGATGGCGCTCGGCCAGCCGGCGCCAGACCGATGCGTAGTGCTCGATGCCGGTGACGCCCGGGAAGCCGAGCTTGAGCCTGGCCAGGTCCATGCCGAGCTCGACGCCGGTGCTCGGGGCGAGATCGAGGAGCTGGCCGATCAGGAAGCCGGCGGCGAACGCATCACCCGAGCCGGTGTCGTCGACGATGCGGTCCTCGCCGAGGACCTCGGGGTTGGGCACGGTCTCGGTGGCCCGGCCCCGGCGGTGGAGCTCGACCCGGTCGGCGCCCTTCTCGACGACCAGGCCGACGGCCGGCCACCGGTCGGTGACGGCGTCGACGCCATCGAGCGCCAGCAGCTCCCGCCGATTGACGAGCAGCTGGTCGCTGTGGGCCAGCACGGCGTCGGCGGCCGCCGGGCGATCGGGCGCCGTCCAGATCGCCCCGGGGTCACACGACACGAGCGGTCGCCGTTCCCCGGGGTCACCGCCGGGCCGACGGATCTCGTCGAGCACGGCGAGCAGCGGGTCGAGGTCGTCGAGCCCGGCCAGGGAGGTGACGTGCACGATCCGGGCCGCTCGAAGGTGGTCGACGACGTCCTCGTGTCGCTCGGCCAGCCAACGCCCGAGCCGGTCGTTGGCCCCGCCGGTCGTCAGCAGGGTGCGCTCGGTCCCCCGGGTGATGGCCAGGCAGACCCCCGGCGGTCCGTCGACGCTCCCGACGAGCCGGTCGTCGATCCCGAGGCGGCCGAACCAGGCGCCGAGGTCGAGCTCGATCCCCGGTGCCGGCGGTCGCCGGCCGCGCACACCGACGTGGCCGACGGTCACCGGTGCTCCCGAGGCAGCCACGCCGGCCACGACGTTGAGGGCCGAACCGCCCGGGCTGGCGATCGGCTGGGCCGCCGTCGAGAGATGGGTGATGGCGCGGTCGATGCGGTCGGGGGCCACCGCCCGCTCGCCACCGATGTCGTCGTCGGTCAGCCCGATCTCGGGATGGGTGAGGTCGATCCCGGCTGAGCGGTCGGTGCCGATCACGAGGTCGACGTTGATCGAGCCGAGACCGACGAGCTCGGGGGTCGCCGGTCGGTTCACGACGGCGAGCCGGCGGTCGTCGGCGGGAGACTCGGCGGGAGGCCGGGCGGCACCTCCGAAATCGCCGGGACCGGTCGCGTCCGGTTGCTACGGTCGGGTCGGCGCGTGTCGTGCGGACCGGCCGGACGCGTTCGGAGGGGAGCGGACCGATGCTGACCGACGAGATGCGTCGCATGGTCGACGATGGACTCGGCTTCGTGGCCACGGTCAACGCCGACGGGACGCCAAACGTGTCGCCGAAGGGAACGCTGACCGTCTGGGACGACGACGGCCTCGTCTTCGCCGACATCGCCTCGCCGAACACCTCGGCCAACCTCGAGCGGGCGCCGGCGGTCGAGGTCAACGTCGTCGACCCGCTGATCCGGCGGGGCTACCGGTTCGCCGGCACCGCGGTCGTGCACCGGGCCGGCGAGGCGTTCGAGCGTGGGATCGGGCTGTACGAGCGTCGGGGGACGAGCCGGGCGAGGGAGCGGATCCGAGCCATCGTGGTCATCACCGTCGATCGGGCCAGGCCGTTGCGCTCGCCGGCCTACGCCCTCGGCGCCACCGAGGACCAGCTCCGGGCGACGTACACCCGTCAGCTCCTCGGCGATTAGCGCTTCTTCTTCGTCGTCGGCTTCGGGTCGAGCGTGCCGATCCACGTCCACGACCGGTCGTACCAGGCCAGCAGCTCGTCGGCATCGTCGGCCAGGTCGGCCGGGACCGACGAGTAGCCCTGCATCGTCTTGCCGTACTGGATGACCGGGCCCGAGTCGTAGCGGTCGCGGAACTCCTCGGTGGCCTCGTCGGACAGGCGCAGGGCCAGCGTGCCCTCCGGGTCGAGGAAGCTGAACATGTGACCGTTGCGGGAGGTGTAGGGATTCTTCGCCCCTTTGACCTCACTGTTGCCGGACGACTCGACGAGCGCCAGGTACCGCGCCAGCGCCTCGGGCGGTCCCGGATAGTCGGATCCCTTCGGCATGCCGTCAACCGTACCCGGCCCGGCCCCCCGGTGCCGTAGCCTCAACCCGTGATCTATCACGTCGCCACCGAGGAGGACTGGGCCACGCGGACCGACGCCGACTACCGGCCGGCGGGGCTCGCGGTCGAGGGATTTGTGCACTGCTCGGTCGCCGGCCAGCTCGCCGGCGTCCTCGATCGCTACTACCGGGACCGATCCGACCTGCTGCTGCTCACGATCGACCCGGCCGGCCTGACGTCGGATCTGATCTGGGAGGACACCAGCGGTCGGGGTGAGCGCTTCCCCCACATCTACGGCCCGATCGACCTGGCGGCCGTGACCGACGCGGCACC
>JBCCVL010000221.1:0-8325 GCA_039195375.1 Actinomycetota bacterium
CACCGTCCGCCGTCAGGTCGACCCGGTCGACCGTGCCCCGCAGTCGCATCCGCCGGCCGGCCCACAGCCCCTCGAGCGCCGGGTTCTCGGCGAACCCGAAGGCGTACTCGGCCGCGAACGGGGTCGAGCCCCTGGCGGCTCGCAGGTTGTCGTCGGTGTCGAGGAAGTGCAGCAGCTCGGCGTACAGGCTGCGACGGAGCAGGCGGGTCTTGACCTGGCCGCCGGTGATGCCGCGGGCCTCGGCCGCCTTCACCTCCTGGTCGAGGAGGTCGAACAGGTGGGCCCGCCGCTCGGTCGACCACGGCTCGCCCGGCTCGGGGACGTCGTCGTCGGCCAGGGCGTCGGACACGAAGCGCTCGAGGATCCGGTGCATCAGGGTGCCACGGTCGCGGGCGGTGATCTCGTCGATCCGCTCCGGGCGCTCGTCCTCGCCGAGGCGCAGTACCCGCTGGAACAGGTACTTGCGAGGGCAGGCGGCGTAGGTCTCGAGCGCCGTTGGCGACAGCAGTCGCTCAGTCGGGTCGAACCGGCCGGCGGGGACCCGACCGGCGTGGGCCGTCAGTTCCGACCGGGACCGGTTGGCCAGCCGGCGGAGGTTGGTGGCCAGTGCGGTGTCGGTCGCCGCCAGCTCGTGGGTCTGGACGGGATCGTCGTTCTCGACGTGGGCGATCAGCGAGCGAAGCCCGAACTCCTCGACGCTGACCGGGCGGCCGTGGTCGAGCAGTCCCTGATGGTGGGAGTCGATGGCGTGGCGGCCCCCGACGAGGTGGTCGAGCATGCGGGGCCAGGTCCGGGACCGGTTCGAGCGGAGGTCGCCTCTGGCCGTCAACAACAGCGCCGGCCGGCGGGAGGAGGCCGCGGCGAGCGCGACGGCGCGGACGTCGACGTCGGTCACCGCCGTCTTCTCGATGAGCATGCCGGCGCCGGCGGCCCGGAGCTGGTCAGGGAGCAGCGAGTCCTCGCGGGGCGTGCGGGGGAACCAGCCCTCGGCCAGACCGACGACGGCGATGCGCTCGAACCCGAGGCCGGCCACGCTGGCCACCGGGCCGATGTAGACGCCCTGACCGAGTGGACGGCCGGGGACGACGGCACCGCCGAGCTCGGCCAGCACCGTCGCCTCCAGGGTCTCCAGCGTCGGCGGCAGACCGAGCTGGTCGAGGCCGGCCAGGTCGCCGACGAGCTCGGTCACCCGATCGAGCGAGCGGCGCTCGACCTCCGGCCACGGCCCGGCGCCGTCGCCGACCGGGTCCGGAACGCCGTGATCATCGGCGGTCGGCGCCACGCCGGCCGGCTCGAGCAGGAGGTAGCGCTCGAGGAGGCCGACCGCCCAGCCGGCCCAGGCGGACCAGGTGCGTTCCGACGGCGGCCGCAGCCGCTCGATCAGCTCCTCGACGAAGGCGGCCAGCTCGACCGTGGCCGACTTGGTGTCGTCGCCCTCGGAGCTGCCGGCCAGCTCGGCCAGCCGGGGCAGCCAGTGGTCGCCGTCGATCACCCCGGCCTGGCGGGACAGTCGATCCCACAGCGCCGCCGGGACCTCGCCACCGGACCCGTCGTCGATCGGTGCCGCGCCGAGCAACGTCATGACCGCCTCCCGCTCCAGTCCACGGGTGGCGAGGGCGAGCAGTCGGCGGAGGGTCCGTCCGGCCAGCGACAGGCCCAGCCGGCGATGACCGGGACCGGACCAGGGCAGTCCGGCGGCGTCGAGTTGATCGGCCAGCAGGGTGGCGTAGGGCTCGGGGGCGGCGTAGAGCACGGCGAGGTCGGTCAGCGGCACGCCGGCAGCGGCGTGGGCCGAGACCTCCCGCAGGGCGGCCCGGACCTCCTCCTCGGGGTCGGAGACCTCGAGCACCGACGCCGACGCCGCCGTCGGCACCGGCCCGGCGTGCTCGGGCTGGCGCTGCACGCTCCAGGCGCCGAGGCGGCGCAGGTGCCGGTCGTCGATCGCACCGATGCCGGTGAGGCCGACGTGGACCTCGCAGTCGGACCGGCGGGTCAGCGCCTGCACGATCCGCCCCTCGTACGGCCGCAGCGGCTCGGGTAGGAACAGCACGATCGGACCGAGGGCACCTGGCGCCAGTTCGGCCAGGCCGTCGAGCGCCAGGTCGAGGAGGCGGTCGCCGCTGCACGGCCGGGTCCCCGGATCGCCGGCACCCCCGGTGACCGTCCGGTTGCCGAGTGCGGCCAGCGGATCGTCGGCCTCGTCGACCCGATCGAGGCGGCCGAGCGCGCCTCGGACCACCCGGAGGGCGTCGGTCGACAGCCCGGTCGAGGCCACCTCGAGCTGGTCGAGCACGTCGCCGGGCAGGCCGGTGAGCTCCTGGTGGAACGCGACGAGGCGGTCCTCGGTGGTCCGGTGGTCGGCGACCCGGCCGAACCGGCCGGGCTCGGACCGCAGCTCAGCCCGGATGGCGGCTGCCAACTCGGCCTTACCGGCCGGACGGAGACCGGCGGCCCGCAGCTGCGGCCTGGCCAGCTCGGCGACGAGCCCGTCGATGGTGGTCACGGTGACGCCGGCGATGCCACCCCGCCGGCGACCGAGGGATCGGCGCACGCCGACGGCCATCACCGGGCTGGTGCAGACCACCCGTGCCGGTGCCAGCACGACGTCGCCGCGGAGCGCGTCGAGGCGCCGCCCGAGAGCGTCGATGGCCGCTCCGCCTGCCGGAAGTGTCCTGACCGTGCCCATCTGCGACCCAAGGCTAGGTCGCCACCCCGGCCGAACTCGCGGACCTGCGGTGAGATCGCGCCCCGCGTTGGAATCGCCGCCGCGATCGTCACCCGAGGTGGCGACGGCAGCCGGGGTCACGGGCCCAGACGGTGGCGGAGCGGGCCGCTCCCGTCACTCCCAGAGGTCGTCGACCACGTCGAGCCACAACTGCGTGGTGAGTCGGAGTGACTCGATGTCGATCCGCTCGTCGTGCCCGTGGAATCGGCGGAAGAACTCACCGGTGTCGACCCGATGCGACAGCAGACCGGCCCCGTAGGCGATCGAACCCTTGTTGCGGAAGAACCGGGCGTCGGTCCCGCCGGTGACCATGCTCGGCACGACGAGCGCCTCGGGGTAGGCCTTGGCGATCGAGGCGCTGAGCGTCTGCCAGAGCCGGTTGTCGGTCGGCGACGAGGTCGAGGGGTCGTGTTTGATGATCTCGGTCTCGACTGCGTCGTAGAGGTCGCCGAGCGCCGCCCGGACATGGGCGTCGACCTCCTCGAGGTCCTCGCCGGGCAACGTGCGGACGTCGACCTCGATCGTGACCGAGTCGGGGATGACGTTGGTCTTGACCCCGCCGCCGATCACGTTCGGGCTGAACGTCGTGTGGCTGCAGGCGTGGGCGTTGCCGGCGATCTCGGGCGGCAGCTGGGCGATGGCGTCGTCGAGGGCGGCCGGGTCGAGCAGCTTGCGGGCGAGCGCATCGTCGAGCCCCATGGCCTTGACCCGGGCCGCCCACAGCTCGTCGAGCTGGGGAGACGGACGGTAGGCGCTGAGCCGGCGCACCACCTCGGCCGCCTTCACCAGCGCATTGTCGGTCCCGTATGGCATCGAGCCGTGGCCGGGTGTGCCCTTGACGGTCAGGCGACGCCAGCTGATCCCCTTCTCGGCCGTGGTCACCAGCAGGCTCATCCCGGCCGGCGAGTAGAACGGGATGCCGCCGAACTCCGTGAGCACGAACTCGCAGTCGAGTGCGTCCCACTCGTCGCGGACGAGCACCTCGGCCCCGTGGGTGCCGCCCGCCTCCTCGTCGGCGACGGCGAAGTACACGATGTCGCCGGGGAACCGGCGGCCAGAGTTGACCAGGTGGCGGAACACGACCGCCATCGACGAGGTGAGGTTCAACATGTCGACCGCGCCTCGACCCCAGATCTCCCCGTCGATCAGCTCCCCGCCGAAGGGATCGTTGGTCCAGCCGTCCGGCGACACCGGCACGACGTCGGTGTGGCCCATCAGGCACAGCGACGGCGCGGTCGGGTCTGTCCCGGGCCAGCGGGCGATCAGCGAGGTGCGGCCGGGGGTCGGTTCGTAGGTCTGGAGATCGACGCCCGTGCCCTCGAGCTCGTCCCGCAGGAGTCGGGCGGAACGGTCCTCGTTGCCCGACTCGGGCGTCCCGTCGTTGACGCACTGGTTGCGGATCAGGGCCTGCAACAGCTCGACGGTCTCGTTGGTCAGCTTGTCGATCGTGGTCGAGGTCACGGCCAGAGCGTAGTGCCGGGGCCGACGCACCCCCGAACGCGGAGCGGCGAGGTCCCTCGTCGGGGCCTCGCCGCTCCGGACGTCGTCGCTGCTCGACCGCTAGCGGTTCTGCAGCGCCTCGATCAGCTGGGGCATGACCTTGTGCACGTCACCGACGATGCCGAGGTCGGCCACCCCGAAGATCGGGGCCTGGTCGTCCTTGTTGATGGCGATGATGTGCTTCGAGCCCTTCATGCCGACGAGGTGCTGGGTCGCACCGGAGATGCCACAGGCGATGTAGACGTCCGGCTTGACCACCTTGCCGGTCTGGCCGACCTGGTAGGAGTAGGGCACCCAACCGGCATCGACGATGGCCCGGGAGGCACCGGCGGCGCCACCGAGGGCCTTGGCCAGCGACTCGACCATCTCGAACTTCTCCGACTCGCCGAGGCCACGACCGCCGGAGACGACGAGGGCCGCCTCGTCGAGCTTCGGGCCGTCGGACTCCTCGACGTGACGCTCGGCGACCGTGGCCCCGCCGGACGAGCCGAGATCGGGCACGTCGAGATCCTCGACGTCCGCTTCGTCACCGTCCGAGGCCTCGGCCGCGAACGACTTCGGGCGGACCAGCACGATGTAGGGGCCCTCGCCGGCGAACTTGGTCCTCACGTTGGTCGCACCACCGAACACCGGCTCGGTGCCGACCAGCGAGTCGCCGTCGAGCTCGATGTCGACCACGTTGGTGATCACGGTCTTGTCGAGCTTGACCGACAGGCGGGCCGCCACGTCTCGCCCGTCGTAGCTGGTGCCGCAGATGACGGCGTCGGGGCCGTCACCGTCGTCGACCGCAGCGGCGATGGCGGCGGCCATCGGCACACCGACGAGGGCGCCGTCGAGGTCGCCGGTCTGGTGGACGGTCTCACAGCCGTACTCGCCGAGGGTCTCGGCCAGGTCGTCGGCGTCGTCACCGGCGTAGACACACTCGACGGTGTCGGCCAGGTCGCGGGCCTTCGTGAGGAGCTCGAGGGTGGTGGAGCTGACCTCGCCGTCTTCGGCCTCGGCCAGCACCCAGATCTTGGAAAGGGTCATTGTCTCGCAGCCTCCTCTAGATGACCTTCAACTCTTCGAGGAAGGCGACGATGCGCCCGAAGGCCTCGCCGTCGTCCTCGATGACCTCGCCGGCCTCCCGCTGGGGGGCGTCGGTGACGTCGACGATCTCCTGGCCGGACCCGGCCCAACCGACCTGGTCGGCCGAGAAACCGAGGTCGGCGGCCGACTTCACGTCGACCGGCTTCGACTTGGCGGCCATGATCCCCTTGAACGAGGGGTACCGGGGCTCGACCACGCCGGCGGTCACGCTGACGACACACGGCATCGGGCAGGTCACGTCGTCGTGACCGGCGTTGGTCTGACGCTCGATGCTCACGCTGTCGCCATCGACCGTGATCGACTTGGCGGCCGTCACCGAGGGAAGGTCCATCACGGCGGCGATCTGCTCCGGCACGGTGCCGGTGTAGCCGTCGGAGCTCTCCGAGCCGGCGATGACCAGATCCGGATTGCGCTCGGCGATGGCTGCGCCGAGCAGCTTCGCCGTCGTCAGCGCGTCGGACCCGAGCAGCGACTCGTCGGTGATCAGCGTGGCCTCGGATGCGCCCATGGCCAGCGCGGTGGCCAGGCCGGAGCGCTCGTCGTTCGGCGCCATGGACACGAGGGTGACCTCGCCCTCGCCGGCCGCATCGACCAGCTGGAGGGCCATTTCGACCCCGTACGAGTCGGACTCGTCCAGGATCAGCTTCACGTCCCGCTTGAGGGTCCGGGTCTCGGGATCGAGTGCGCCCGGATCGGCCGGATCCGGGATCTGTTTCACGCATACAACGACGTTCATGAACGGCATGGTAGAGGAAAAATTGACCGCCCGGTCAAACCGCCCGGGGTGCGGTCGGGCCCCTCGAAGCGAGCCCGGCGCGGCAGACTGGGATGGTGCGCATCACCCTGGTCGTCAACCCGTTCGCGTCGTCGGTGACGCAGCGGGTGCGGGTCAGGATCGTCCAGTTGCTGTCGGCCGACCACGAGCTCGACGTGATCGACACGACCAAGGGCGGCCATGCCGTCCGCCTGGCCCACGGCGCCGGCAAGGCGGGGGCCGATCTCGTCATCGCCCTCGGTGGTGACGGCACCATCAACGAGGTGGCCAACGGCCTGCTCGGGACCGACGTGGCCGCCGCGCCGCTCCCAGGCGGATCGACCAACGTCTTCGCCCGGTCGCTCGGCTATCCGAACGACCCGGTCGCCGCCACCGGCGTGCTGCTGGAGGCGGCAGACGCCGGTTCGATCCGCTCCGCCGGCGTCGGCCTGGCCGACGGTCGGGCCTTCCTGTTCCACGTCGGCCTCGGCTTCGACGCCGCCGTGGTCGAGCGGGTCGAGCGCCGCGGGCCGCTGAAGCGGGTGATCGGGCATCCCCTGTTCGTCGCCGCTGCGGTCGAGACCTGGCGACGGTCGGACCGGCGGCGACCGTGGTTCTCGATCACGGCCGACGACGGTCGACGACTCGTCGACGCGGCGATGGCCGTTGCCCTCAACACCCGGCCATACACCTACCTCGGGTCGCGCCCGCTCGACCTGGCACCCGAAGCCGGGATCGACCGCCCGCTCTCGCTCGTCGCCCTCGACGCGCTGACCGGCACCCGCCTGCTCCCTGCAGCCGCCAGGGCCCTGTCTGGCCGTGGCCGCCTCGGCCGGGGGCGGGGCGCAACCCACTGGCCCGACGTCGACGGCGCCACCGTCCGGGGCTACCGGCCGTTCCCCTACCAGCTCGACGGTGAGTTCATCGGCACCACCGATCGGCTCCGCCTGGAGTACCGACCCGACTGCCTGCGGCTGATCGTGCCGCCGTCGGCGGCGACGACCGACCCCGGGGTCTCGGCCTCCCCGACCGAGGTCGGGATCTCGTCGGGAGCGAGCGCCGACGCCGACCCCGGCGTCGGCTGACGAACCGGCTGCTCAGCCCCGGCCAAGGGCGGCGATGGCCCGCCGCGGGTCGTTGGTGATGATGCCGTCGACCCCCAACTCGGCGAGCTGGCGGATCCGATCATCGTCGTCGACGGTCCAGACGTTGACCCGGAGTCCGGCCTCCTGGGCCCTGGCCACGAAGGCCCGGTCGACCAGCAGATCGTGTGGGTGGATCGCCTCGAAGCCGTGCGCCTCGGCCCGGGCGACGAGGCTTCCCGGGTCGGCCTGACCCCACACCAGCAGGCCGAGCGGGAGGTCCGGGTCACTCGACCGGAGTCGCTCGACGGTGTCGACGTTGAACGACGAGATGATGACCCGGTCCACCGCATCGGCGGACGGTCGCATCGACAGGTGGGCGGCGACGAGCCCGGCGACGGCGATCGAGATCCCGTGCTCGGCGTCGTAGTCCGGCTCGCCCGGCATGTTCTTGATCTCGACGTTCACGAAGTGGTCACCGACGACCTCGAGGGCTTCGCCGAGGGTCGGCACATGGTCCGGTAGGGCAGCGGCCTCGGTGGCCCGGATCAGGGTGCCGTCACCGAGGTGGGCGTCGTGGTGGACGACCAGCACCTGGTCGGCGGAGAGCCGGACGTCGAGCTCGATCCCGTCGGCCCCCTGCTCGATGGCAGCCAGGAAGGCGTCGAGCGTGTTCTCCTGGTGGGTCGACGACGCGCCCCGGTGGGCGATGATCCGTGGACGACCGTCGGTGTTCGGCACCGGCACCTCTTCCCTCGGTGACCGCCGGACGGCGGTCACCTCTCCCCGTTGCGACCGCACATCGGTCGCTCGTGTGCACCGACCGTACCGTGATCGACCCGCGCGTCGCCTGCCCCAACTACGGTGTCGCCAACGCCGGGCAACCCCTCGCTGGTGGCCCGGGGAACACCGCCACGACTCGGGGACGACGTCCCTCGAACCAGCCGATGATCCGTCGGGTCGGTGCTCGTCGAGCAACAGATCGAGCACCGACCGACTACTGACCGACTACTGACCGACCACTGACGGAGCATCCGAAGGAACGTCGACAACCTCGCCGACGTGAACATTGGGCGTTTTTGTTCGGCACCTACTCTTTACGAACTTCTAAACAATCGTCTACTGTTTCATCAAGGGAAGCGCAGGAGCCAGGCCCAGGGACACACGGATCCAGG
>JBCCVL010000222.1:0-8297 GCA_039195375.1 Actinomycetota bacterium
CTTGCCGACCTCAAATCCCATCCGGTCGTGCACCGGACCGTGGGTCACACCGAGCCCGAGGCGGAACCGGCCGTCGGCCACCTCGTTGATGTAGGCCGCCGTCGCGGCCAGCGCCGCCGGGTGCTGGAAGTAGATCGGCTGGATCGCCGTGCCGAACCCGATCCGGTCGGTCACGTGGGCGATCGAAAGGCAGAGCGACATCACGTCGCCGAGGCTCGGGCCGTAGATCCCGCTGAAGCCGCGGCGCTCGATCTCGGTTGCCAGCTCGATGGTCCGCTGTCGCCGCCCGGGGACGGCGGCCAGGGACAGCGCAGGCATGGCGGCGTCGACGCTCATGGGTTCGCTCCTTCCGGCGACGGGCCGGTCGGCCGGTCGCCCGGGCAACGCTAGTCCCGACGCCTCGGGTCGGCCATGTGGCCGGGGCGGGTGCACCGCGGGTTGCTGGCCGACGACGACGGAGGCGCAACGGACCGTCCGCGATGCCTTGACGGGTCCCGGCCCCGGCCGACAGGTACCAGGTGTTCGACCTGCGTGTGTCGCCGCGACGGCCACCCGCCCCGGTCCTCCGTCGACGTGTCGCCGGGGGAGGTCAGCGCGGCGCGTCCCTGGTCGAGGGGGCGATCGTGGCCCCTGCGTTCTTCCTCTTCGTGCTGTCGATCATCGAGCTCGGGTTGCTGGCCCACCACGAGCTGGCCACCGCCAATGCGTCGCGCCAGGGGGCGAGGGCGGCCGCGGTGTTCGACACCGGCTTCGCGGCCGACCACGAGATCATCCAGGCGGTCGTCGCCGGGGCCGCGAGCGTCGGGCCGAACCCGATCGAGTTCGTGGTGGTCTATCGCATCGCCGAGGTCGGCCAGGCCATGAACCCGACGTGTCTGGTCCGCTCGGTCGACGTCGGCGAGGATCCCGACCGACCTTGCAATCGCTACGCCGGTGCCGATCTGAGCGCCGCGGTCTACGAGGCCGACGGCATCACGCCGACCGGCGCCTTCGGCTGCGGCGCCTCTGCCATCGACCGCCACTGGTGCCCACAGGATCGCATCACCACCTTGTCCGGTCCGCTCGACCTCGTCGGCGTGCACGTCCAGACCGATCACCGCTTCCTGACCGGCCTGTTCGGGACCAACCGGGCCATCGCCGACGCAACGGTGGTCCAGATCGAACCGGACGACCTTTGACCGGACGAGCTGTTGCTGAAGGAGCGCGGCCGAGCCGGGACGGGGTGAGCCGCCGGCGACGGGACGGCGAGCGGGGCGCGTCGATCGTCGAGCTTGCGCTGATCGCGCCGGTCCTGATCATGTTGGCCATCGGCGCCGTCGAGGTCGGCATCGCCTGGACCAGGGCCCAGGCCGTCGTCCAGGCGACGGCGACCGGGGCCAGGACCGCCACCCAGTCCGGGGTCGCCGTTCAGGCCGACCACGCTGCGCTCCGCAGCATCAAGGCCGGCCTCGGTGACAACTGGGCCGCCATCGAACGGGTCGTCGTCTACGAGGCCGACAGCGCCGGCAACGGTCAGCCCCCGGCCGCCTGCATCGCCACCGGCGTGACCACCGGCCCGAGCGGCACGAACTGCAACGTGTACACCGGAGCCGACCTGGCCGAGATCGACGACGGCGACGGCACCGACGACGACCATTTCGCCGACGGCCCCGACTGCGGCTCGGGTCGCTCGGCCAACTGGTGTCCGAGCGACCGGGACGCCGACCTGAGGACCGCCCAGTGGCTCGGCGTATGGGTCGAGTACGAGCAGGCGTGGTTGAGCGGGGCCATCCCGTTCGTCGGCGACTTCACGATCATCGAGCACACCGTGATGCGGCTCGAACCGAGGGCCGTCTGATGGGTCGCCCGTCCCATCGCCCGCCGGCCATCGACCTCGTCCGCTCCCTGGGTCGGTCGGGGGAGGACGGCTATGTCGTGGTCACCTCCCTGCTGCTGCTGGTCCCCCTGGTGGCCTTCGCCGCCCTGGTCGTCGACGTCGGCGCCTGGTACGTCGAGGGTCAGCGGGCCCAGCGGGCGGCCGACGCCGGCGCCCTCGCCGGTGTGGTGTGGTTGCCGGACGAGACCACCGCAACGGACACCGCCCTGTCCACCGTCCGGCTCAACGGCTATCCGACCGCGGCGGTGGTGGCCACCCAGGCCGAGTTCGACACCGCCCCGGCCGGCGGGGCGCCGGTCGTGCTCATCGAGCCGACCGACGACAACGAGATGCGGGTCGCGGTCAAGTCGACCGGCACCAGCTTCCTCGGGCGTGTCGTCGGTGTCGACAACGTGGCCATCGCCCGCTCCGGGAACTCCCGCTTCGTCCGACCGCTGACGATGGGCAACCCCGACTCGTCGCTCGGCGGCGGTGTCGACGAACCGGAACCGGACAACTACTGGCTCAACATCCTCCCCGAGTCGGGCAACCGCAACGCCGGCGACCTCGTCAGCTCGATCAACGGTGCCACCGGTCCGAACCCCAACCACGACGCTCGCGGCTACCTGTTCGCAGTCGACGTGCCCCCGGCGGCGACGGGCACGAACCGCTACCTGCAGGTCCGCAGCACCTGCTACACGCAGAACACCGGCTCGGCCGATCTGTCGCTGTACGCCCCGGACGACACGGCGGCGAGTGACTATGACAACGTCACCCCGAGCAACCTGGTCGTGTCGAGGACCATCAGCCAGACCGACAACCCGACGCCGTGCGACTGGGCGATCGAGACCGACACGGCGGCCTGGCAGACGATCCACGACGTCGGCGGCCAGGCCGGACGCTGGGTACTGCAGGCCCGTCACAACGGGACCGGCGGTCGGGTCCTGTACTCGCTTCGGGTGGTCGACACCGCCGGCGCCTCCTGCGTTGCCACCGACCCCGGTTGTGTCACCGTCGCCGGGCTCAACTGGCTCGGCGGCTTCACCCAGAGCGACATGTTCGACGATGACGACGACACCGACACCGAGCTCTTCCTGGCCGAGATCGGCGAGGACTACGCCGGCAACATCCTCGAGATCCTGCTGTTCGACCCCGCCGACGGCATCGACGCGGTCAAGGTCAAGGACGCCAAGGGCGACTTCGTCGACTTCACCTGGGACACGATCGACGTCGACTTCCACGGCTACGACGGCGGTGGCTTCTACACCTCCGACGCCGGCCCGTTCGACCAGTCGTGCGATGGCGACTCGGCGGTCACCTCGCCGATCGGTGGCGCCTGCGACCCGACCCAGCCCCAGCGCAACTGGTTCCAGGACCGGACCGTCCGGATCCGGGTGCCGATCTCACCCGACCCCTGTGACGGGTCCTGGTGCTGGTGGAAGCTCGTGTACATCAACGACGACGACGACACCAACGAGACGATCACGTTCCGAGCCTCGGTGATCGGCGACCCGGTCCGGTTGACTCGCTGAGGCCGGGGCGACCCGGCCCCGGCTCAGCCGTCGATCGAGTTGACCAGCGAGCGGGCGATGACCTTCAGGCACAGCGTCTCGTCCGCCCCCTCGAAGATGCTGAGGACGCGGGCGTCGACGAAGTAGCGGCTGACCGGGTACTCCTCGGCGTAGCCCATGCCGCCGTGGATCTGCATGGCTTCCCTGGTGACCCACTCGGCCGCCTTGCACACGTAGGCCTTGATCATCGAGGCCTCCATCTTCCCCTCGCCCTTGGCCATCTGACGACCGACGGAGTAGGCGAACTGGCGGGAGGCCTGGATGAGGGCCGCCATGCGGGTCAGCTTGGCCCTGGTCAGCTCGTAGTCGCCGATCGGCTGGCCGAACACGACCCGGTCGGTCGCATAGGCACAGGCCGCGTCGTAGGCGGCCTGCATGACGCCGATGGCCCTGGCCGCAGTCTGGAGCCGGCCGTTCTCGAAGCCGGCCATCTGGTAGTAGAAGCCTCGACCCTGGCCGTCCTCGCCACCGATCAGGTGGTCGGCGGGCACGTGGTAGTCGTCGAACGCCAGCTCGTAGGAGTGCATGCCCCGGTAGCCGAGCGTGTCGATCGGGCGGCCCTCCAACGTGCCCCCGCCCGGCTGGGTCAGCTTGAAGCCCTCACCGTCGGCCCGTTCCTTCGGCACGATCAGGATCGACAGGCCCCGATGGCCCTTCGACCGGTCCGGGTCGGTGCGGGCGATCAGCATGAGGATGTCGGCCCTGGCCGCGAACGTGCACCACGTCTTGACCCCGTTGACGAGCCAGCCGTCTCCGGCCGCATGGTCAGGCGGGGCGGGGGTGGCCGCAACCTTGACCCCGGCCACGTCGGAGCCGTAGTCGGGCTCGGTCACGGCGACGGCGGCCATGATCTCGCCGGAGGCCAGGCGGGGCATCCAGTGCCGCTTCTGCGCTTCGGTGCCACCGGCCTCGAGGGCCCTGGCCAGGATCTCCGGTCGGGTGATCAACGACCCGGCCGCCCCGAGCGATGCCTTCGACAGCTCCTCGGTTGCGATGACCATGCCGTAGTAGTCGGACTCGCCGCCGGTGGCGAAGCCGCCGTACTCCTCGGGGATCGAGAGACCGAACAGGCCCATCTCGCCGAGCCCGCTGATGAGGTCCTCGGGGATGTCCGTGTTGTGGCGGTGGATGTGCTCGGCCACCGGCGCCACCTGGTCGGTGGCGAAGCGGCGGAACGTGTCCTCGACCAGTTCGAAGTCGTCGTCGAGGTGCCGAGGCCCGGCGTCGAATGCCATGGCCGACAGCACCGCCGGGTCGCGCCAGGTCGAGACGAAGTCGGTCGTATCGGCCAACGCATCGGGTCCGATGCCCCACAGCGAGTCGCGGCCCCAGAGCCGGGCGCCGAGCTCGGCCACCACGTCGGCGACGAACACACAGGTCAGCGCCCCCTCGACCGGACCCTTTGCTCCGTAGTCGAGGGTGGCCCTCGCAGTCTCGACCGCAGCCGCGGCGTGGGCCACGTCGTAGGCCAGGACCTGGTCGGCATCGATCGAGCTGGTTTCGGCCAGCTTGCGGGTGGCGGCCCTGACCACCCGGTCGGCGGCCTCGATGGCGGCCGCCGCGGCCTGGAGGTCGGGTTCGGGGACCGTCGCCTCGGCGTCGGTGGCGGAGTCCAGACCCGTATCTGATGACGTCATGGGCCCTGAGAATAGGGCCGGCCACACGCTCGCTCACATCCGGCGGGCCCGGCGTCGGCCGTTTCCGGGCGGGCCCCGGCGCCGCGCTACAGTCCTCGCCCAGGAGGTGCCCCATGGTCGTACACGAACGTCCCTTCGGTCGCTATCTCGAGGACTTCGAGCCAGGCGACGTCTACCGCCACTGGCCGGGCAAGACGATCACCGAGGCCGACGACCACCTGTTCTGCATGATCACGATGAACCACCACCCGTTGCACACCAACGTGTGGTTCGCCGAGAACGAGACCGTGCACGGGAAGAACGTGGTGGTCGGGAACCTCGTGTACTCGCTCGTGCTCGGCATGAGCGTGCCGGACGTGTCGGGGGCGGCGATCGCCAACCTCGAGATCGAGACCCTGCGGCACTCGAAGCCGACCTTCCACGGCGACACGATCTACGCCGAGACCCGGGTGCTGAGCAAGCGGGAGTCGTCGAAGGGCGACCGGGGGATCGTCGAGGTCGAGACCAAGGGCATCAATCAGCGGGGCGAGGAGGTCTGCTACTTCAAGCGCAAGGCCCTCGTCTGGAAGCGCGACGCCGCCCCGCCACGCCAGCGCCCCTACGGCGACGAGATCTGGGCCGACGAGTCCTGAGCACCGCCATCAGCCGGACCGGCGAGCCGACCGGGGACACCGCAGACGAGGCGGCCGATGCCCCCGACGGGGCACGGTCACCGCTCGTCGGTGTCGATCTCGGGTCGTGGTTCGCAGCCGATGGCCGCGACCTGCCCTGGCGCCGCACCCGCGACCCCTGGGCCATCGTCGTGGCCGAGCTGATGCTGCAGCAGACCCAGGTCGACCGGGTGATCCAACGGTGGCACCGCTTCCTCGACCGGTTCCCCACCGTCGAGGCGGCGGCCGAGGCTCCTCGCGGCGACCTGATCGACGAGTGGTCCGGGCTCGGGTACAACCGCCGGGCGGTGAACCTCCACCGGCTGGCCGAGGCGGTCGCCGGTGAGCACGGTGGCCGGTTCCCGGATGACCGCCGAGCCCTGGAGGCGCTCCCCGGCATCGGGCCCTACACGTCGCGGGCCGTCCTGGTCTTCGCCTTCGAGCGGGCCGAGGCGGTGCTGGACACCAACGTGGCCCGCATCCTGGCCCGCACCGGCGGCCGGTCGCTGAGCCGGCCCGAGGCCCAACGGTTGGCCGATGCCTCGCTCGGCCCGGACCCGTGGGTCCACAACCAGGCGATGCTCGACGTCGGCGCCCGCTTCTGCCGGCCACGCAACCCGGGCTGCGACCAGTGCCCGGTGCGGACCCGGTGCCGGTGGGCGATCGACGGTCGCCCCGAACCGGACCCCGCCGTCGGCTCGGCCGGGGTGTCGACGCGCCAGTCGACGTTCGAGGGCAGTGACCGTCAGGGGCGGGGTCGGTTGGTGCGGGCCCTGCGGATCGGGCCCGTCGACCGGGAGGGGCTGGCCGCGGTCATGGGTTGGCCGGACGAGCCGGAGCGGGCGCGCCGGGTGGCGGCCACGCTCGTGGCCGACGGCCTCGCCGTCGAGGACGGCGAGGGACTGCGGCTCCCCGGGTGAGGCCAACCAGCAGGGCGGGCCGCTGGCCCGTCCCCGCTCGGCTGGACGCTCAGCTCGTCGTCAGGCGCTCGACCAGCGTCTCGACCGCCTTCTCGGCGATCGTCCGCATCTCGTCGTCGGTCCGGTCCTGGATCGGGTGCTCGACGAACACCCGGGGCGGCTGGAAGCCGAGGGCCTCACCCTGTTGCGTCGCAGCGTCGACGAACACGCTGGAGGCCACGAACACCCCGGGGACGCCCCGGCGCTCGATGTCGCTGATGTCGTGCACACTGCACGACGTGCACGAGCCTCAATCGGCGAGCGCCTCGATCACTGCGTCGCAGTTGGCGGCGATCTCGTGGCGCAGGTCGACCGGTGCCGGCTTGGTGAACGTCGGCTTGGCGTAGCGGGTGACGTTGGCTCCCCGGTCGACGAGCAGCTCCTCGAGCCGGTCGAGGAACACGTCGCCCCGCGGCTTGGTGATGTCGAGCAGGCCGATCGTCTTGCCCTCGATCGAGGCGACGCGGTCGGCGCCGGGGAACCCGGCCGCCTCCTTGCCGGTCGTCGGGTCGAGGACGATCGTCGTTCGGTTCTCGCTCATGTGTGGTGTGGCTCCTCTCGGGTGACGGACGGGTCAGGGGGTGATCTCGACGGTGACCGGCTCGCTGCCCTTCGGGCCGCCGACCCAGCCGCCGACGACGGCCGAGAACAGGCCGGCGTCGCCGCCGGCGTGCACGATCTGGAGGCCACCGGGGCGGAACTTCGGAACCGTTGCCCCGGCCGCGAACTCGGGGAGGCCCTCGTCGATGCCGTCGGTGCCCCGCAGCATCGGATCGGCCTCCAGCACCAGCAGTCCCTCCAGCTCCGAGCGGAACCGGGAGCGGTCCCAGCCGGCCTCCCGGAAGATCCGACCGTGCTCGGGGCCGACGATCAGCATGGCGTCCATGCCCATCGCCAGCTTCGGGTGGGCCTGGGCCCGCAACACGGCGGCCATCGACCGCACCAACGACTCGGGGGTGCGCGACAGCTGGTCGACGATGGCGTTCGGGCCGTGTCCGGCGAACAGGGTGATGGCGTCGGTGCCGTCGGCGAGGCCACGCTCGACCGACAGCGGGACGAAGGGCGAGTCGTGCTCCCGCTCGGCGAAGCACAGGCCGAGCTTGCTTGGCGAGCCGATGGCCGACATGTCGACGCCGCCCGGCTTGCCGCCACCGAGATTGCGGATCACCAGCTGCAGGGCCCGGCCGATCGTCGAGTTGGCCCTGGTGCCCTGACCGAGCACGTTGCCGTCCGCGTTGAGCCCGATCCGACCGGCGATCGGTCCGTTGACCACGATGATCGGACCGGAGAAGTAGGTGGTCGCCAGCAGGCCGTGCATGTTGAAGTCTTCGGTGCACGCAGCCTCGACGGCGGTGAGCACGACGGGCAGGTACTCGGGCCGGCAGCCGGCCATGACCGCGTTGATCGCCACCTGCTCGACGGTGACCTCGGCCAGGTCGGGGGGCACGGTGGCAACGATTTCGTCCGGCGCCCGGCTCGTGCCGTCCAGCATCCGCAGGACCCTCGCCTCGGTTGGCGTGACCACGGGGAGGCCGTCGGTCCAGCCCCGATCGAACGCAGCCTCGAACTCGTCCTCCAGTGCGGCGATCTCGATCCGCCTCGACCGAAGGCTGGAGCCGCCGAAC
>JBCCVL010000223.1:0-8137 GCA_039195375.1 Actinomycetota bacterium
CGGTGCCGATCTGCTCGACGTCGGTGAGCCCCTCAATGCCGAGATTGGTGACGCTCAGAGTCAAGATGCCTCCAGGAACCGGGCCAGTGTAGTCGGGCCCAGGGTCCCCCCTAGCTCAACCGTTCGAGGCGGGAAGAACGGCTCTGGGCGAGCTTACCCAGGCGCGACGACCGTGAGGACGCACCCCGTGGCCCTCCGATGGCCCTGCGGCCCGGGAGCGGCCGGTCGGACTGGGTCGCCGGTCACGATCGGTGGCCGGAACATCTGCCCAAGTGCCTTCGGAGCGGCTACGGGGTGTCGGCGACGATCTCCGCCAGCCACTGGCCGAAGGTCGACGTGGCGATGTTGAGGCTCGCATTGGCCTCGTCCGGGGCGCCGGCGTACACGACGCCGATGACCTCGTTCTGGCTGAAGACCGGGCTGCCCGAGGCCCCCTGGCCGCTCTGGAAGGTCGACAGCAGGACGCCCCGCTCCACATCGCCGCCCCGCGAGCACTGGACCCCGGGTGGGGAGTCGGCCGGGATGAACGTGTCCAGGTCGGGATTGGAGCAGCCGGGCCAGATGGCGAAGTTGACGACCTGGCCGCTCGTCGCCGCAACCGCCGGCAGGCGCAGCTCGCCCATGTTGTCGGTGCTGGTGATGCCGAGCCGGCCGGGGAAGCCGGTGCTGAACACGTCGTCGCCGATGCTGACACCCGTCGAGTCGCCGATCGTCACCGCCGGGAGGCCGATGTCGCCGACCGGTTCGCTCGAGATCTCGGGACCGTTCGACCCGATCGTGGCCCGGTTCGAGACCCGCAGCACCGCGATGTCGAGGAACGGGTGGTTCGACACCAGCTCGGTTGCGTACTCGATCTTGGCCGGCTCGTCCGGCGAGCGGGAGACGCCGACGAGCAGCTGCGACGAGAGGGCGGCCACGTGCTGGTTGGTCAGGATCAGGTTGTCGTCGACGAAGAAGCCGGAGCCCTGCCCACCCTCGAGCCCGAAGAGCATCACCGTCGAGCGCTTGGCCGACGCGAAGTCGGGCTCGGCATCGCCCCGGGTGAGCAGGAAGGCCAGGATCAGCAGCGGCACCAGCACCGCAGCGGCCAGCAGTCCCATCAACGGCAGGTTGGCGTTGAACCCGGGCCGGTGGGTGCCGGCGGTGATGACCCGCATCGGCGTACCGGCCTCGTCGTCGCCGAGCTGGGCCACGAAGTTGCCCTCGGCCCGGTAGGGCCCCTTGAGTCGGCGGTGGTCGACCCAGGTGCCCTTCGACGAGTAGTCCTCGATCCACCAGGCGCCGTTGCGGTGCACGATCCGCAGGTGTCGGCGGGAGACGAGCGAGTGGCGCTCCTCGAGCTGGACCAGGCACGCCGGGTCTCGCCCGACGGTGACCTCGGCGCCGGGGAGGAACGAGTAGTCGTGGCCGTCGATGCTGAGCCGCAGCGCACCGCCGGCCACCGCGTTCGAGTCGGGACCGAAGGTGACGGCCGGGTTGGCCCCGGTCGGGCCGGGCACCCCGTCGTCGGCCCCCGGTCCTGCGTCGGCCAGGAGTGAGCGGCCGGCCGGACGAGCGAGCTGATCGTCGGCCGAACCGGCCGGCGCGGAGGGCCCCGGCGGTGGCGGGGCCGGCGTCACCGGACCCGGGGTGGCGGCCACCCCGGCCGGGGCGAGCACGGACGGCCCGCCCGGTGAGTCGGGGCCGGCCTGGCCGTCGGCACCGACGGCCAGCGCCGTCGGCCCGTCGGCACCGCCATCGGCGATCGGGACGAGCCGCAGACCGACGACGACGCCCTCGGTGCCACCGAGGCGCAGATCGATGTCGTGGTCGACGATCCACCGCTCCGGCTGGCGGGAGCCCGTCGGTCCGTAGCTGCCGTGGGTGGAGTTGTCGACGGCGACCCAGCTCGACCCGTCCCAGGTCAGCTCCAGGTGGCGTCGTGACACCGACGCCTGGGTCAGCGTGACCGCAGCGGTGGAGGATCGACCGATCTGCACCGGGCCGTCGTCCGCCGTGAAGCGGGCGCTGCCCTCGGGCCACGTGATGTGCAGGTCGAGCATCGGGGATCTGAGCCTCCGGGAGGCGTCTTCGGTCGTAGGCGTATCCGCCCCCTTGGATCTCGGGCGGATCGGGGCGGATCGGAACAACCAAAAGTTAACCGCTCAGAGCGTTCCCGCAACAGGCACACCGACCGACGGCCGCGCCGAAGCGACGGTTCGGCCTGGTGACGGGCCGACCGACGATCCCGGTTCCCCCTCGATCGAGGCGGCCGGAGCGACCGCCTCGGGCATCAGCCGGCGGCGCTGATGTGGTAGATCTCGGCCGGGGGCACCTGGACGACCTGCCGGTCGACGGCGATCGACACCCCCTTCAGGCCGACGGCGAGGATGGTCCCGCTGATCGTTCCCTCGGAGGTCTCGACCCGGGACAGGCGACCGAGCATCATCGTCGGATCCGTCGTGCTATGCATGATTGTTCTACTCCTACGCCGCGCACCATTGAGCGGCTGAGATGGTCAGGCTAGCGCACCGTCACCGAGCGTGACCGGGCAGCGGGGAGGTTTCGCCCACGCCCGATCGCCGATGTCGTCGACGGCCCTGGATCCCATGCCTTCGTCAGATGGGCTGCGGATCTTGAGCCCGTGCTCGAAGGTCACGAGGCGGGCGCCGGCCGGTCCGGCCAAGCCGGAGCCCGGCGAACCGGCGCTGGCCGGCCGCTCGCCGGCCCGCCCGTCGGCTTCAGCGAAGGCCGGCGACGGCCCAGTAGCGGTCGACGCGGTCCCGCAGCTCGGCCCGATCGCCGTCGTTGACGATCACGTGGTCGGCGACGGCCCGTCTCGCCTCGTCGTCGGCCTGGCTGGCGATCCGGGCCATCGCCGCCTCCTCCGGCATGCCCCGGTCCCGCTTCAGCCGATCGAGGCGGACCTCGATCGGGGCCTCGACCACCAGGACCTCGTGGTACTGGCCGGCGCCGAGCTCGGTCTCGACGAGCACCGCCATGTCGAGCACGACCGTCGGGGTCGTGGCGGCGGCGACCGCGGCGGCGATCTCGACGTCGATGGCCGGGTGGGTGATGGCGTTGAGGTCGGCAAGCGCCGCCTCGTCGGCGAACACGACGGCGCCGAGCGCCGGTCGGTCCACCGCGCCGTCCGGCTGGAGGACCTCCCGGCCGAACCGCTCGACGAGCGGGCCGTAGGCCCGACCGTCCGGCTCGACGACCTGGCGGCCGAGTCCGTCGCAGTCGACGATCGTGGCGCCGAGGCGGGCCAGCTCGGCGGCAACAGTGGACTTCCCGACGCCGATCCCCCCGGTCAGACCGACCACCCGCTCGACCGGACCGACGCCGCTCATCGCCCCGCCGGTCCCGGCTCGTCGGCTGGGACCCGACCGATGATGCGCTCGACGGCGATCTCGATCACCACCCGGTCGTCCCGCTGCTTCGGCGGCCGGTAGCGCTCGGTGTAGCGGGCCACTGCGTCCGCGATGGCGTCCGGGTCGTCGCTCACGGTCGCCGTGCCAGACAACGTGAGCCAGCGCCCACCGTCGACCTGACAGGCGGCAACCGCCACCCCCGGCCTGGCCGCGACCAACCGGGCCTTGACCGCATCGGCCCAGGTGATGACCCTGGCCAGGCGCCGGTCGCCGTCCCACGTCACGCCGACCGGCGACACCTGGGGGGTGCCGTCCGCCCGGACAACGGTCAGCGTGGCCAGGTGGCGCTCGGTGAGGAACCGGCTGACGGACGGGGGCAGGTCGTCTGGGTCGAACACCACGGAACGGGAACGTAGCACCCGGTTCCGTCGTGGCCCGAGCCGGCGCCAGCTGGCGGTGGCCGACCCCCGGCCCCTACGGTCCACTCGGCGGCGGGTGCCACCGCCGCGACACGAGACCTCGGGGCGCGCCGCCCCGGGCCGATGAAAGGTTGCGCAGACGTGGAGACGCTCGACATGGTGAGGGCCGTCGACGGCCCGATGGGCAAGGCGGGGGCCGCCTTCTACTTCCATCCCGACACGCTGGCCAAGGGCAAGGAGCTCGGCCTCGACGGGTTCCGCTTCTACGTGCTCGGCCGGGCCGGTGTCATGGGCGACGTGCCGCCCCGGGTGGTGGAGAGCGCCTTCGGCTACTTCGCCAGGCCCCTCATCGAGAAGATCTACGGGTCGGCCCAGGAGCTGATGGCGCCGGCCGAGGCCAGCGCCGCCTACTTCGCCTGCGCCGGCGAGCTCGGACGCAAGGCCCTCGGCGGGGTCGACGGCCTCGACGCCTACGTCGCCGCCGCCGAGAAGGTGGTGGCGGCCGCCCGCCCGGCCGGGTTGCCGCTGTTCGCCGGCATCGCCGCCATGGAGCTCGACGACGACGTCGCCGGTCGGGCCTTGCAGCTGACCGCCGTTCTCCGCGAGCTCCGGGGCAGCGTCCACCTCGTTGCCGTGACCGCCGTCGGTCTCGACGACCACGTTGCCCACGCCATCCGCCGCCCGGACGACGTTGCCACCTTCGGCTACCCCGAACCGCCGACGATCACCGACGAGGACCGGGCCAAGCTGGCCCAGGCCGACGCCTTGACCGACCGGTTGCTGCTCGGTCCCTATGGGGTGCTCGACGGGGCCGAGGCCGAGGCGCTGGTCGCCGGTGCCGACGCCATCGCCGCCGCCGTCACCTGAGCCTCCGTCGGCGGCGAATCCGGCTGGTCGACGGCCGTGGTCGCCGTCGAGGCCCCGAGCCGCCGCTTGGACGCTTCCCACCCCATCCCGGTAGCGCCCCACTAGGGTGGGGGGCGGTCGGCCACAAGGGTCCGACCGTTTCTAGCGAAGGTAGTGTCATGCCTACAGGTACCGTGAAGTTCTTCAACGCCGAGAAGGGCTTCGGTTTCATTTCCCGCGAGGGCGCCGACGACGTGTTCGTTCACTTCTCGAACATCGTCGGCGAGGGTTACAAGACGCTCGACGAGGGCCAGTCCGTCGAGTTCGATATCGCTCCTGGCCGGAAGGGTGAAGAGGCCAAGAACGTCCGCAAGCTGTAGCAGCTGCGCCGGTCCGACCGGCGAGTGACGAGAGCGGCCGCCGGAGCATCCGGCGGCCGTCGTCGTTTTCGAGATCCCACCGCTCAGCGGAAACGTCGCCGTCCGTCGCCAGACCTCGGCTCGAGCAGGCCCCCGACGTCGTCGGCCATGGTCAGCTCGCCCGTGCCGACATACCGATCGTGGTTGGCCTCGATCGTGCGGAGGTCGTAGCGGTAGTTGATCATCAGGCCGAGCCCACGGTCCCATCCGGTCGGTGTCGGGTTCGCCATCCAGTTCAGGCGCTCGATCCTGGCCCCGTTTGACAGGTGGAAGTGGGCAACCGGGTCGATGGCCCTCCCGTCGTCGCGGATCGTGGTCACGTACCGGGCAGCGAGGTGCTCGACGACCGGTCGGACCGGCTCGAGGTCGGGGTCGTCCGCCCGTCGTGCACCGCCGTCGATGAGCGCCCGGAGCTGCCCCATCACGTCGGCCTCGTCGACTCCCTCGTCGCGGTGGAGCTCGGCCAGCGACACGGGACCGGCGGCCGCCGCTCCTCCGGGGCCGTCGACGATCTGGCGCTCCAACCACGAGCGGAAGCCGGGCAGCGGCGACAGCGTGGCGAACGTCGTCAGCCCGTTCAGCTCGGCCGACAACTGCTCGGCCACCGACTTGATCAGGAAGTCGCCGAGCGACACGCCGGCCAGGCCGCGGTGACAGTTGGAGATCGAGTAGAAGACGGCGGTGTCCGCCCGGTCCTCACCCGAGCGGTCGTCGAAGTCGACCTCCGCCCCGAGCGGTTCGAGCAGCGGGCCCAGCCGGTCGGGGACGCCCCTGGTCAAGGCGACCTCGACGAAGATCAGGGGATCGTCCGGCATCCCGGGGTGCACGAAGGCGTAGCAACGGCGACCGGGTCCGAGCCGGCGCTTGAGGTCGTCCCACGACTCGATGGCGTGCACCGCCTCGTACTCGATCAGCTTCTCGAGCAATGCGGCCGAGGTGTCCCACGTCAGCCGGACGAGCTCGAGCAGCCCGACGTCGAACCACGTCTCCAGGATCTGATGCAGCTCGGCGTCGAGGTCGCCGAGCGCCGGGGAGCTGCGTCGATGGGGGAGCAGGTCCGCCCGGAGCGCCACCAGGAAGGCGAGGCCACCGTCCTGACCGGCGAGGCGGCGCAGGAGCGTCTGATGGCCCGGCCTCAGCGCCTGGCGGAGCTCGGCCTCGGCCTGCCGGCGCTCGGACGGCGTGTTCGGCCCGTCGTCGTCCGGGCGATTGCCCGATCCCGTCGACGGCCGGTTTTGGTCGGCGGCTGCCAGCAACCGCTCGACCGCCCGGTCGACGCGCTCGGGGTCGCGGTCGTGTTCGACCGCCAGGTGCTCGAAGAACCGCTGGCGCCCGGTGTCGCTCAGCGTGCTGTAGGTCAGCGCCAGCCTCCTGGCCCGACGCCGGGCCGCCGCCAATCCACCCCTGGTCTCGATGACCGCCTCGATCTCGCCCGACAGGCGACGCAGGTCGGACGGGGGGAGCTCCGGGTCGACCTGGATCGGTTCGTCCGACGACTGGGACCGCCACCGCCTGACCTCACGCCAGACCCTCGTCAGCCCGGTGTCGAATCGCATGCGATCGGCCCCGCTGGGTCAGTCGCCCTTGACGTCGGTCCCGGAGTAGGGGGTCGGGTCACCCGGCTGGGGGATCGTCGGCCGGCTCCACGACAGGTAGGCGGACATCTCGGCTGCCACCGCTCGCCAGGCCTCCGGGACCCAGCCGTCGACGACATGCAGGAAGCCGTCCGAGCGGATGTGGACCAACGCCGGCAACCGCTCGACGCCGAGCGCCGTCACGGCGTCGCGATCGGGGTCCGGAAAGGTCAGGAACCGGTCGGCCCACGGCCCGAGGAACTGGCGGCAGCCGTCGTCGTCGGTCGTGGCCAGCCACCCGACACGAACGTCGGCGGGGGAGTAGTGGTCGAGGATCCGGCCGGCGGTCTCCAGGATCCAGGCGCTCTCGTGGGTGTACGGATCGATCGCCACCAGGCACATCGGGTAGGACGTCAGCCAGTCCCGGAGGGGGTACCCGTCGCCGCGGAGCGAGTCGAGGACCAGATCTGGTGGAGCTACGGCCACGGGCGGCGAGACTAGCGCAGAACGGTTCACAGTCGGAACCTGGGTCGCCAGAACGATGGAATTTGTCATCAAACCCCCTGCGGGCGGTTCGGCGGCGGAATGAGCCGCCGGTCGGGGCCTCCGGACATCTAGGCTGAGCGTATCCAAACGCCGCTCGCCGGGGCTCCGCCGCCCCCGCCGAAGGGTCCGCCCGCCGCCGACCCGGAACGGACGACGACATGACCCCGACCGACCTCGATCGCGCTCGCGCCGCCGGCCAGGACGGCGCCGACGGTTCGCCGAACGGGCCAGACCCGGCGACGTCCGTGCTCGACCTCTACCGCATGGACCTGCCGACCCCGGCCACCGCCATCGACATCTTCGCCGGTGACTGGTCGTCGGTCCTCCCGGACCAGGTAGGGGTCGACACCGGTGGCTTCGCCCCGCTGTTCACCGACGCCAGGATCGACTGGATGGTCGAGGTGCTCGGCGGGGTCGACGGTCAACGGATCCTGGAGCTCGGCCCCCTCGAGGGCGGCCACACCTGGGCCCTCGAGGTCACCCACGGGGCCGACGAGATCGTCGCCATCGAGGCCAACCAGCGCGCCTATCTCCGCTGCCTCGTGGCCAAGGAGATCCTGCGGACGGCCCGGTCCCGTTTCCTGCTCGGCGACTTCAACCGATATCTGGCCGAGTCGGGTGAGCGGTTCGACCTCGTCGTCGCCTGCGGGGTGCTCTACCACATGGAGGATCCGGCCAGACACATCGCCCTCTGCTGCTCGGCCGCCGACACGGTCTTCGTCTGGACCCACTACTACGACGAGCGGATCCGGGCGAACCCCAACCTGGACCGCAAGTTCGGGCCACCGGTCGAGGTGGTGACCGATGGCGTCCGCCACACACTCCATCGCCAGGACTACCTGGACGCACTCGGCTGGGGCGGGTTCTGCGGTGCAGGCCGCCCGTCGGCCAACTGGCTCGACCTCGACGACATCACCGCGCTGTTCGAGCACA
Source organism: Actinomycetota bacterium (assembly GCA_039195375.1). Taxonomy (GTDB): domain Bacteria; phylum Actinomycetota; class Acidimicrobiia; order Acidimicrobiales; family SZUA-35; genus JAHELU01. Next base: position 8,091 of record JBCCVL010000223.1, read on the forward strand.
ACGGCTTCGTCATCACCGACACGGCGTTCCACAATCCCGACCACGAG
>JBCCVL010000224.1:0-8108 GCA_039195375.1 Actinomycetota bacterium
AACCCCCAGATCGCCAACGTGCCCCCGCACAACGCACTGGTCGACTACTTCTGGACCACCTTCGATCCGATCACGATCACCGGTCCCGGCGCCGCCGGCCCGCCGACGATCTCGATCTTCGACGGCACCGGCGGCATCTGGGACGGCACGACACCGTTCGAGTTCGGCTCGCCCGGCCTGGCCCAGCCCGACATCAACCTGCGGGGTCGGGTCACCGACGCGGACGGCATCCGCTCGCTGACCTACTCGGTCAACGGTGCCGATCCCGTGACCATGGGCATCGGCACCAACACCGACTGCGAGCTTGGCGTCAGCTGCACCAGGCGTCTCGCCTACAACGGTGACTTCAACGCCGACGTGCTGGCCAGTCTCCTCAGCCCCGGCCTCAACACGGTGACCCTGCGGGCGGTCGACGAACTCTTCAACGAGTCGGTCGTCAACGTGCCGGTCAACTTCACCGACGGTCAGGCCTGGCCGCTGCCCTACACGGTCGACTGGAGCACGGTCACCGACCTGTACACGGTCGGCCAGCCGGTCGACGGTCGCTGGGCCTCGCCCGGCGACACCCTCCACATCCAGGAGATCGGCTACGACCGCCTCATGCTGTTCGGCGACGAGAACTGGTCGTCGTTCGAGGCCGAGGTGCCGATCACGATCAACAGCTTCGATCCGGCCGGCTACGAGAGCCCGTCCGGTGGGCCCGGCGTCGGCTTCATCCCCCACTGGCGTGGCCACACCCAGGCCGAGTTCGCCCAGCCGAAGTGGGGCTTCGACGGCCAGCTCGGTGCCCTGGTCTGGTACCGCTACCGCGACGACGTCAACGGCGAGCGGTTCGAGATCCGTGACTCCGGCGCCGCCCTGGTGGCCGAGGACCTGAGCGGTCGCACGATCACCCAGGGCCTGACCTACATCTTCAAGATGCAGGCCGACACCAGCGATACCGAAGGCCCGATCTACCGCCTCAAGGTCTGGCGTGATGGCACGACCGAGCCGACCGAGTGGGACCTGGTCACCTCGTTGCCGCCTGGCGTGCCCGACTCCGGCGCCCTTGCCCTGGTCGCCCACCACGTCGATGCCGACTTCGGCAACCTCGAGGTGCGTCAGATCCAGGCCGAAGCCCCGTCGGTCAGCCCGACCTCGGGCACCAGCACCGGTCTGGTCAAGGTCGAGATGGACACCGCCACCCGAAACGGCGAGATCCGCTACACCACCGACGGCTCGGAGCCGACGGCGGCGTCGACGCTCTACACCGAGCCGTTCTTCCTCAACGAGTCGACCACGATCAAGGCCCGCACCTTCCGGTCCGGGTTCGGCGACTCCGTCGTGACCCAGCGGGTCTACACGGTCCTCCCGCCGCCCGACCGGGTCACCGACGACCTCGAGGTGCTGTACCGCTTCGATGACGACAGCGGCACGGTGGTCTCCGACACCTCGCTGTCGGGCACCCAGTACGACCTCGACATCATGCCGGGCTCCGACGTGACGTGGCTGCCCGACGTCGACGCCCTCCGGGTCAACGGCCCGTCGGTCCTGCGGACCGCGGCCGGGGCGAACGAGGTCAACATCGACATCGAGGACGGCCAGTCGGTGACGGTCGAGATGTGGGTCGACCCGGTGACGTTCGACATCGGTGGGGCCACCCTGTTCAACCTGGCCACCGAGCTGCCGGGCCAGCAGAACCTCGAACTGGCCCAGGACGGCCGCTCGATCGAGATGGCGCTGCGGACGACCAACACCGACCTCGACGGCCTGCCGTCGCTGAACTCCGGTGGCATCCTCCAGCCCCAGCTCCAGCACCTGGTGTACGTGCGCCGGTCCGACAACACCGTCGAGATCTACCTCGACGGCCAGCTGGCCTGGAGCGGCTACAAGGGCGGCTCGTTCAACAACTGGTCGAACGGCTACGGCCTCAGCCTGGTCAACAGCCTCGAGGGCGTGAACCCCTGGATCGGCGACCTCTACCTGACGGCGGTCTACTCGAAGGACCTCTCGCCGGCGGAGATCACCACCAACTACCAGGCCGGTCCGCTGCCCCCGCCCGCCAACTTCGCCCCCCAGATCGATGCCGGTTCCGACATCACCCTGGTCGAGGGCGAGGTGGCCCAGATGACCGGCACGGCGGTCGACGACGGCAACCCCGATCCGCCGGCCACGCTGACCACGAGCTGGACCCAGTTGAGCGGTCCGACCACCGCGGTCTTCTCGGATCCGAGCGACCCGGCGGCCCAGGTGACCCTGCCGACCGGCGGTACCTACACGTTCCGCCTGACCGGTGACGACGGTGAGAAGACGACGACGGACGAGATGACGATCGAGGTCATCCCGGCCGGCTCGACGGCCCCCGCTCCGACCATCGACCCGCCGACCGGGAGCTACCCGGGCTCGGTGACCGTCACGATGGCCAGCACGGTGCCGGGCGCCGACATCTACTACACGACCGACGGGTCCGACCCGGATCAGACCGACACGCTGTACACCACGCCGTTCGACGTGACCGTTGCGACGGTGGTCAAGGCCAGGGTCTACCGCACTGGTCTGGTCGAGTCACCGATCACCACGAGCTCGCTCAACATCACCCCGGACGCCCGGGTGTCCGATGGGCTCGTCGCCTTCTATCCGTTCAACGAGCCGAACGGCGACAGTATCAAGGACCAGCTGAGCCCGTTCCTGAACCTGAAGGTCGAGAACATCGCCAGGACGACCAGGGTCGACAGCGGCCTCCGGATCGATCAGGCGACGGTGATCGCGTCGACCAAGTCATCGAGCAAGATCCAGAGCGGGGTCAACTCGAACGACGAGACCACGATCGAGATGTGGATCGAGCCGAGCGACCTGAACCAGGTCGACGCCATGGTCTTCGGGATCTCGGCCAACAAGAACGCCAGGAGCGCCGGGCTCATCCAGGAGGCGGGCGACCTCGACAGCTACCTGCGGTCGACGGGCACCAACACCAAGGGTGAGCCGCCCCTCCTCGGCCCCGGCGCGCTCGGGACCGGCCAGATCCACGTCGTCCTGACCCGTGACTCGGCCGGGACGACCACCCTGTACGTCAATGGCGTCCAGGTGGCGACCGGAGTCAACGCCGGCAACCCGAACTGGGTCAACAGCCACCGGCTCCACCTCGGGGCCGAGCGTGACGGCACCAGGCCGTGGCTCGGTACCTACTACCTGGTGGCCGTGTACGACCGGGCTCTGACCCCGTCCGAGGTCGTCCAGAACTTCGCCTTCGGCGACGTCTGACCCCGACCATGACTCGGGAATTCCCCCGGCGAGCTGGTCGGTGCCTGCCGGCCAGCGCCGGCGGTTCAGGTATCGCCGAACAGGTCGACGAAGGTGTCGAGCGTGCGGGGGTAGTTGGCCAGCGCGTACTCGCCGTTGGCGTTGAAGTAGGAGTGGTAGACGAGCCGACCGGCGCCGTCGTCCGGAAGCGTCGCCATCCAGTCGTGCATGGCGGCGACGAACTCGGGGCTCTCGGCCCCGGCAACCCCCCACTCGGGGTAGCTGACCGGCTTACCCCGCTCGGCCGCGAAGCGTTGATGGCTCAACAGGACCGACAGGTAGTCCCGGTCCCAGGTGTCGGTGCTCCAGGTGTCGGTGCGCCAGTAGACGTCGAGCCCGACGATGTCGACGAACTCGTCCCCGGGATAGGCCGGCTTGCCCCATTCGACCCAGCCGGCCCGCATGGCCGTCCAGTCGAAGCGGAAGTCGGGCGACTGCTGCCGCAGCAGCCCGTGCACGTGCCGGTAGGTGGCGATGTACAGCTCCTCGTTCGTTCGCGACGACCAGGGGGCCCATGCGCCGTTGAACTCGTGGCCGAGGCGGATGATGGCGTCGCCGTAGCCACCCTCGACCAGTCGCTCGCCGACCCGCCGGTAGGCGTCGTCGTGCTCCCCGTCGATCACCGACTGGAAGTTGGCCTCGATCTCGTCCCGACCCTCCCTCGTCTTGGCGTTGGCCCGGCCGAAGCCGAGCGGCACCGTGATCGACAGGTCGAGCCGGTCGGCCACCCGGGGGAGGTCGGCGCCGTCGGCGGCCAGGAGCCCGAAGGCCGAGCCGTTCATGTCCCGCTGGGTCTGGCGGCCGGTGAACTGGACCGTGTAGCGGATGGGCAGCCCGAGTTCGGACTCGATCGCCTCGAACGACTCGAGATCGAACAGACCGCCACCGACCCGCATGCCCAATGCCTCGTCGGGGACCCCGTCCGAGCCACCGGCACACGCCGCCGCCACCAGTGCGAAGCAGGCGAGTCCGGAGGCACAGCGCGTCCGGATCCCGACGTTCTGCCACGCCATGGCGGCAGTGTACCGGTGTCCCTCGATGGCCCCGGCGCGGGCAGAGTTGCCGATTGCATGACGCCGAACCGGCTCCACTCGGCCGGGCCGTCGACCTCGGCCCCGTCGATCGACCCGGCGTCAGGACGGCGCAGGCGATGAGGCGCAGCGCAGGCTGGGTGGCGTTCCTGGCGATCCTCGCCGGCCTGATGATCACCGCCGGCATCGTCCTCGCCGTCGGCCGCGAGGACCCGCTAGTGGCCCCGAGCGACGACACCGGCGTGTTCGACACCGACGGTCTGCTCGGTTGGGCCTGCCCGGAGGGCACGGTCACGACGGTCAGCTGCGGCTTCGTCGAGGTGCCGGCCGACCACGACGACCCCGAGATCAACTCGCAGCGCCTCTTCGTCGCCCTCTTCGAGGGCCCCGAAGGAGAGACGCCGACCCCGCTCGTCGTGCTCGGTGACCGGATCGGCCCCGGCGCCGTCGACGACCTCGGCGAGTGGCGCCAGCTCAGCCGCGATCTGGAGCGGGGTATCGTGCTGGTCGACCTCCGCTCGACCGGTTCGTCCGAGCCCCAGCTGTCCTGCATCGAGCTCCTCAAGGCCAACTGGCTCGAGGTCGACCTCGGTGACGAGCAGGCGATCCGCCTGGCCAGGGAGCAGCGTCGGCGAGGCGTCCAGCGCTGCCTCGAGCGAATGGAGGAACTGCAGGGTGCGGCCCCGCTCGACGTCGACACGATGGCTCGGGATCTGGCCCGGGTCCGTCAGGCGCTCGAGATCGAGGAGTGGGTCCTCGTCGGCACCGACGCCACCGCCGAGGTGGCCGTCGCCGCCGAGGCGATCGACGCGGCCGGGGTTGCCGCCACGGTGCTGCTCGCCGCCGCCCCGGCCACCGACGATCCGTTGGCCCAGCGCTTCGCCTACGGTCAGGAGGCCCTCCTGTCTGCCCTGGACTGCGGTCGCCCCGACTGCGTCGGCGACCCCGAGTTCGGCCTGCTGATCGAGGCCGAGGAGGCGCTCGGACAGCGGTCGGTTGTGTTCACCACCCAGGTCGGTTCGGGGCGCCGGCGGGTGTCGGTCAACCAGGGCTCGTTGTTCCCGACGCTTGCCCTCGGCGTGCACCAGGCTGAGCTCCGGGAGTCGCTCCCCGACTTCGTCGAGGGTCTGGCCGACCGCCAGTGGCGTCAGCTCGCCACCGTTCGCGGTCAGGAGTTCCCGCTGCTCGAGTACGGACAGGTCTCGCCGTCGCTGTGGCTCAACTGCGGCTATCCGGTCGCCGAGCTGTCCGGGCCGATCGCCGAGCCGCCGCCGGTGGTCGAGACCCCGGCCGGCGATGGCGCCGAGGGCGAGGAGGCGGCGCCGCCCGAGCCGCCCAGTGGCACCGACCTCCTGACCGATACCCGAAACTGGTACTCGCTCGCCGACGACCCGCAGCTGGATCCTGGCCTGTGCCAGCCGGCCCGCTCGATCGGTGTCCCGCTCGACCGACCGCCCTCCGGTCCCGTCCTCGTCGTCAACCAGGCCTACGACTACCGGGCCCCGACGTCGGCCGCCGATGCACTGCGCAACGCCTGGCCGGCGGCCGAGGTCGTCGTGCTCGACCGTGGCGATCGCCCCGACCTCCGTAATCCCTGCGTCGCCGAGCTCGTCTCCGGGTTTCTGGGCGGCGGCCCTACACTTGAAGGATCGTGCCAATGAGTTCTCGTCGCTCCGCCCGCAGGGCTCGGCAACTCTCACCCTCACCCGCCGCCAGAGGGAGGTGCTGACATGGATCTCCGCGAACTCCGCTCGATCCTCAGCCGCTACATCCTGATCGCCGTCGGCGTGTTCTACCTGTGCGTCGCCGGTGGCGTGCTGGCTGCGTTCCTGCCGGACAAGGTCTACGCCACCAGCGCAACGCTGGAGATGGAGATCAACAACGAGATCGACGCCGGCGGTGGCGCCGTGCAGCAGGCCAGCTTCATGCTCGCCGCCCTCCAGGAGACGGCCCGCAGCCGAAGCCTCAAGGAGCGGGTGGCGCCAGACGTGGCGGAGGAGTTCCGCACCACCAGGGTCGACATCACCGCGACCGGCCAGTCGAGCGTCATCAAGGTCCGGGGCGAGAGCGGCTCGCCGTATGCGGCCGAGGCGTGGGTCAACGCCGTGGCCGACCGCCTGGTCGAGGAGCACCCGGACGACTCGGCGATCGTGCTCGGCGTGATCGACCGGGCCCCGGTCAAGCTGCGTCCGATCTCGCCGAACACCGAGCCGATCATCGTCGCCTCGGTGGTCGTCGGGCTCGTCGCCGCCGTGTTCGCGGCGCTCGCCGCCGACCGGGTCAAGCGCGCGTTCGACACGGCCTCGGCCATCCGGGACCGACTCGACACCACGATCCTCGGCGAGATCCCTGCGCTGTCCCGTTGGCGGCGGGAGAAGCGCAAGCCGCTGCTCTCGTTGCTGTCGGGTGACCGAGCGAACAGCGACCTGGTCACGGCCTTCGACGCGCTCCGGACCAACGTCGGCGTGCGTATGGCCCAGGTCGGGGCCGACAAGGTGGCGATCGTCTCGATGGACCGGTCGACCGGCAAGTCGACCGTCACCGCCGGTCTGGCCCACTCCATGGCCGCCGTCCGGGCCACCGTCGCCATCGAGGCCGACCTGCGCCGCCCCCGCCTGTCCGAGCGGCTCGAGGTCCGCAACGCCCACGGCATCGGCGACATGGCCGCCTTCGGCCACGATCTGATCCTGCAGCGGACCGCCCACCCCAACCTGCGGCTACTACCGGCCGGCATCCCGGTCTCCCGGCCGGCCGACGCGATCAGCACCACGATCCCGTTCGTGTTCAACCGGCTGGCCGAGTCGGGCGACATGGTCTTCGTCGACAGCCCGCCCCTGGTCGGGGCGGTCGAGACGTCGATCCTCGTCGCCGAGACGAAGTGGGTCATCCTCGTCATCTCCGGCTCCGGTCACGACTATGCGGCCATGTCGCAGGCGCTCCAGACGATCAACGAGGCCGGCGGCACCCTGCTCGGCGTCGTGGTCAACCGCGTCTCGCGGCGCCGGTTCAGGAGCAAGGGCTACTCGGTCATCGACCGTCAGCTCCAGGACTGGACCGACGAGGCCAGGATCGAGCCGCCGGCGGCCCCGTCGCCGCCGACGCCGGCTGTCCTCGAACGGGACTGACACCCGCCTGGGGTCCGGATCGACGCCACGGGTGGCGGTCCGTGGCGTTCCGGGATGACGGGTCGACGGGCGCTCCGATTGGCTCCGAGCGGCCGTCCACGCTCAGTATGGGCTCAGCAAACGCCGGCCGGATGCCGACGTAGAAGGAAGCTCACTCGACGGACCGTCCCTCAATCGACCATGACACCCGGCTCACCGCCCTCCGTTCGTGGGGGTCGGGCGGGTAGAATACATGACCACCTCTCGATCCTGCTCTCGATCCTGCTCACGATCCTGACCGCCACCGATCCGCCCGTTCCGCCCACCGTCTTGCCGCACGCCCACCTCGGGAGAACCCAATGTTCGAACGTTTTACCGACCGAGCCCGCCGGGTCGTCGTCCTGGCCCAGGAAGAAGCCCGGCTCCTGAACCACAACTACATCGGCACCGAGCACATCCTGCTCGGCCTCATCCACGAGGGTGAGGGAGTGGCCGCCAAGGCCCTCGAGTCGCTGTCGATCTCCCTGGAGGCCGTCCGCAGCCAGGTCGAGGACATCATCGGCCAGGGTGGCTCGTCGCCGAGCGGGCACATCCCGTTCACCCCGCGGGCCAAGAAGGTCCTCGAGCTCTCGCTGCGGGAGGCCCTGCAGCTCGGTCACAACTACATCGGCACCGAGCACATCCTGCTCGGCCT
>JBCCVL010000225.1:0-8021 GCA_039195375.1 Actinomycetota bacterium
AACGGAACACCATCAGGCGGATCAGGCGGACCACCAACCAACGACGCCGACACCACACCAGACGCCACACCCTCAACACCACCACGCACCGCAACAACCCGATAGAAATACGTCGAGCCGGCCGTCACCGCAGTATCGGTGTAGGCGGGGTCCGGGTGCCCGGTGACGATGGCCGTGAACGGACCGTCGTTTGCCGTCGCCCGCTCGACCCGGTACGTGTCGGTCGCCAGCTCGTCGTCCCAGCTGAGGGCGATGGAGCTCGAGGTACCGGTGGCCTGGACGACGGGTGCGGCCGGCGGGTTGACCGGCGGCTCCTCGGAGACGGAGAAGTAGGCGACGTTGGCGTCGTAGGCGTCGTAGCCGGTCCGGTGGTTGCCGGCGAACACGCCGACCTGCTGGATGGCGCCGACGTTCTCGGTCGGGTCGGCCGTCTCGTAGACACCGCTGACGCCGGCGTTCCAGTTGCTCCCGTCGGTCGACCACTCGAAGTTCCAGGAGCGCAGCGTCGGATCGGCATCGTCGTCGAGGGTGACGCGGAGGTACCACGACCCGGCGTTGGTGGTCGGGATACCGATCCCGGTGTTGAACCCCGTGACGGTGTCCTTGTGCAGCGTGCCCTCGTGGGTCACGAACCGCTCGACGAAGCCCCGGACGGTCCCCCGGCCGTACAGCATGAACTGCATGAAGGTGCCGGGAGCGGTCTCGAACGAGAGTCCGACCTGCTGACTCCCGGTGAACTGACTGTCGATCCTCGTCTCGTAGACGCCGCTGCCCTCGTAGGGACGCTGGATCTCGGCGTGACGCAGCCACCACTGATTGTGCTCGGCACCGCCCGGAATGGAGATCGTCAGCGCACCGCCGGCAACGGCGTACGACGCATGGTTGGCGGTGTCGGCCGGCAGCTGGTCGGCGTAGCCGTCGCGGAACGTCCACCCGGCGCCGAGGGCGGTGCCGTCGAACTCGTCGCGATAGTCAGGAGCCTGTTGGACCTGCGCAGTGGCTGCCGTCGATCCGACCAGCAGCGTCATCACGGCCGTGACCGCCATCAGGATGCGCTTCGCCACCGAACCTCACCTCTCTCGCCAAGGTGGGTCCGACCCGAGGTGCCCACTCCACCACCGGGGTTGGACCCTAGCAGGTCGGATGGTCACGGTGAGTGATCAATTCTACCCGCCGTGGGACGGCGGTCTGGCGACGGCGTGGATGACCTGCCAGCCGCTGTTCTCGTAGCTCGGGTCGAGCCGACGGCTCGTGTAGCCGAGCCGGGTGAGGAGACCGTCGACCTCCTCGTACTGCGCTTCGACCTCCTCGGATGTGGCCGCATCGATCTCGTAGACGACGGTGGTCCGTCCGAGGGCGAGGGTGGCCGACATGCCGCGGATCACCGCCGGTTCGGCTCCCTCGACGTCGATTTTCACGACGTCGGGGACCGGGAGCTCGCCGCGGTCGACCACGAGGCGGTCGATCGTGACCTGGTCGACGGTCACGGTCTCGACGGTGTCGACCGCCTTCGATGCCTCGATGGTCGCGCCGCCGGGGTGGTCGGCCACCAGCAGGTCGGTCGTGCCGTCGACCTCCCCGACCGCAACCGGCCGGACATCGACCGTCAGGTCGTTCCGGGCGGCGTTGGCGGAAAGGGCGGCGGCGACGTCCGGCCTCGGCTCGAACGCAACGAAGGTACCCGTGCGATCGACGGCACCGGCCGCAACGAGCGTGAAGAAGCCGACGTTGGCCCCGATGTCGAAGAAGACGCCACCGGGCGCCATGGCGTCGGCCACGGCCCGTTGCACCGGCGCCTCGACGTCGCCGCTGCGGTAGTTGTTGCTGGCCAGGTGGAGCCCGATCCGCATACCGGCGGCCGGACCACGGCCGATCGTGACCGTCGTGTAGCGCCGGACGACGGGTCGGACGAGCCGGCGGAGCCTGGCGATCACGGTGCCGCCCATCAGTCGTTGACCCACACGTGGAGGAACTGTGGGTCGTCGAACGCGATGCTGACGATGTCGAGGTCGCCGTCGCCGTCCAGGTCGGCCAGCCGGGCTCCGAGGTGGCTCTCCTTGCCCTCGTCGACCGGGTGCTCGACGAAGGTCACGTCACCAGACGGCTGGGTGCCGACGTTCTCCCAGATGGCGAGGCGCTCGGTCCCGCGGTGCTCGCCGAGCACGAGGTCGGCGTCGCCGTCGCCGTCGATGTCGGCGACATCGAGGCCGTTGGTCGTGTACTGCTCGACGATCACCCGTCGCTCCCAGTCGTCGGTCGGGTCGGCCGGACGCCGGTACCAGGCCGTCTCGGCGTTCGGTTGGCGGCCGCCGTTCTCCTCGGTGACGACCACGTCGAGCCCGCCGTCGCCATCGAGATCGACGAGATCGAGGCGGTCGGGGTACACACCTCGGAACTCGCCGAGGCGGTGTCGCTCCCAGTCGGGCGAGCCGTCGCCGGGATTGCGGAACCAGGAGATGTAGGAGCCGCCGTCTTTCATGTCGCCGGCGGCGATGTCGTCGAACCCGTCCCCGTCGACGTCGCCGATCCCGATCTGTTCGTCCGTTGCGGTGCTGGTGATCCTGGTCGAGCGCCACGGGAGCGACGTCGGGTCGGCCGGGATGTCGACGTACCAGACCTCGGACTCCCCCGAGCCACCGGACAGGACGATCTCCGGCCGGCCGTCGGCGTTCAGGTCCCCGAGCCGGTAGCCCTGCCCGTTCGGGCGGCGGGTCGCCGGCACCTCCGCCACCACGGTTCCGGTCCAGGCGCCTGGCTCGTCGCCGGCCTCGAGCCACCAGACCTCCGGGAGCGCAGTGGCGATCAGGTCGGCCCGGTCGTCGCCGTCGACGTCGGTTGCCAGCATGATGTCGACGACCGAGCCGATCTGGTCGCGGGTGTCGACCCGCTCCCACGGGGCCGTCAGGTCACCGCCGGGGTTGAGGTGCACATAGCTCCCGCTGGCGATGTCGAGGTCGCCGTCACCGTCGGCGTCGACGAACGCCAGCCCGAAGAAGGCGATCCGGTTGTTGAAGCGGCTGCGGCTGTCGTCGACCTGCACGTACGTGAACCCGTCGAGCGGGGTCGCGGCCCCCTCGTCCGCGTCGGACGCCGCGGGTTGGTCATCGGCTTGCGCCGGGTTGGCCCACCAGACCTCGACCTGCTTCGGACCGTTGAAGTTCTTGCCGACGACGTCGAGGTGCCCGTTGGCGTCGAGGTCGACGAGGCGGGCGTTGTGGGTCCCGGTGTCGGCCAGCACCACCTCGTCCCAGGTCTGGCCGCCGTCGCCGAACAGGACCCGGATGATCGGCTCGGCGGCGGTGTGCATCACGCCGGCCAGGATGTCGAGATGGCCGTCGAGGTCGACGTCGCCGAGCTCGAGGCTGTGGGTGAAGCCGGCATCGGGGTCGATCACGGTCTCGGTCATGTCCGGACCCCGGAACCACGAGAGGCGGCCGGGGGTCTCGTCGGCCGAGAGGAGGATGTCGGGGGCTCCGTCCTCGTCGATGTCGGCGATCCTGGCCCTGGCCTGCTCGGGCCAGTCGTCGACCAGCTGGCGCCGGGTCCACTCCGTGCCGGGGCCGTCCTCGTTCACGTACACGGCCGGGCCGGCGACGAGGTCGACATCACCGTCGCCGTCGAGGTCGCCGGCGGCGATGCCCTCGCCCGGCACGGCGTCGACGTCGTACTGGGTCCAGGCGCCGGTCGGGTCGGCCGGTTGCCGGTACCACGACACGCGGCCGGCCTTGGAGTGGAAGGCCCCGACGTCGGTCCGGCCGTCGCGGTCGATGTCGGCCAAAACGAGGTCGTGGGCGAAGTCCGGGCCGATGTCGTGCCGCTGCCAGCCGTCCGGCGAGAAGGGGTCGTCGACCTGCTCCCACCACTCGATCGCCCGTCGGTTGATCGAGCTGATGGCGACGTCGAGGTCGCCGTCACCGTCGAGGTCGGCCGCCAGGCCGTCGGTGGTGAAGTCGCCATCACCGATCGTGTGCTTGGCCCAGACGTCCGTCTGCGCCGCTTCCCCCGGGTTCTCGTACCAGACCACGCCATCGGAGCGCTCGGAACCGGTGATGATGTCGCCGTCGCCATCACCGTCGACGTCGCCGGCGGTGATGATGTCGAGGCAGCAGCCGTCGCCGGCCGCCGGCGCCGGGTCGACGACCGAGTGGGTGAAGCGCACCCCACCGCCGGCGCCGGCCCTGGCCGCCTGATCGCTCGCATCGCCGTCGACCGCCTGGCCATCGTCGGATCCGCTCGTGTCATCTGCCGCCGTTGCCGAGTTCGCCGACATCGCGCCGTCCGATGCGTCGGTTCCGTCTGATGGGGCAACGTCACCGGCGTCGTCGGAGCCGCTGCAGGCCGCGACCAGCAGCAACGACGCCGCCAGGATGGACGCGAGCCGCCAGCCGGTACCGGTCCCCGCAACCCCGGCATCGCTCCATGCCCCGCCGCCTCGTCTCACCGGCGACCAGCGTAGCGGCCCCGCCGTCGCCGGGATGGCCGCGCCGCGGGACCTCCCGGTGGCGGTGGCGCTATCGTGAGCGGGTGCGGGAGGCCTCGAACGGATCGTCGTCGACGGGGCCGGACGCCGGCACCGGCACCGGCACCGGGAGGCGACAGCGGATCTGGGCCATCGCCGCCGCTGCGGCCTGGGGTGTCGCTGCGATCTACCTCACGATGGCGTCGTCGCAGCCGAGGCTGCCGGTACTCGATCTCGAGGCGACCACGGGGCACCTGCTGCTCGGCATCCTCGTCGGTGGGAGCCTGCTGTCGCTGCTACGGGTGACCACGCCGCCGTCCGGCTCGTTCGTCCGGCGGGCCGCCGTTGCGATCATCGGTTCGCTTGCCTTCCTCGGCCTCACCGAGGTCCTGCAGAACTTCTCCGACACCCGTCGACCGGAGCTCGGTGACGCCGCGGCGGATGCGCTCGGCGTCGCCATCATCACCACGCTGCTCGTCACCGCCTTCGTGCTCCTGCCGGATCGCGCCGTCGCCATCGCCAGCGGATTCAGCGTCGTGGCGTTGTCGGCGGCCGCGGCCGTGCTCGTCAGCTCGGCCGTGCTCCCCCCGGCGTTCGGCCCGGCCGCGGCCTGGCCGGTCGACGGTGCCATCGGCTGCATCGAGCGCTACGAAGCCTTCGACCCGCCACGGCCAGCCGACACCTCAACGAGCGGGCCCATCGACGCCGAGCCGGCACTGGCCGTCGATCTGGCGGCCGACCCCGAGCGGTCGACCGGTCGGCTGCCCGAGCTGGTGCTCGAGCCGTCCGGGTCACTCGAAACGGTCGACGGTGTCGGTGTGCGCTTCGGTGACGACACCGAGGACGGGCTGCGGTCGGTCGGGCCGGCCACCGATCTCGTCGATGCGCTGGTGGCAGCCAAGGCCTTCACCGTCGAGGGGTGGATCAGGCCGGACAACCTGACCCAGAACGGACCGACCCGGCTCGTCTCGGTCTCGGACGGGTCGAAAAAGGAAGACGTCAACGTGCACCTCGGCATCGAGGACGAACGGCTCAGCTTCCGACTCCGCACCGGCTGCCGCCCGATCTGGTTCCGGACCGGTCGCCTGTCGACGGCGGCGACCCACGTCGCCGCCGTGTTCGACCGCGGGGATGTCGTGCTCTACGTCGACGGTCGGCCGATCATGGCCGCCGAGCTCGACGACCCGGCGCTCGACGGGTGGGATCGGACCTATCCGCTGCTCATCGGCAACGAGCGGACGCTCGACCGGCCGTTCGAGGGCGTGGCGGCGTCCATCGCGTTCCACGATCGGGCGCTCGACGCAGCCGAGATCGGTCGGCTGGCCGACGGTCCGATCAGGGACCGGCTCGACGGGCTCGACGCCGCCGGCGGCTAGCCGAGTCGACCGACGTGGCGAAGCGGTGTCTCGCCACATGGGAGATCGACGCAACGCTCGGCCGCCTCGTAGTGGGCGATCTTGCCGTCGAGGACCGCCAGAGCGGCGGTCAGTTCCTCGATGGCGCCGGCCACCGTGGCCCGATGGTCCTCGAGGAAGCGGCGGCGCTCGGCCACCGTCCCGGCGCCGGCCCGCACCATGGCCGTGTACTCGGCGATCCCCCGCATCGACATGCCGGTGGCCCGCAGGCGGCGGACGAAGGCGATCCAGCCGAGGTCCTCGTCGCTGTAGGCCCGTTGGCCGCCGGCGGTCCTGGCGATGTCGGGCAGGACCCCCGCCCGCTCGTAGTAGCGCAACGTGTCGACCGAGACCCCGGTGACGGCGCTGGCCTCGGCGATCGTCGAGGTCGTTGTCTGGCTCGGGTCGGCGAGATCGGTCATCCGTCCGAGGGTATCCCCTTGACCTGGAGCGTGCTCCAGGGTGTTCGCTGCTCCCATGACCGTTCACACGACCGTCGAGCCAACTCACCACCTGCCGACCCGACCCCTCGCCCGGAGCGGGCTGACCGCCTCGACCCTGACCCTCGGCACGATGACGTTCGGCGTCGAGACCAACGAGGCCGAGGCGTTCCGCCAGCTCGACCGGTTCTCCGCCGCCGGCGGCACCCTGATCGACAGCGCCGACGCCTACGCCGACGGCGAGTCGGAGCGGATCGTCGGCCGGTGGCTGGCCGACCGCCGCCCGGACGACCTGCTGGTCTCGACCAAGGGCCGGTTCGCGCCCCCGTCCGGGTCGAGTGGCGCCTCCCGGCGGGGCCTGGTCCGTGCGGTCGACGCCAGCCTCGACCGGCTCGGGGTCGAGGCCATCGACCTCTATCTGGTGCACGGCTGGGACGTCGACACCCCGATCCTCGAGACCCTGCGGACGCTGACCGACCTCGTGGCCGCCGGCAAGCTCCATCACATCGGCTGGTCGAACGTGACCGGCTGGCAGCTGAGCGAGATCGTGACGACGGCCCGGCTCGATGGTCTGGTCGAGCCGTGTGTGGTCCAGCCGCAGTACAACCTGCTCGACCGTGGGATCGAACCGGAGGTCCTCCCCGCCTGCCTGTCCTACGAGTTGGCGGTCACGCCCTGGTCACCGCTCGGCGGCGGCTGGCTCACCGGCAAGTACACGCCGGACCAGCGCCCGACCGGGGCGACCCGGCTCGGCGAGGACCCCGGTCGCGGGGTCGAGGCCTACGACACCCGCAACACCGATCGGACCTGGCGCGTCATCGACGTCCTGACCGCCGTGGCCGACGAGCAGGGTCGACCGCCGGGACACGTCGCCATCGCCTGGCTGCTGACCCGCCCGGGTGTGGCCTCGGTCCTGCTCGGCGCCCGCACCGTCGACCAGCTCGAGCAGAACCTCGGGGCGGCGTCGGTCGAGCTGAGCGACGACCAGGTGGCCAGGCTCACCGAGGCGTCGGCGCCGGGCCTCCCTCCCTATCCCTACGGCATGATCGAGGACTTCTGCGGGGTCGACGTGTGGCGCCGGCTCGGCACCACCCCGTCATCGGCGACCACCGGGTGAGCGGGGGTCGGCGAGCGGCGCGTCAGCGGTCCCGCAGGCCCCTTCCGGCCAGGATCTTCGGGACACAGGCCTCGACCCGTGACGAGCGGGTCGACGACTTCTTCGCACCCGAGACGTGCAGGTTGTACTCCCGTCGGCGGCCGGGCGTGAGCGCCTCGAACGCCGCCAGGAGGGCATCGTCGGCGTCGAGTCGGGCCTGGAGCTCGTCGGCCAGGACGGGCGCCGGTGCCGGTCCGACCTCGAGCCCCGCCTCCTCGACCTCGACGGCCCGACGCACGTAGGCCGCGACCGTCGGTCCGAGGCGTTCGACGTCGTCAACCGACGTGAACTCGATCCGGCGAGCGGCTCGAGAGTTCGGCCCCTGGTCGACGAGCACCCCGTCGGGGTCGTCGACCAGGGCCCCCTTGAAGAACATCAGCGCCAGGAAGGCCTTCATCTCCTGCATGATCACGATGTTCCTGCCGTCGTGGCTGTAGCAGGGCGAGCGCCATCTGATCCGCTCGGTGAGCCCGCAGTCGAGCAGGATCGGGCGAAGCGCCGCCATCTCGTCGGCCCAGCGCTCCGACCGTTCGATGTTGGCGTCGACGTCGGGATCCACGGCTGCTCCTCCC
>JBCCVL010000226.1:0-7985 GCA_039195375.1 Actinomycetota bacterium
ACGGTGGCCACCGACGACACGTCACCCGAGGTGAACATCGACACCATGAGCTCGATGACGTCGGCCGGGCTCCGGTCGGACGGGTCCATCGCCGCAGTGTCGCCCACCCGATCACCACGCCGCCGGGGATTCCGGTCCGGTCCCGACGTCGGTATCCGTCCCCGCCCCTCCGTCGAACCCCGTCGGTCGAACCCGTCAGTCGAACTCGGTCGCCTTCAGGAGTCGGTGGAGCACGTCGAGCAACTGCAGCGCCTCCTCGCGGGTGAAGATCCTGGCATCGGCGCTGGCCGGCAGCATGGCCACCGATCGTCGGAGCGTCTCGACGTCGTTCGGGTTGGTGAGGTCGGTCATACCTAGCATGTGCCTCAGGTTAGATCGAACGATTGTTCGAGTCCAGCGCGCTCCGACGAGCGTTGTGGCGTTGGTCACGGGGGTGTTTGTTACCGGTCTGTAACGTGGCTATCGTCCTGCTGGAACGTTACGGGAAGTTCCCGGAGGCGTCGGGAGAGCGCCGCAACGAACAAGAGCACGAGACGTTTTCGATTTCCAGGGTCGGCTGGCGGGGCGACCGGAGAAGGAGCGTAAACGATGTCCGAGGACATGATCCGAACCTCTGGTTCGACGCGGGCCTACGAGGCCTTCGCCGTCGAGCCTGCCGACGGCCCACCGCGCCGATTCGACAACCCACTCGTCAAGGGCCTGCTGGTCCTGCTGATGCTGGCCGTGGCCACCACGGTGCTCGTCGCCACCGAAGACGAAGGCGAGCGGACGGTCGTCGCCGGGCCGGCGATCGCCAGCGAGTCGGTCGAGCCGGCCACCCCGTCGTCGGTCCAGCAGGTGGCCAGCAACACCGCACAGGCCGACGCCGAGCCGGCCGATCCAGCTGCGGACACGGCGTCTGAGCCCGAGGCGTGGGCGGCCGGCCTCTCGGCCCTGACCGTCGAGCGGAACCGTCAGGCGGCGCTCGACGCGACCACGACCACGGCGGCGCCGACCACAACGGTGCCATCGACGACGGCGGCCCCGACCACCGCCGCCCCGACGACCACCCCGTCGACGACGGCAGCGGCCGCCGCCGACACCGACTCGACAGCTGACTCGACCGACGCCGCAGCGACCGAGTCGACGGAGCCGGCCGAGTCGACGACCACCGAGACCACCACGGAGGCGACCACCGAGACCACGGCGCCGGCCACGACCGAGGCACCGACCACAACGGCGGCCCCGACGACCGAGTCGACGGCCAACCCCGACGGTTGGGTCGACGCCGGTCACGGCGTCCTCGTCCCGCGGGTCCTGATCGAGATCCGCTGGTGTGAGTCTCGCGACATCTACGACGCAGCCAATCCGGTTTCGTCGGCCCGGGGCGCCTACCAGTTCCTGACCGGCAGCTGGGCTGCCTACGGCCACGCCGATCGCTACGGCGTCACGTCGGCCGACAAGGCGACCAACGCCCAGCAGGACGAAGCGGCGCTGCTCACCTGGCAACGCGACGGCACCCGCCCCTGGAACGCCAGCAAGTCCTGCTGGCAGTCCCGCATCTGATCGGCAGCTCCGGCCGCCGCCGAGCGTGAGAACCCTGAGGGGCCGGGGCCTGCTGGCCCCGGCCCCTCGTTCTCGCTGCGGGCGCCCGATCCGGGGCCAGCAGCACGTCACGTTGGGGTCCCGGTCAGATCCGATCGGCCGTGGCGGCCACGTTCTCCGGTGACTCGGTGAAGCCGACCATCAGCTCGCCCCGGGTCATGCCGGCGCCGAGCTGCCCGATCCAGTAGGCCCGACCCTCGGCATCGGCTGGGCGCCCGAGGACGTTCTGGTACACCAGGTCGACGAACGTCGCGTCGTCCGCCAGGCCGTAGCGGGCCACGAACTCGGCCGACCGGGCGAACTCCGCCGAGACCTCGATCAGCGAGATCCCGTCGGCCCTGGCCTGGGTCCAGTAGGCGAGGCCATCGGGGTCGGCGGCCCGCAGGAAGTAGCCGAGGTACAACCGTCGGATCTCGGCCACGTGGTCTGCGACCGGATCGACCGGACCGGGATCGGGAGCAGGGCCGGGAGCCGGGGCCGGCGCCGGGTTCGGCGCCAGCGTTGGCACGTCCTCGAGCCCGGCGGTGCCGGTCCGGGTCATGAACTCCTGGGACTCCGAGAAGGCGAGCATGATCTCGCCCCGACCGACTCCTGCGGCCAGCTGGGTCATCCAGTACGCCCGCCCGGCGTCGTCGGCCGGCCGGCCGAGCACGTTCTGGTAGAGCCGATCGACGAAGTCGCCGTTGGCGAGCACGCCGTACCGGTTGACGAACTCGGCGCTGCCGGCGAAGGCATCGGAGATCGCAGCCAGCGGGACACCGGCCAGGCGCTGGCGCCGCCAGTAGACGAAGCCAGCCGGGTCCGGGTCACGCTGGAAGTAGGCCCGGTACAGACGCAGCACCTCGCCGTCGACGGTGGTGTTGAGCTGGGTCGCGTTCGGCACGTCGATCTTGATCAGCTCCGAGACCGACGGGATGTCGTTCTCGTCGAGGACCGACAGCAGGTAGTAGCCGGGGGTGATCTCGGCGTCGTTGACCGGCAGCTGGGCCGTGACGGTGTTGCCATCGACGGCGAAGCCGAGCTCGACGAAGCGTTGTTCCATGTTGAACGAGTGGGTCACCGAGCCGGACTTGACCAACGTCACCCGCTGGACGTCGGCGCCGGCCGAGACGGTCAGGTCGAGCTGCTGGCCGGCCGTTGCCGCCGCCGCCGACAGGCCGAGGATCTCCAGCCGTGGCGATGGCTGGCCGTTGGCCTGCACCAGGTAGTCGGGTGAGTAGATCTCGGCGTCGGTGTTGGTGATCGGGCCGGGGGAGCCGCCGCCGGCCGTCAGGACCCGACCGTCCGGCAGCAGGAGCGCCGTCGAGTGGTACAGCCGGGGCACCTGGGCCGATGCGCCGACGGTCCACTCGCCGGTGCGGGGATCCCAGATCTCGGCGGTGAGGTTCGATCCGTAGGTCTCGATCGGGTCGTAGAAGTAGGCGGTCGAGTCCTTCACCGAACCGCCGGTGGCAAGCACGCGACCGTCTGGCAGCAGCGTGGCGTCGACCCAGTAGCGGAGGCTGCTGAGCTGACCGGCGTTGGTGACGACCGGGGTTCCGCCGCCGGTGACGTCGATCACGACGGTGTCCCGGCTCCGTCCACCGAAGAAGAGGATCTTGCCCGGCTCGAACATGACGGCCGTTGCGTTGACGCCCCGGTGGGCGTACGGGAGTCGACCGACGACGTCGAGGGTGTTCATCTCCTCGGACACGTAGTACATCCAGCCGTCGGCGGCGATGCCGAAGATCCGCCCGTCCGGGATGACGAAGTTGCGGGGGTAGTACCAGCTCATGCCGGAGGTGTCGAGGTCGAGCAGCTCGGCCCCGGCCGTCGGGGTCCAGCGCTCGGGGAAGTCCTCACCGCCGAGGCCGCCCTGGACGAGGATCGAGCCGTTCGGCATCGTCGTACCGGTGGCGTACCAGCGGGGCCGGTTCATGCCCGGGAGCTGGCTGATGGCGCCGGTGGTGGCGCTGATCTCGGTGATGTCGGGGTTGCCGAGGTTGTTGGTGCCGGCGCCCGTCCAGTTGTCACCGCCGAACAGGAGCATGTCGCCGGTGTCGGACCGGTTCAGCTGCAGGCTGCAGAAGATGTCCGTCCTCGTCGTGTTGGTCAGGGTGTTGTGACCGCCCGCAGCCGAGGCTCCCGGGGTCCAGATGTCGTAGATGAACCGACCGGTCTGGGTGCCGTCGCCGTTGGTGCCGTAGGTGACGACCCGACCGTTGGCATCGAGGGCGGCGTGGATGGCGACCATTGGCCACGCCTCCACGGGCCCCCAACGGCCGTCTTGGTCGAGGGCGACGGGTGCTGCGGCCGCCGGGGTGGTGTCGGTGATGACGATGGACGAGAGCATCGCTGCGCTCAGAGCCACCGCTACAAGGGTCCGGACGAGCCGACCCTTCCGCCGTGTAGTGGTCATTGGTGATACCGCCTTTCGGGCGCCGAACGTACGGTCCGGCCCGAAGGCGGTAGAGGGTGGAAACACCCAAAACGGGATGGGTGCTCAGGGCGAGGTGGCCCACCCGATCAGGGGACGCGGGTGATCTCACCCAGGGTGTTTCACCCGGGTGGTCGGTCCGACTCTTGCCGCTCGACCGGCGGCTCGATCCGCCCAAAACGGCGTTCGCCCCGGCTCGGGGCCGGGGCGAACGGTTCGATGGCGGTTTGGCGGGGCGGGCCCGCGTGGCCCGATCAGGCGGTGGGTGACAGCTCCTCGTCCCGCGCCGCAACGGCCCGGGTGGCCCGGTTCGCCCGGTTGGCGAGCGCCAGGAGCATCGTCCCGAGTGCGGTCAGCGAGAGCCCGACCGGCAGCACGAGGTCGGTTGGGCCGGTGAAGGCCAGGCGGCCTGGGAGCTCGACCGGCACGTAGGTCGAGCGGTCACTGGCCTGGAGCTCGACCAGCTGGGCCCCGGTCGTCGGGTCGACTGCGGCGGCGATGACCGAGCCGGTCTGCGATTGGGGGCCGGCCGAGCGGTCGGCGGCCCTGGCACTGGCCCGACACGTCATCGACGCACCGGGGGCGAGCGGGCCGACGATGGTCGCCGAGCCATCGCCGCAGTCGACGGCGAGACCACGATCGTCGGCCACCTCGATCCCGGCCAGCGGCACGTTGCCGGTGTTGGTGACGACGTAGCTCCAACTGATCGTCTCGCCTTCGGTCACCAGCGGACCATCCGCGTTCTGGGCGACCTGGCCGTTGACCAGGGTCTCGATGCTGACCCCTGGTTGGGGGCTGAACGGAGCAGCGACGGTGTGGTGAGAGGGGTCCTCGGCCGAGAAGGCGCCGGTGGCGGCGAAGTCCGATGCCTGGACACGACCGATGGCGGCATAGGGGCCGGCCGCCGGATCGTGGTCGGCGGCGCCGGCGGCCGAGCAGACGAACGACTGGCCGGGGTCGACCGGCCCGGGGTGGACGTTGGTCCCGTCCGGCTGGCCGTCGCCGGTCACGTCACAGTCGGGCACGACACCGGAGCTGTCCGTGACCACGAGATCAAACAGCGAGATCGACCCGGCGGCGGTCACGGTCCAGGTCCAGGTCACCCCGGTGCCCGGCTCGACGACCGGGCCGGGGGCGGCATCGGCGTCGACGCCGTTCGTCGCCTTCTCGATGACGACCGCAGGACCGTCCTGGGCGGCGGTCGGGAGCGCAGCGGCAACGATCAGACCGGCGGCGACGACGACGCCGGCGCCGCATCCGGCCAGCAGGCCCGGTCGGCGGGACGAGGAGGTCGTTCGCCCAACCCAGCGGGGTGAGATCGGGGAGGGTTGGCGGTCGTGGCGGACTGCGGAGGGAGTCGACATCGGCGGGCATCCTTTCGGCACCGGAGGTTCGGCGGGGTGGCGCAGCCGTTCCCGCTCCCATTCCGATCGGCCGTGGTCCCGCCGACGTGAGGGGTGGGTCGTTCGACCCCGGCCGAGCGGTCGCCGTTCGTCGCCGCCGGTCCTGGCCCCGCCACTCGGCGGCCAATAGGCTTTGCCGGCTATGGAACTCGTGACGGTACGGAACGGCGGCTCGACCCGGGCCGGACGCATCGATGGCGACGAGATCGTGCTGTTGGCCGAACCGTCCGTGCGGGAGGTCCTGGCCGCTCCCGGCGGCCTCGACGCCGCGGCCGACGCAGACGGCGAGCGCCTGGCCATGGCCGACGCCGACCTCGCCCCGCTGATACCCGAGCCGGCCAAGATCATCTGCGTCGGCGCCAACTACCGCGACCACATCGAGGAGATGGGGCGCCAGCCGCCGAGTCACCCGACCTATTTCGCCAAGTTCGCACGGTCGTTGGTCGGCGCCGGCGACGACCTCGTCCTGCCCCCGTCCGAGATGTCGACCGACATCGACTGGGAGGGGGAGCTGGCCGTCGTCATCGGCCGCCCGGCCCGCAACGTGACCCGTGACGTCGCCATCGAGCACATCGCCGGCTTCACGATCATGAACGACGTCTCGGTCAGGGACTGGCAACGGCGGACCACCCAGTTCCTGGCCGGCAAGGCCAACGAGGCGCTGACGCCGCTCGGCCCGAAACTGGTGACGACCGATCGGGTCGGGGACGGCTCCGGCCTGGCGCTGACCACCACGGTCAACGGTGAGGTGAAGCAGCACAGCTCGACCGATCAGCTGGTGTTCGACGCCCTCGACGTGATCGCCGACCTCAGCCGGATCCTCACCCTCGACCCCGGCGACGTCATCGCCACCGGCACGCCAGGCGGTGTCGGCGCAGCTCGCACGCCGCCGGAGTTCCTCCGCCCGGGCGACGAGGTCGTGGTCACGATCGATGGCCTCGGCGAGCAACGGAACCGCTGCCGCTGATCGACCGCCCCGGTCGGACCGCAGATGCGGTGTCGTGCCGCACGTCCATGCGACACGACACCGATCCGTCTGCCCCGCAGAGCGGTGACAACCTCAGCGGTCGGCCCGGATCACCTCGACGACGTCGGGGATCAGGCCGCCGTCGTCGAGGTGGGCGACCCAGCGCTCGAACTCGTCGTCGTCCGGCAGGCGGTCGAGGCCGGCCCGGTAGGCCTGGATGACCTCGAGGCCGTGCCAGGTCGAGTCCTTCACCGCATAGGAGTCGGCGAAGTAGGCGGGCAGGGTGGCCCGTGGCTCACCGTCGGCGAACGCCCCGAGCCAGTCGGCCAGACGTTTGTCCGACGGTGGCTGCCCGATGGCGTTGTCGTAGATGACCTGCACGAAGGCCTCGTCACCGAGGTCGCCATGCCGAGCGGTGAAGGCCTCCGAAGCGATGAGTGTGGCCGAGATCGCCTCGAGCGAGGTGCCGTTCGACACCGCGTCCTCCCAGGCCCGGAGTTCCCGGAGGCTCGGTCGACGGTCGAGGCTGACCTGGAAGGCCCGCACGACGACACCGGCCAGGTCGCGACGTGGCTTGGCCATCGTCAGGTCGGCGATCAGGTCGTCGGTTGTGGCGAAGCCGATGTCGAAACGATCGGTCCAGGCGAACAGCTCGACGTCGGTCGGCTCCCGGTCGAGCAGCGCCTCGTACCAGGCGATCACGCTCGGGGCCGCCTCGGCCCGGCCCTCGGACGTCGAGGCCAGGCTGGCCACGGTCACCCGGCGGCCGGCATCGTCGGCTGCCTGCACGAACGGGGTCGGGTTGATGGCGCCGGTGCCGGGACGGTGGATCTCGAAGTGGACATGGGCCGGGGTCGTCTCCGCGTTGCCCGAATCGCCGAGGTAGCCGATGACCTGGCCGGCCTCGACCCGGTCGCCGACCCGGAGGCGGTTCGGCACGATCCAGGCCTGCGGGTTCGTGCCGTCGTCGGTACCCGGGCCGTCGTTGTTGAGATGGATGTAGAGGTACCGCCAGCCGTCGTCGGACTCGACGATGATCGTGTTGCCCGAGATCGACAGGGCGCTGCGTCGGATGAAGGTGATCGTGCCGTCGGTGGCGGCCACGAGCGGCGCCAGCTTGTGGCCGAAGACGTCGACGCCCTTGTGTCGACGTGAGCACCCGGCGCCCCGGCAGGCGCCCCACGTGTCGCTGTAGGTGACCGGGCCGACGACGGGGAACACGATCTCGGGTCCTTCGGCGGTCGCCGCCGGTGCCGCCGGCCCGGTCGTGTGGTGGGCGGACGCCGTGGGGGCGCCGCCGACGATGGCAAGCGCCGCCGCACAGGCGATGAACAGGGCGACACGGAAGGTCGACGAGCGGCGGGCGGACGCCCGACGGGACGGGCTGCGCAGCGCATGGTGGGTCGACATGGGGTCCTCCGAGAGGAACGCCGACTCCGGCCGCCTGTTGAAGTGTGCTGCTCCAGCGACCGATTTGCAACTCTTCGCTGTTGCCGCGACTCCGGCGCCGCCCCGTCCGAGCCGTTCCGGGTCGGGTCAGCCTGCGGCGGTCGTCGAGGTCGTGGCCGAGCTGTTGTCGGCCATCGTCGAGGTCGTCATCGAGTCGACCGTCGTC
>JBCCVL010000227.1:0-7882 GCA_039195375.1 Actinomycetota bacterium
CGCACGTTGCGGAAGTTCTCGATCAGGATCTCGTCGTAGGGAACGGTGACGTCGAACTCGTCGCCGAGGAAGGCGATGAGCCGCATCAGCCCGAGCGAGTCGATCCGCTCGGCCGCAAGGAGCTCGTCGTCCAGGGTGAGCGCCTCCTCGTCCGGGTCGAGCAGGAGCTCGTCGACGACGAATTCGAGGATCTGGTCGGTGTGGCTCATGCGGTCGCCCGGGTTCGGTCTGCGGTGAGGGCGAGGTAGTCGATCTTCCCGCTGGTGGTGCGGGGGAACGCGTCGACGAACGAGATCGACGCCGGGATGGCCGGGCGGGTCAACCGGGTGGCGGCGTGGCGACGCAACCCGGCGGCGTCGACGCTCGCCTCGGGCCTGGTCGAGACCCAGGCGACGATGCTCAGCTCCTCGTGTGCGGTGCCGTCGGGGCCGTTGGTGTCGGACGGCCCGTCGACCACCCCCGGGACGGCGGCGACGGCCACCTCCTCGACCGCCTCGTGGTCGCCGAGCACCGCCTCGACCTCGTCGAGCTCGACGCGGACCCCGCGACGCTTCACCTGCCGATCGGCCCGACCGACGAAGTCGAGCAACCCGTCCGGCCGCCGACGAACGAGGTCACCGGTCCGGTAGTAGCGCCGCACGGTGCCACCGCCGCCAGCGCCTTCTGCGAGATCATCGCCGCCGGCCGTACCGTCGGCGATCTCGACGAAGCAGCGCTCGTCGAGATCGGGGCGGCCCCAGTAGCCCCGCATGGTGGTCGGGCCGCTCACGAGGAGCTGCCCCGGCTCACCGTCGACGACCGGGCGGTCGTCGTGGTCGACCACGAGCAGCTCGACGTCGGGGCAGGCGACGCCGATCGGCACGCCCCCGTCGAGCTCACCGACGGCCGACGGGCCGGGGCCGAGGTGGTGGTAGCTGCACTGGTTGGTCTCCGCCGGCCCGTAGCAGTTGCTGAAGCGGGCCTGCGGCCAGCGGGCCATCAGCGACTCGAGGTGTTTGAGCGGGAACGGCTCGCCCCCGTAGACCACCAACCGGAGCGACGAGTGGTCGCGCTCGCCGAGCACGCCATAGAGCAGGAGCTGGATCAGGGCGAGTGGCACCGAGTACCAGATCGTCAGCCGCTCGTCTTCGATGAGCCGGGCGAGCGAGGCCGGGACGAGCTGGTGCTCCCCGTCGATGATGACGGTGGTCGCCCCGACGAGGGTGGCGGAGAAGAGGTCGAAGGTCGACTGGTCGAAGTGCAGGGGCGGGAAGTTGCTGAGGCGATCCTCGGCGGTCAGCCCGTACAGCTCGGCCGCCATCGTCGCGTAGGCCGAACCGGACCGATGGGTGTGCACGATCCCCTTCGGCGTGCCGGTCGACCCGGAGGTGAAGATGACGTACGCCGGGTCGTCCGGCCCAGCGGACGCGGCCTCGGCCGGCAGCGGCTCGTGGCCCGCCACATCGGCCCAGGACACCGCGGTGACCGCCGCCTGGCCATCGGCGTCGTCTTCCTCGATCCCGTAGAGCACCAACCCACCGGCGTTGGCCGCCAGCTTGGCCGCCTTGGACGCCCGGGCCGGCTCGGTGACGACGTTGGTCGTGCCACAATCGGCCACGATGGAGGCCAGTCGAGCAACCGGGGCCGCCGGGTCGAGGGGCACGTACGCCGCGCCGGCGGCCAGGATGCCGAACACGGCGACCGGATTGTCGAGCGACTTGCCCTGCAGGATGCCGACCCGATCGCCCGCCCTGACCCCGTGGGCTCGGAGGGCCGCCGCCAGCCGATCGGCCCGGTCGACGAGCTCGCCGTACGACAGGTCGACGCCGCCGCAGCGGAACGCCGGCTTGTCGCCGTCGGCCTCGGCGGCCCGGCGGAGGTGTTCGACCAGCAGCATCGACGCCTACAGACCGGACACCTGGGTCACGATGTTGCGCTGCACGTCGTTGGTGCCCGAGTAGATGAGCCCGCCGATGCCGTCACGCAGGTCCCGCTCGACCTCGAACTCGGTGGCGTAGCCCTTGGCCCCGTGGATGCAGATGGCATCGATGCTCGACTGCACGAAGCACTCGCTCAGGTAGAGCTTGGCCATCGCCGCCTCCTTGAGCAGCGGCTTGCCCTGTTCCTCGAGCCACGCCACCTTGTAGAGCAGGTTCCGGCCGGTCTCGAGCCGCACCATCATGTTGGCGATCCGGTTCGAGACCGCCTGGTTCTTGCCGATCGGCTTGCCGAACGCCGTTCGCTCGTTTGCGTAGGCGACGCACTCCTCGATCTGGCGCTCCATCCGACCGACCTGGCTGGCGAAGATGTAGCTCCGCTCGGACTCCATGGCCCGGGTGAAGATCGCCATGCCGCCACCCTCGGCCCCGAGTCGGGCGCGCTCGGGGACGAAGCAGTCCTCGAAGGTGAGCTTGCCGAACGGGGTGGTCCGCAGCCCCATCTTCTCCTCGACCGGCTCGGTGGTGAAGCCCTCGGTGCCGGTGTCGACGACGAAGGCGGTGATCCCCCACTTGCCGAGGTCGGGGTCGGTCACGGCGAACACGACGGCGAAGTCGGCGATCGGAGCGAAGGTGATGTAGGCCTTGGTGCCGGTGAGCCGATACCCGCCGTCGGCCTTCGCCGCCGTGGCTGCGAGGTTGTAGGAGTCCGACCCGGTGTCGACTTCGGTGATGCCAAACGCGCCGATGGCCGAGCCGTCGACCAGGCGGCGGAGATAGGTCTGCTTCTGGTCCTCGCTGCCGAACTTGGCCAGCGCCGGCTGGGTGCTCCAGAGCTGCGAATTGACGGCGAACGGCAGGCCGTTCTCCCGGCAGCCGTAGCCGATGCCCTCGAGCACGGCGATCGTGGTCAGCAGATCGTCGCCCCGTCCGCCGTAGGCCTCGGGCACCGTCGTCCCGAACAGGCCGAACTCGGCGCATGCCTTCCAGGCCTCCGGGGACCACGCACCGTCACGGTTGCGGGCGATCAGGTCGTCGTTGAGATGCTCGGTGGCGAAGGCGATCGCCTCGTCTCGCCGTCGCTGCTGTTCCTCGGTCCAACCGAAATTCATGTCCCGCTGCCTCGCCGTGGACCCGCCGGGGCCCGATCTGCGGTCGCCCCGCCCGACGGCGGCTCAACTTTACCCGTTGTCGCTTGTCGTTCCATGGGATCGACGGGCATCGATGCCACCGGCTCGACCGGCACGATCCCGCTCATCCTCGGCCGGCCTCACCCCGACGGCGGTTCCGTCGCCGGATGGCCTCCAGGGGGTCATAGGGGTCGTCCGGCAGGTACTGGAGGGCCAGGCGGGTCCCCAGCCCGAGCCGCTCGGCCTCGTCGACGAACCGGGTGGCGGCAACGAGGTCCTCGTAGGCCCAGCCGGTCGAATCGAACACCGTGCGCTGGTTGACCAGCTCGCGGTGTGCCGGGTCCGTCAGGACCTCGACCATGCCGGGCCCGACCTCGTCCGCGGTGAGCTGTTGGGATTCCCCCTCGACCAGGCACTGGTCCAAGGTGTCGGGGATGACCACGGCCGACCGCAGGTAGTCGACCGGCAGCTCGACCTTGCCGGGGAAGTCGGAGCCGACGGCGTTGACGTGCAGCGCCGGTTTGGCCCCCCGGAGCTCGACGACCGGGCCCTTGTCGACGTCGACCGAGGTGCAGGTGCACAGCACGTCGAGGTCGCCGACCCGTTCACCGAACGCCAGGGTCGACACGACGTCGAACGCGGCGCCGTCGACCAACACACCGGGAGGCAGCCGGTCGGCCAGGGTGGCGGCGACCGCCGGCTCGGCGTCGGCCACGATCAGCCGCTCGATCGGCCGGATCCGGCTGATGGCGTGGATCTGCGTGACCGCCTGGGCCCCGCAGCCGACCACGCCGAGGGTGATCGGGCCCGGTGGCACGAGAGCGTCGGTCATCACCGCCGATGCGGCGCCGGTCCGCAGGGCGGTCAGCATCGTCGCCTCGCAGATGGCGACGAGCCGGCCGGTGTCGGTGTCGTACACCGAGGTGGTGGCCAGCACGCTCGGGAGGCCGACGGCGGACGGGTTGTCGGGGTGGTACGCCACCGTCTTGATGGCGACCGACCGGCCGACGACCATCGACGGCATCCACTCGACGAGCCCGATCGCAGGGGCGGTGTAGCTGAACCCGGCCCGGGCGAGGGTCTCGACCCTGGCGATGTCGAAGCTGCGAACGGCACCGGCGATGGCGGCGATCAGGTCGTCGACGAAGCGATCGAGGCCGACGGCGGCGACCACGTCCGCCAGGTCGTCGACGTCGAGGCAGATGGTGTGCTGCCCGGGGGCGGAGGGTCGCGACGAAGCGACCTCGCCGTCCGGTGTCGTTTCGCTGATCAGGATGCCGTCCCCGCGCTCGCTCGTCATGGCTGATCCTCCCTGACGGTCTACGTCGGCGGGAGGACTGCGGATGCGAGCAATTCGGACTGTCGCCGGGGGGATCCGCTCGTCCGGCGGGGCCTCTGGCCCCGTCGACCTACAACACGACCCGGAGCGAGACGATCACGGCGGCGATGGTGAGCGCAGCGAGGAGGCACAGGATGACGATGAGCCCGGCGATCGAACCGGGGCCGTCCTCACCGCCGGTCGACAGCCGCCGGCGCCGGCGGCGGGACTCGACGGCGGCTGGCCGGCCGGGAACCGGGCCCGGGTCGTCGGGACCGCGTCTCGTCCCGTAGTGGAGCCGGGAGGCGCCGGCCGGCCGCAGCCGCTCGGCCGCCCGCTCGGTCTCGACGGTGATCTGGTCGACCGGACGCACGATGCCGTCGTGGCGCTCGTGCTCGGCGGTGGCCACATCGACCTCGAAGTGGGCGACGTCGATCGCCCGTTCCAGGTTGGACCGGTCGAACACGTCCCGGTTGAACTCCCGGTTGTAGCGCGGGAGGTAGGCCTCGATCTGGCGCCGCTCCTCCACCCTGGCCTCGGCGTCGGTCGTGCCGGGCGGCAGGTGCTCCAGCTCGATCCTGATCGCCTCCCGCCACCACGGCTTCGGGCCGTCGTCGTGCCCGAGGGGGAGACCACGGGGGTGGCCGACCTCGTCGTCGATGATGCGCTGGCGGACCCGCTCCGAGCGGCCGACGAACAGGACCCGGTCGTCCGCGTCGTAGTAGCGGTAGATGGTGTAGGTGTAGCCGAGCTGACCGCCGTTGGCCGGCTGCGACCGCTCACCGATGTGCCGGTAGCGATCGGGGGCGACCGCCGTCTCGGCGGCCCCGGCCTGGCCGGTCGGTTGGCCGGTCGGCCGCGGCGGATCGGCCAGCAGGTCGATCTCGCGGGTTGCCCCACCCGACGGGTCGGGCGGATTCGGGCGGTGGTCGGTGGCGGACATCGTCGGACCCTCTCGGCATGGGTACGGACCTGGTCCATACTGCTCGGCCGTCGGGGTCGACGCCAGCCGCGCCGAGCCCGTCTCCGGGCCGCACCCGGGCCGGTCGCCACCCCTACCGGTCAGCCGATCGAGTCGGCGGCGGCCGGCTCGGCGAGTCGGATCACCTCGCTCGCCCGCTCGACCACCTGGGTGGCCTCGTCGTCGTCGACGCCGAGCGTCCGGAGCACGAGCGGGGCAACGGCCGAGCCGATCGAGCCGTCGGTCTCGCCGAGCGAGATCGACCGCATCGACTGCAGGCACGTGCCGAGCACCGCGTTGACCGCAGCCGGACCGGCCTCGACGCGGAAGCGACCGGCGTCGGCCCCATCGGCGATCGCACGGCCGATGATCGCCCGGACCCGGGCCCGGAAGCCCGGGCGGGCCGCAGCCAGGGCGACGAAGGCGGCAGCCGAATCGGGATCGCGGTCGGCGAGGTCGACGAGCTGGAGCACCCCGATGGCCACCCGGCCGGCCGGGTCGCTCTCGATCGCGTCGAGTGCGTCCCTGGCGATCTCCACGCCGGTTCCGAGCTGTTCAGCGATCTCCTCGACCAGGTCGCCGAGCGACGGGAAGTGGTTGTAGAACGTGCCCTGGGCGACACCGGCCAGCTTGGCCACCTCGCCGACCGTCAGCCCCTCGGGCCCGCAAGCGGCGATGGCAGCGATGCCGGCCTGGCGGAGCTGGGCCCTGGTCCTGGCCCGCTTGCGGGGATACCCCGTGTCGTCGGACGCCATGAGTTCCGGGATAGCACCACGTCGACCCCGCCGGCAACCCTCTTTTGGATACTGCCGTCAATTTTGACGCCGATCTCCGTTTCTGATGATCTACATCAATATTGACATCAGTGACTAAAATTGCATAGTGTCGTCAGTGCACGTTGGCGTGCAGCCGGGCGACTCGAAGACGGGCGCCCCGGGCAGGAGGCGGCCGTGACCCGGCCGGCGAGAAGGGACACCCGCACGATGACGACCACCACGCCGCCACGGGCCGGCGGCCAGACGACGACGGGGAACGGGCGAGCGACCGCCCCAGCCCAGACCGACGCCGAGCTCGTGACCGCGGCGATGGAGGCGCTGACCTCGGTCGTTCCCGTCGGCCTCGACGGCGGCCAGTCGACGGCCGCCGCCGCCCGCTTCGCCCGCACGATGGCCCGCCAGCCCGGTGCGGCCCTCCGGCGCAGCCTGCGCCTCGCGGCCGAGCAGATGAAGATCGCCGCTGGCCGCTCCGACGTGGAACCGGGGCCGAAGGACCGTCGCTTCGCCGACGAGGCCTGGACCACCAACCCTCTGTACCAGCGGCTGGCCAAGAGCTACCTGGCCTGGGACCGGGAGGTCCACGGTCTGCTGGACGACCTCGACCTCGACGCCAAGGCCCGACTCCGGGCCGAGTTCCTGACCAACCTCGTCACCGACGCCGTCGCCCCGACCAACACGCTGCTCGGCAACCCCGCAGCGCTGCGGGAGGCGGTCGAGACCCGGGGGCGGAGCCTGCTCGACGGCGCCCGCCACCTCGCCAACGACGTCCGGACAAACGGGGCCATGCCATCGATGGTGGACAGTCGCCCGTTCGTCGCCGGCGAGACGATCGCCACCACCCCCGGCTCGGTCGTGTTCACCAACCCGGTGCTCGAGCTGATCCAGTACACGCCGACCACGCCGAAGGTCCGCAAGCGACCGCTGGTCATCCTCCCGCCACAGATCAACAAGTACTACATCCTCGACCTGGCCCCCGGCCGCAGCCTCGTCGAGCACGCCGTTGCCCAGGGCTACCAGGTGTTCATGGTCAGCTGGCGCAACCCCGGCCCCGAACAGCGCGACTGGGACCTCAGCGCCTACGTCGCCGCCGTCATCGATGGCCTCGACGCGGCGCTGGAGATCACCGGGAGCCGGGACCTGAACCTGCTCGGGGTCTGCGCCGGCGGGATCACCACCGCCGCGCTGCTCGGCCACCTGGCCGCGGTCGACGACCGGCGGGTCCGTTCGGCCACCTTCCTGGTCACCGTGCTCGACTGGGACGTGCCATCGACGATGGGCAGCCTCATCTCGGGCCCGACGCTCGAGTCGTCGCGTCGGCAGAGCCAGCGCCAGGGGGTCCTCAGAGGCGAGGACCTCCAGCGGGTGTTCGCCTGGCTCCGTCCGAACGACCTGGTGTGGAACTACTGGGTGAACAACTACCTGATGGGCAAGAACCCGCCGGCGTTCGACGTGCTGGCCTGGAACTGCGACTCGACCAACCTCCCGGCCGGGCTGCACGGCGACTTCCTGGAGATCGCCGGCACGAACGGCCTCACCGAGCCCGGGTCGATCGAGGTCCTCGACACCCCGATCGACCTCGGTGCGGTGACCTGCCCGAGCTTCGTCGTCGGTGCCGTGACCGATCACATCACCCCGTGGCAGGGCTGCTACGAGACCGTCAACCTGCTCGGCGGCGAGTCGGAGTTCGTGCTCAGTTCCCAGGGTCACATCCAGGCCCTGGTCAACCCGTCCGGCAACCCGAAGGGCCGCTACCACATCAGCGCCGACACGCCCGAGTCGCC